>JAEWGR010000013.1 GCA_023388195.1 Bacillota bacterium
GTACCAAGCACCACACTTGGCGGTAGACCGGTAAACATAAGGGCAGGCAAAGAGACCAAACCGCCCCCACCTACGACCGAATCAATAAATGCAGCAATAAATCCTACGATAAGTAAAAACAGAATAATTTCCGGGCTGATTGAATCCAAATTAACATCTCCTATTACACTGAGCATACATCATCAATGGTCTTATCATAAACCTAACCAGATTTATTAATCAAGTCTTTTTTCACTTTCTTATATTGTCAATAAATTACCAGCAGTGTACAATATTGAGTGAAAGTGAGGTGCCTATATGGTCTGTGAACACCAATATTATAGCCTTATCCTCAAAGGATGCTCCCGGCGGGAGAATCTGCGGCTGCATCTGGAAAACGTCTTATTACGCGGAAAACTAGCCATAAAAATGGCAGTTGACCAAATGCCGTCTATTATAATATATAAGGGTAAAGTTAATAATATAGTAGAAATACTGCCAATATTTACAGCCGAAAAAGCAGCAATCACGGTTACCCTTGGCGATATCCCGCTGGCATTACCCTTAATAGAAATTTATCCTCATTTTTCGGAATTATCACCCGAATTACAAACATTATTAACCCATGTCCCTAAGAATCTCTGGTTAGGCGAAACAATTCATTTGATTATACCGGCTAAACTTGTAAATGAGACTGGGGCATTGATCATATCCAGCCATGCTATCTACTTTGTTGACAACCCGGCAGAAGACACAAACTGCCGCTGGCTTATAATCCCCTATACTCAAATTACCGGTTTGCCTACGGTAATCCCAGGCAACAACCTGATAATTAACTACTGTGATCCAAATGGCTGCCAAACCAGTACTTTCACACTGCAGACAGCTTCATTATCCGCTGTTGAAACAGCTATCCGTAAAGCCAAAGCTGCTAAATGTTATTTAACAAAGGTTAAAACAAGCTGTATTGGTTGTGGTTTCATATCTGAGGATTACGCAGACAACGCCCCGCCCGAATCCCGTTGCCACTGTGGTCAACCCTATGAGCGGACAATTATTGCTTAAAAGCACTGTGCCGGACAGTTTCGGCACAGTGCTTTTGTCTACATCGTGAATTTTTAAATTTTAAAGCGTAAAAATAAAGCCGAAGCAATTGCCCCGGCTTTAGCACTTATCGTTTTAGCGTAATAACTACCTTGCGATAGGGTTCGTCACCTTCGCTGTATGTAACAATACGATTGTCGCCCTGGAGAGTCATATGGATGATTTTGCGTTCCTGCGGACTCATAGGTTCAAGGACTACCCTCTCACCCCGGCGTTTAACCTTATCAGCCAGTCGCATCGCCAAACGAGACAGTGTTTCTGCCCGGCGCTTGCGATAGTCTTCCACATCCAAAACAATCCGGCTGCGCTCATCAGCGTCACGGTTAGCGGCCAGATTGGTTAGATATTGCAATGCATCAAGCGTTTGACCATGTTTGCCAATCAGTATGCCTAAATCCTCACCTCTGAGGTTAATAACTACATGATCCTCATTGTTCACGCTCTCCATACTGACATTAATTTTCATAGTCTTAAAAACCGATTTTAAGAACTCCTTTGCCTCATCCACGGGATCAATAGGGCGAATAGACACTCTTACTTTGGCAAGCTTAGAACCGATAAAACCAAACAATCCTTTGTTCGGTACTTCCAACACCTCATGGTCAACCCGGTCACGGCTTACCCCTAGTTCGGCCAGAGCCATTTCAATGGCTTCCTCAATTGTTTTACCAGTCTTTTCTGTACATGTAAGCTTACCGTTCATAAGTTAACGTGCCTCCTCACGAGCAACCGGCGCATTATTACGATACATGAACCACTGTTGACCAATCTGGAACATATTGCTTACTACCCAGTAGAGTACTAAACCTGCAGGGAAGGTTAAACTGATGTAGCCAATAAATATGGGCATAAAGATCAACATCATTTTATTCTGCTGAGTCATCTCTGTAGTTGTCTGTTTCTGCTGAATGTAGGTAGTGAGAGCCGACAATACAGGCAATATGTAAGTTGGATCAGGCTGAGCCAAGTCTGTCAACCATAAGAAACTAGGTGGCAACTGCGCATACTGATAATCACGGATGGCGAAGAAAATCGCAATTAAGAACGGCATTTGCACAAGCAGCGGCAAACAACCGGCCAAAGGGTTTACCCCAGCTTCCTTGTACAAATTAGCCAGCTCTTTATTAAGCTTTTCCGGATTCCCTTTATACTTTTCCTGCAACTCTTTCATTTTTGGCTGAATGTCCTGCATCGCTTTCATTGACTTTACCTGTTTCACTGTCAGCGGATACATCAGCGCTTTAATCGCAATAGTTAATAAAATAATCGCTACCCCATAATTAGGAAAGCCGATACTGGTTGTCATATTATAAAAGAAAGTCAATGCACTCTGCATAATATTGCTTAAAAAATCCAAAAATTTTCCCTCCTGCAAAAATTGGCTGTTTATTTAAACAGGATCATACCCGCCTGGGTTAAACGGATGGCAGCGTAAAATACGCCGGATAGCCATTCCCGAACCGCGGACAACCCCATACTTTTCAATGGCTGTTAACGCATACTCAGAGCATGTAGGCACAAAGCGGCAGCTAGGTGGTTTTAATGGCGATAGAAACAGCCTGTAAAACTTTATAGCGCCGATAATAATATAGGTTATAATCTTCTTCATAGTTTTTCCGTCATCAGCTTCGCTTTAGAACATAACTCCTGAAAAGCCTTAGTCACTGGGGCCAGTCCAGCTTTAACCAACGGCTGGCGGGCAACAAGAACTAAATCGACCCCATTAATTATCTCACTCTGATGAAGTCGATACGCTTCTCTTAACAAGCGTTTTAACCGATTGCGCACAACCGCAGGTCCCAAACGCTTGCCGGCAGCGAAACCAATCCGGCGCTTGGCAGAACGGTTCGGCAAAACATACAACACCAAAAATTTATTGGCATAAGACTTACCAGAACGGTATACTGCCTGAAAGCTTTTATTTTGACATAGTCTGCCGCATTTAGGCAGAGTGAACCTTTTGACCATTGTAATCATCCGGTTTCTATAATTATTTTTTGGAGATGCTCATAATTAATGAACTATTATTACAAGCATCTCCATCTGATGGAAAAAATAGGCCACGAAAGCGGCCTACTTATGCTGACAATTTTTTTCTGCCTCTGGCACGTCTTCTTTTCAGAACAAGCCGGCCGCCGTTGGACGACATACGCTCACGAAAACCATGAGTTCTTTTCTTCCATAGCGTATTGGGTTGATAAGTACGTTTCATCTCTAAACACCTCCTTATAACAAGCGGAGAAAAACAATATACTGAAATCCACAAAATTTCACTAGCTTAGATTATAGACCAGCGCAAGGCTGCATGTCAAGAATATTGACATCGACAATTTAGTTGTTCTGTGGATAAAATTCATCTTTTTAGGCTATAGTCGAAAATATCTTGTTGATAACTGTCACATGATTTGTTAATATAAATTATGCAGTTATCAACACCCCCTTGGGATAATGTTGATTTATATACATTTTTTCTGACTTATCCACAAAAACCATGACTTATTCACAGACTTGTCCACAAAGTCTTACAACTTGATTATACACGGTTGCGGGATTATTATGTCCCGCCGTTGTATTTTTTTTTCGCCCTAAATACCGAATGAATAAAACTTATACACAGTTGTTGATATCTTTGTGGATAACTTATGTTAATTATCCGTACATTTTGTGGAAAACTTTGTAGGAAAGGACTGATTAGCTAAAATGAGCGCGGATACCGCTTATATGGCAAGCATTTGGCAACAGGCCCTGGTGCATATGAAAAAAGCTTTTATCAAACCGCTTTTTGAAACATGGATCAAGTCGACAATACCATTATCCATTAACGATACAGTCATAGAAATCGGCACTCCCAAACTATTTGTCAAGGAGTGGCTTGAAAGCCGCTATCTGCCTGTTATTAAGGCTGCCTTAAAAGCTGCCGCTAATAAAGATTTTGAAATTATCCTCATCAATATGGATATCGAAATGGAAGGCCTTGAAGATAGCCCCTTATTAACAGCTGTAGAAGAAGCCGAAAATGATATTAATATTGAATCCATTATTTCTACTGAAATGAAGGATACATACAAGCCTAATTCTGAACCACTAACTGCTCATCATGATATTGCCCCTGATGATTTTCTTAAATACCTTGACGATATCAGTGATATACCGGAAGCGGCAGCCACACTGCCCCCGGCACAATTGATAGCCCCGGTTCCCTCTCCCCCATTAGCCAACCAACAAGAAAAAAGGTCTGCCCGCAACCAGCAGCTTTACAATCTCCCCCCGGCAGATGAGTTTATCCTAAACCCTAAATATGTTTTTTCTACCTTTGTTATCGGCAATTCTAACAGATTAGCCCATGCGGCCTCCTTAGCCGTTTCTGAAGCGCCCGCTCAAGTCTATAATCCTTTCTTTATTTACGGCGGTGTAGGACTTGGTAAAACCCATCTCATGCATGCTATTGGTCATCGTATTAAAGAAAACAATCCCAATATGAAAGTGGTCTATATTTCAAGTGAAAAATTTACTAATGAACTGATTAATTCGATTATCAGCGGCAATCCTGAGAACTTCCGGCAAAGATACCGAAATATTGATGTCCTGCTGGTTGACGATATTCAATTTTTATCAAAAAAAGAACATACTCAGGAAGAATTTTTTCATACATTTAATACCTTACATGAAGCAAATAAACAGATCATCATCTCCAGTGACCGGCCACCCCGCGAAATTCAAACCCTGGAAGACCGGCTTAGATCCCGCTTTGAATGGGGACTAATTACAGATATTCAGACCCCGGATCTGGAGACAAGGATTGCTGTGTTACGGAAAAAAGCAATGATGGAAAGCCTTAATGTTCCCAATGAGGTTGTTGTATATATTGCCAGCAGAATCGAAAATAACATCCGCGAGCTTGAAGGGGCATTAATCAGGGTTATTGCCTATGCTTCGCTCAATAACCAGCCAATTGACATTGATCTGGCAACCGAAGCCCTGAAAGATATCTTTCCTAATGGCCGCCCCAAACAAGTTACAGCAGAACTTATCCAGGATGTTGTCGCCAGCCACTTTAAACTTAAGTTAGAAGATATGTCTGCCAAAAAACGTACCCGCAATGTGGCCTATCCCCGGCAGATTGCCATGTATCTATGCCGGGAACTGACTGAAACATCATTGCCTAAGATCGGTGAAATATTCGGCGGCAGAGATCATACTACAGTTATACATGCCCATGACAAAATTAGTCGTGAAAAAAATATGGATGCTAAACTTAATAATACACTCAAGGATTTGATTAAGCGCATTGAGTCCTAGTATTTGCTGATTAGCTTGCAGATAATTTTTAGGCAGGTGAGGCCGGCATCTACGCATATTCGACATATGTAAGGTGGCGACCTCAAATCAGGACGAAAAGGATCTGCACCATAACCAGGGATTTACACTGTGCAAAGCACGCGTGTATAAACCTGTGTATAACTACAAGTTTAACCTGTACACAAAATGTTAATAAACTTATCCAGTAATTTTTCTGTTGATATGTTGATAACCCTTATAACACTTATCGACATATTATAAACATCAAAACTTCATATACCATCAAGACTCGTCATATTTATCAACATATCAACAGCCCCTACTACTATTACGGCTATTCTATTACTATATGCGTTAAATAATAATAATATTACAGCCTAATTCAATATTTTTAATGAAACACAATATGCAAGGAGGCTTACCCATGAAAATAACCTGCGCTAAAGACCAGCTTAATCATGCCGTACAGACGGTCCAGAAAGCTGTAACTGCAAAAGCGACACTTCCTATTTTATCCGGCATACATATATCAGCCCAAAATAATAAACTTGAGCTGCAAGCGACCGATTATGAGATCGGCATCAGCTGTGCTATTGATGCTCAAATTGATATTCCCGGTCAGATTGTCTTATCTTGCCGCTACTTTCAGGAACTGGTAAAAAAATTACCAGGTGACACGGTCGAAATAGCCTCATCTGCTGAAGACCGGACAATAAAGATAACAGCAGGTACCTCACAATTTAACCTTCTCAGCCTGCCCGCAGAAGAATTCCCCGTACTAAAGCCATTATTTGATAAATCGGCCCCGGAGAATTCCTTGGTTATCAAAGATAATCTGCTGCGCGATTTAATTAAACGAACAGTTTTTGCCTGCGCCACTGAAGAGAGCCGTCCCATTTTTACCGGTGCCTTATTGGAATCGACAGACTCTGACGTTCGCATGGTCGCTACCAACACACACAGGCTGGCATTAAAAAAGAGTATATTGGAAACGATTAGTAGTAATTACAATCCTCTTAAAATTGTAATCCCCTCTAAAGTTCTTAATGAGCTGGCCCGCCTATTATCTTCAGAACTCCCGGTTGACGTAAATATCTGCTGGGAAAAAAATAGGGTAGCTTTTCGTTTTGAAGACGTTTATTTGGAATCCAGAATTATTGAGGGACAATATCCTGACTATAACCGCGTAATACCACCGCAATTCGGTACAGTAGCCGCAATTAATACAGCCCTGTTTATGGATGCAGTCGAACGTGTTTCCTTAATGGCTAAAGACGGTGAATATAATGTGATTAAATTTCAATTTAATCATGATCAGGTTATTATTACCTCCAATAATCCAGATGTTGGTAAGGCCTATGAAACAGTGCCTGTAACTACAACCGGAACCGAGATAACCATTGCGTTTAATGCCAAATATGTAACTGATATTTTAAAAAATATTGGCACCCCGGAACTTCATTTTTCATTAAATACGCCACTTAGCCCGGCTAGTATAAAACCTGTTAATGATGAAAATTATACCTATATTATCACTCCGGTACGTACAAGCTAATTGCGGAAAAAAGTGTCTATACGGAGGAAAACTAATGGAAGAAATCGAAATACATACCCCGGAAATAAATATGGACCAGTTGCTAAAATGGGCAGGTATCATTGATAATGGTGCTCACATCAAACCTTTTATTGAGAATCAAATGATTACTCTTAACGGCACAATTATTACTGAGCGCCGCAAAAAGGTTCGACCTGGTGATATTATTGTAATTAAAGATATTGGCAGTTGGAGAATAGTTACAGGTGAGGTATGAGAGTAAATCGGCTTTTATTGCGTAATTTCCGTAATTATGTAAATATTGGTATTGACTTTACGGCAAATATTAATATCTTTGTTGGTCAAAACGCGCAGGGCAAAACTAATTTGTTAGAAGCTCTGTATTTTTCAGCAATGGGGCGCTCTCACCGCACCAATACGGATCAGGAATTAATTCGCTGGGAACAAGCCGCCGCTTCGGTCGAGGTTATTTTTAGCAGACAGGATATGGAAAATTCTCTAAAAATCAAGCTTATAACCGGCCAAAATAAGGAGATACTATATAACAGTAACCCCATGCCGGCACGGGAGCTTGTTGGCTCACTGAATGCCATATTATTTTCGCCAGAAGATTTGTTGTTAATAAAAGGAGCGCCGGCTTTACGTCGGCGCTTTTTGGATAATGAGATATCTCAGGCCAATCCGGCCTACTATCGGCAGCTGCTAAGCTATAACCGGATACTTGGCCAGCGAAATAACCTGCTAAAAAAAATCCGCGAGGGAAAAGCCGGCAGTGAGATGCTTTATCCGTGGGATGAACAATTAGCCGGAGCTGCCGCCGGTATTATAAAAAAACGTTTGGAATCAGTTAAAAAGCTGACAATGCTGGCTAATCTCCATCACCGTAAAATCACAGCCAGTCGTGAGAATTTAACTGTGGCATATTTTTTAAATGGTTCGGAACATGATAAAATTGAAGATCTAAGCGGCTGGTATCATGAACAGTTGCACCGGCAGCGTAAACAGGATATTATGAGTGGCAGCACAGGCATTGGTCCCCACCGGGATGATTTAATATTTTCAGTCAATGGCAAAAATATGCGTAATTTTGGGTCTCAAGGGCAACAGCGTACAGGGGTATTAGCTCTGAAACTGGCTGAATTAGAGTTTATAAAATCAGAAACAGGAGAATACCCTATTTTATTATTGGATGATGTCATGAGTGAACTTGACGCCGGGCGCCGTTCTGAGTTACTCTTATTTATCAGGGAACGTGTTCAGACCTTTATCACTGCAGCTGACGAACAATACTTTTCTGAAGCAAAGCTGGGAAAATTTTACCGGGTATCAGGCGGTACAGTAACGGAGTGATATAATTGTTTAAGCTAAAAGATGTATTGCCGGTTACGCTTAAATCAATGGGGCTGACCAAAAAATATAATGCCCAGTCTGTAATCGTTCATTGGCAGGAGATTGTGGGTGAGGAGATATCCAGCCACTCCTGGCCGATTTCAGTGGAACGGAATATTTTATTTTTAGCTGTGAATAATTCTGTGTGGAGCCATCATTTAATGATGCTTAAACCGGTAATTATGGATAAAATAAATAAATTTTTAAATGAAAAACTAATTTGTGATATTAGATTTCAGGCAGGAGATTTAAAAAAATACCAGAATCAACAAGACGATGGAGAAAATATTGCTATTTTGCAGCCAACAAAACTTACAGCTGATGAATTAGCTGATATTTGGCAGACAACAGAAGTCATTCAGGATGATAGCATTCGGAAGAAATGCTATTATGTGTTAATTAAGCAAACCGCTATTACTAAAACCAAACAAAAAGAAGGCTGGAAGGCTTGTAAAAACTGCAGTGTCCTATTGCCTCCGGCCCAGGATTTTTGTACAGCCTGTAGTATTGAACATAAACAGGAAAAAATACAGTCTCTCATTAAGTTACTAAAGGAGGCTCCCTGGCTTAGTTATCTTGATACTTGTCAGTTTGTTGCCTGTAGTCCGCGGGAATTCCATGCCACAAAAAAAGGGCTGGTACATAAACTGATCCGTGCCTTGTTTGAACCAGGCTGGGACAAGCTGAATGAGGCTGTCTTAGTAATGCTTATGACCGGCATTACACCAGATAGGATAAATCAAAGCACAATTGATACAGTAATTGGAAAAATTAAAGTGCGACTTGCGGAAAAAGTCAGGAGGAAAAAATATGTTTCTGCACCTGGGCGCTGATACAGCTATTCCTTTACGTAATGTAATTGCTATTTTTGATTTAAAGATATCTAGTTCAAATGCAACAGAACAATATCTGAAAAAGATCAAATCGCTAAATAAAGTTATTGATATATCCGATAATAGTGCAAAGAGCTTTATTATAACCGACCAAATTGTTTATCTTTCAGCTATATCGTCACAAACACTAAAAAAAAGAGCTGGTCATTTATCGGTCGGAGATGAGGAATACGGGGGTTAAATTTTATGGCAGATATGAATGATACAACAGTTAACGGTAATTATGGTGCGCAGCAGATTCAAGTTCTGGAAGGCTTGGAAGCTGTTCGTAAACGTCCTGGTATGTATATTGGCAGTACTTCGTCCAAGGGGCTTCATCACTTGGTGTATGAGGTAGTCGATAATAGTATTGACGAAGCATTAGCAGGATTTTGTAACAGGGTTGAGGTAACTATACATAATGATAATAGTATAACTGTTACTGACAATGGCCGTGGGATTCCGGTTGATATGCATGAAACCGGCAGACCGGCTGTTGAGGTTGTGCTTACTATATTGCATGCCGGCGGTAAATTTGGCGGTGAAGGCTATAAAGTTTCGGGTGGTCTTCACGGTGTTGGTGTATCGGTAGTAAATGCGCTGTCCGAATGGATGGAAGTGGAAGTAAAAAGAAATGGTAAAATTCACTTCATTCGTTTTGAACGGGGAATTACAGTACAAGAACTTACTGTAATTGGTGAAACCAGTGAGACTGGTACTAAAGTTTGTTTTAAACCTGATAAAGAGATTTTTGAGGAAACCGAATACAGTTTTGAAACCTTAAAAAACCGTTTACGGGAACTGGCTTTTCTAAACAGAACGTTAACGATAACCATTGCGGATGAGCGAACTGAAGTAAAGAAGGAGTTTTATTATGAAGGCGGAATCACTTCTTTTGTTGAGCATTTAAATAAAAGCCGGGATGTTGTCCATAAACCGATTTATTTAAATGGCGCCAAGGAAACTACCCTGGCGGAGATTGCCATTCAGTATAACGATGGTTATGTGGAGAGTATTTATTCTTTTGTTAATAATATAAATACCCAGGAAGGCGGAACCCATTTAAGTGGATTTAAAATAGCCCTGACCCGGACAATTAATGATTTTGCCCGTAAATTCAATGTGCTTAAAGATAATGATGAGAATTTAAGTGGCGAAGATGTCCGTGAAGGTTTAACCGCTGTTATCAGTGTAAAGATACAAGAGCCGCAGTTTGAGGGACAGACTAAGACTAAACTGGGTAATAGTGAAGTCAGAGGGATTATTGACAGTATTGTCTCTGAAGGTCTTAATGAATTTTTTGAAGAGAATCCGGCTGTTACTAAAAAAATTATCGAAAAATCGGTTACCGCTTCGCGGGCTCGTGAGGCTGCCCGTAAAGCGCGTGAATTGACCCGGCGTAAGAGTGCCCTTGAATCAAGCTCATTACCAGGAAAGCTGGCTGATTGTTCAATTAAGGATCCTGACCAAACAGAGATCTATCTGGTAGAAGGAGATAGTGCCGGTGGCTCTGCAAAACAAGGACGGGACCGGCGTTTCCAGGCCATTCTGCCGTTGCGCGGAAAGATTCTGAATGTAGAGAAAGCACGGATGGATAAAATCCTCAATAATGAAGAAATAAGGGCGATGATTACTGCTTTTGGCAATGGAATTGGCGAAGAATTTGATATTGAAAAACGACGTTATGGTAAAATTATCATTATGACAGATGCGGATGTCGATGGTTCACATATTCGTACTTTATTGTTAACCTTCTTCTATCGCCACATGCAGCCACTCATCCAAAGCGGACATGTATATATTGCCCAGCCCCCCCTATATCTTGTTAAAAAAGGCCGGGAGAGCTGGTATCTTTACAGTGATGCCGAAATGGATACTTTGTTGACCCGAATTGGCCGGGACGGTATTAATGTTCAGCGGTATAAAGGGTTAGGAGAGATGAATCCTGAACAATTATGGGAAACAACTATGAATCCGGAAACTAGAACTATTCTCAGAGTTGACCTTGATGATGCCATTGCTGCCGATGAAATTTTTTCGGTACTTATGGGAGATAAAGTAGAACCGCGGAGAAAATTTATTGAGGATAATGCTAGTAAAGTAAGGAATCTGGATATTTAATGCCGTATAAAAACGAGAAGCCGTACCGGTCAGGTACAGCTTCTTTTTTATAGCTGGTTATTCAGTTAATTTTGCTGGCAGTACATTCATATAGCAACTTTTTAGCTTGACGGGAGGCCCATTTAATTTCATTGGCAGTTACAGCTACATCAAGTAGAGGGTGGAGATAATAACTGCCTGCCAGTGTTGCCTGCCATAACTCAATGGCCTGTGTGAGTTTTTCCCAGTAATCTTCGCTGATTTCCTCAGGTACTGCTGTTTGCCTGTCGATAATAATAGCGCGTAACTTGCTATTAACTCTGGTTATCGTAATACAGCCACTTGCCAGTATGTCCAGAATTTCCTGAAATTCCGGACTTATCGGCTGCAGCCCTGATTGCAGTCGACGGTCAAATCTTGCCGGTAGAAGTTCGTAAATCCGGTCAGCTTTACCTATCAGCGACTGGTTATAATCAATAAATTTTTCGGTAATGGTAAACCAGTTTGTCTGTTCCGCTTTACCGATATGTAATAAATCACCTTCACGGTTAAGAAATTCCAATAACTTACGTGTCTCTTTATTGAGTTTGTGAACCTCATCTTTCTGTTCCGGATGTAGAGACGGTTTTAACTTGTCGAGTTGTACATAGTCCTGAATAGCCTGACAAAAATATAAAATAGCCGCTTTATTACTTTCTTCCAGTTTCTCCTTAAATTGTTGCTGATAACGGGGCGGCCAAAGGACAATATTAGTAATCATGGCTACGCTTAAGCCAATAAATATTACGCCTGATCTGGTAAGGGCATGGGGAATAAATTGTTCGGCACTGGAGCTTAAGACAAACAATGCAGCAATGATTCCCATCGTTATACTGCTTTGAAAGTTAAATTTGATGTGTAAAGATATCAGCAGTATGGTTATGAAGCCCATAACCATTGGGTTGCCTCCGACCAAGTAACCAAAAGTAAGGCCGGTGGTTACTCCGAGAATATGTACCAGGATTTGATCCTGAGCTGTTTTTACCGATAGAAAGATAGAGGGCTGCATATTTATCACAGCGGAGACAGCACCAAAAAAGGCAGGCTCAAGGTTAAGAAGTTTGCAAATATACATAGTGATAGTTACTGCAATCCCTGTTTTTATAATGCGGGCACCAATTTTCATTAATAAATACCCCTTTATTCCTTGTTTTCCAATCCATACTGAGCCTTTAAAAATAAGTCCTTATATAGAGTAAACGCAAAAGGCTTAATGCATGTAATTTTATACAATACATAGCCGTAATCCTGCCTGTGAAAGCAGGGATTAGTATAACTATAAAATCAAAAAGAGAAAATTATTTGTTGAAATAAAAATGTGGCGCTTGCGTAAAAATTTATAGCCAGGTACTAATTCTAGGTATTATATGTGAATTTATTGTGGTATAATAATTTCACAGCTAGGTAATAGCGGCAGGAAGCATGAAATGAGGAGGCCCGTTTTGTGAATGAAATATCTGTGGGAATTTTAGGGATAGGCTCATATGTTCCAGAAAAAATTATTACCAATTTTGATTTAGAAAAAACTATTGATACTTCAGATCAGTGGATTGCCGAACGTACAGGTATTCGTGAGCGTCATGTTGTATCTGAGGGGCAGGCAACATCAGATTTAGCCACCAAGGCAGCCGAGAGAGCCTTGCTGGATGCCGGGGTTAGCGCCGGGGAGATTGATTTAATTATTGTTGGAACTGTTACTCCTGATATGCAATTCCCATCGGTTGCCTGTTTAGTACAAGATAACATTAAAGCGAATAATGCAGCTGCTTTTGATCTAACGGCAGTATGTTCAGGATTTGTATACGGAATGGCTACAGGCAGTGCTTTTATTAAAACAGGCACTTATAAAAAAGTTCTAGTTATTGGGGCAGAAGCTTTATCGACAATTACCGATTGGTCGGATCGTAATACAGCCATCTTGTTTGGTGATGGAGCCGGTGCGGTTGTCTTGGGTGAGACAGAGCCTGGATATGGAATCCTTGGTCTTGATTTAGGCGCAGATGGCAATGGCGGTAACCTGTTACGAGTGCCTGCCGGTGGTTCGCGCTTGCCTGCAACTGCAGAAACTATCGCCCAAAGGCTTCATTACACCCAAATGGACGGCAATGAGGTTTTTAAATTTGCCATTAAAGTAATGGGGGAAACTGTAAATAAAGCTCTGGAAAATGCCCGGCTTACTGCCAAAGATGTTACTTGTCTTGTACCACATCAGGCTAACATGAGAATTATCCAGTCAGCGGCTAAGCGCTTAGGCTTGCCTATGGATAAGGTTATTGTTAATGTTGACAAGTACGGCAATACATCGGCGGCGTCAATCCCGATTGCTCTTGATGAAGGGGTTAAAAGCGGCAGGATAAAGAACGGGGATGTAATTGCTTTGGTTGGTTTTGGCGGGGGTTTGACATGGGGCGCGACAATTATTAAATGGCTTAAATCCTGATTACAGGCAGAAACTCCCGCTGGCATTGTCCAGCGGGAGTTTTATATATCCACCATAAATAAATTCTGTAAAACTAAGAGTACCTACCCTAAAGGGCACAGGCGGCTTCTGCCGGCGCCTGAGAGACTTGGCACAAGCCAAGTCTTTTCTTATATTAGAACAAATTCCGCTGCAGCGGCAGTTTATTTTACATCAATAATTTTACCTTGAGTAATTGCTAATAATTGCTGGGGTGAAAGACAAAATACATCAAATGGCGTACCCGCTGCTGCCCAAATCTCATTGTACTGAAACAAGTCCGCGTCAATAAAACACGTAAGCTTGTTGATATGTCCGACAGGTGGAATCCCGCCAATCGCAAAGCCTGTGGTTTCCTGAACATACTTAGCATCTGGACGGGATACCGCTTCTCCCAGATATCCTTTCATCTTTTTTTCATTAATACGATTATTGCCGCTAGCGACAATCAGCACAGGCTGGCCACTGGTTTTTCCCTGAAAAATCATTGATTTGACAATTTGCCCTACCTCACAGCCAATACTATTAGCCGCTTCAATACAAGTACGGGTAGTTTCCTGCATTGTGACGACTTTAAGCTCAAGTCCATATTTATTAAGTTCTGACTGAATTTTGGCCGCGCTTTTCCCTAATGTTTCTGACATGATAAGCTTCCTCCTGGCTGACAATAATTAATTTATGTATTATTATACAATATTTGTCACAATTGTGAAGTGTTTTTAGCATTTGCCGGAAGCAGGGCATATAATACATCAACATAATATTCCAGGAAAGGGAGATGTGTAATGACTGACAGAAAAACAGATAAACTGCAGGGTTGTTGTCAGCTCAATTTTAATATATTGCCTGCTAATAAACCGGCTGCCGTCGATGCCGGTTTCTGGGTGCAGGCTACAGCCAGTGGCGAGATATGTGGTTATGATTGCGGTGGCAGTATTTCAATCTCAGCAGAAGGACTTATTCCCTTAGGTGTATATACCGTCTGGTTTGAAACTGACCGGGGCCTGCGGCCTGCAGCCCCTACGGATGCCGTATTTACAGCTGATGGTTTTGATCCCAATAGGCTGGTGGTCAATAGTGACGGAATACTTAATTATTATGTGGCGCCGCTAAATTTTAATCCGTTTAAAGGTATACCAGTGCAAGGCAGTAAAAGTACCGCTATTATTCATGGTGTAGTCATTGGTTTCAACAGTTACCGGACTACCAATGGCACAGTCCCCGGAGATTTTAATGTTAACTTTTTTGAACAGCTGCGGGCAGATGTCAATTTCAGAACCTTAATGTTAACTATGCAAGAAAAAAGTGATTCAGATTAATAAAGAATAGTTACCGGGGTGCCGACAGAGATCATTCTTGACAGCTCTAACGCATCCTGGTTATACATACGGATACAGCCTTTAGATACAGCCCCGCCAATGGACGCGGGATTATTAGTACCATGAATGCCGTAATGGGGCTGATTTAAACCCATCCATATGGCGCCAAATGGACCGCCAGGATTGGATACTTTACTTACAACAAGAAAATTACCTGTTGGGGTAGCGGTAGATACTTTACCAACGCCGACAGGGTAGGTTTTAATAATTCTGCCGTCCTTAATCAGCGTCAATGTCCGCCGTGACAGAGAAATTTTAATAAGATTGGCCAATTAGATCACCTCCGTTATATACTATGCCGATAGTGACAGATGTGACGCGATGAGAGCTTAGAGTAACCCCAAAAGCAATGATTGTGTAAATAAAGTAAATGAGTTGTGATACTTTTAACATATAAAGAATATAAATAGAAGGAATTTACTGAAATTTCTCGAATTAATTAAATCAACTGGTATTATTTAGTAGTTAATAAACTGGAAGGGAGTGACTTACAAAAATGGTACAATTACAAAAATGGTCGCAAGGTATTAATGGCAAAATGGCAATTTGTCTATTTTTTACAGGCATAGCTCCTTTGATGGGAATTTTATTGCTGATGTCAATCCTATCTGCGGCCAAGTTTCAGGCAATTATTAATACATATATTATTGTTTCGGTTGTAATTTTGATAATTTGGACGCTATTGGTTACTAGAGTTATAGCTAACCCAGTTCATGAATTATTGGCCAGTTTGAGAGAAATGGCAGCAGGTGGTGGCGATTTAAGCAAAAAGCTGACAATTCAAACCCATGATGAAATTGGACAATTGGCTCAGACGACTAATAATGTAATGGGAAAGATCTCGGATTTAGTAGGTGAAATTACTCAGATCAGTGGTAAAGTATCTGCAGCCAGTAAATACCTGTCTGAATATACTACACAAACTTCAGAAGCTATGCGGCAAACTACCGAGAATATGGGAGAAATTGCAGCCGGGGCTTGTCGTCAGGTACAGGATATAGAACAATGCAGTCAGTCTGCGACTCATGCCAGCACACAAGTTAGGGATACAAACCGTCTGGCTGCCCGCACGGTTGATCTTGCTAAAGAGGCAAACTCCAGTGCCATAGAAGGTGTCAGCCAGGTTAAAGAGGCTATTGTTACTATGAGCGGGGTTAAGAGTCAGATGGATATCTCTGTTAAAGCTATCCATGGTTTGGCTGAAAGGATCAATCAAATTGGACAAATTGTTGAAGTAATTACAGCAATTGCGGCTCAGACCAATCTTTTAGCCCTTAATGCCGCTATCGAGGCGGCTAGAGCTGGTGAGCAGGGACGAGGATTTGCCGTGGTCGCCGATGAAGTGAGGAATTTAGCAGAAAGCTCACGCAAATCGGCAGGAGAAATAACCAGCCTGGTACAGGGCGTACGCCAGGAGACAATTGATACCGTGGCAGCTATTGAGGATGCTCTTAATAAAGCCAATAAGGGAGCCGAGATGGCTGGTGGCTCTGAAACGGCATTAAACCGCATTATTACGATTAGTCAGCAATTAAATGAACAAGTTACATTTATGGCTAAGAATACGGCAGGAGTAGCAACTGATATTGAGAATATCGCAGTCAATATTGGAGAAATTACTACGATTTCCCGTCAGTTTTCGGGCGCCAGTCAGGAAATTAATGCTGCGAGTGAGGAGGTCTTTGCAACAATTGAAAAAATTGCAACATCAGCCCATGAGCTTGATGGCATGGCCCAAAGTATGGAGGAAATGACAGCGCAGTTTATTGCTGTGGATGAGGTTACTAGAAAAAGGATTAAAGATAAACTGGATAAAGCGCGGGCATTATTAATACAACATGGAATTATATCCATAAATCATAATAAACAATTGTCAGCCGGTAATGTAGTCATAAATAACAATGATCAGCTTGTTGATGAAATCGCACAAAAGGTCGGTGCATCGTTTACTGTTTTCCAAGGCAATACCCGGATCGCCACAACAGTAACTACAAAATCAGGCCGCCGGGCTATTGGTACATCAGCAGCGAAGTATGTTGAAAAAGCAGTACTTGAAAGGGATACCGAATATATTGGACGGGCAACGGTAATGCGTCAGTGGTGTATTGTCAATTATGAGCCATTGAAAGATAAACATGGACATATTATCGGTATGATTTTTGTGGGTGAAAAGTTAAAGAGTAAATAATGAATAAAAAATAATATAGCAATTGATGGGATTTAGATCCATCAATTGCTTTTTTTTTATTAAGACAGGCCCAATTTTTTTGTGAAGATAATAAATTAGTAAAAAGCAGGTTCTTCTCTTATATGACATAACACAAACGAATATTTAAAAAATTATAATATTATCTGAATAAAATTTTTATAAAACAAAAAGGGGGCATGTAATAATGGCCTATGATTTTGAGAAATTAATCAAACAAGATCGGGATGACCATAAACAATACAAGTTTGAGGGGACATTATTAGATTATCTGACAATCGTTAAAGAAAACCCTGGTTTGGCAGTACTGTCACATCAGCGGATGTTTGAACTGCTTGCAAAATCGGGGGTTGATACAATCCAAACTGAAGAAAATCCCCGGTTGAAAAGGATTTATGGCAACGATACTCTAAAACGTTACAGTTTTTTTCAAAATAAATTTTTTGGCATTGATAAAAGTATTATGAAAATCATGCGCTACTTCCATTCGGCGGCAATGAAAGGGGAAGAGTCCCGGCAGGTTTTATATTTGGTTGGTCCGGTTGGTGCCGGGAAATCATCGATTATGGAAGCATTAAAACAGGCACTGGAAATGAGTCCGCCGGTCTATGTTCTTAAAGACTGCCCAATGCGGGAAGAGCCGCTTCATCTTATACCCAAACACCTAAGGCCGCAGTTTGAAGAAATGCTGGGAATCAAAATTGAAGGAGATTTGTGCCCTAGCTGCCGGTATCGGCTTAAAAATGAATATCAGGGCGAGTTTGAGAAATTCCCGGTAACAACATCTGAATTCTCTATCCGCTCGCGCAAAGGTATTGGCGTGGTGCCGCCGGTTGATCCCAATAATCAGGATACATCTGTGCTATCAGGATCTGTTGATATCTCCAAACTTGATCTTTATCCTGAGGATGACCCACGGGTATTATCTCTTAACGGTGCTTTTAACGTAGGTAACAGAGGGGTTGTAGAGTTTATCGAGGTTTTTAAAAATGATGTGGAATATCTCCACACCATGATCACTGCTACGCAGGAAAAGTCAATTCCCTCTCCCGGTAAAGGCGCAATGATCTATTTTGACGGCATTATTCTGGCCCACTCCAATGAAGCAGAATGGAACAAGTTTAAATCCGATCACACCAATGAAGCAATTCTTGACCGGATTGTCAAAGTTGAGGTACCTTATTGCCTGGAACTTGACGAAGAAGTCAAGATATACCGCAAAGTATTGAAAAATAGTAGTTTTAATGCTCATATTGCCCCGCATACGATTGAGGTTGCTTCTATGTTTGCAATTCTTACCCGGTTGACACCCTCAGCCAAGGTCGATGCGTACACTAAGTTAAAAATTTATAATGGTGATGAGATTGTTGAAAAAGGATCAACTAAGAAAATTGATATATTTGAACTGCGGGATGAAGCACCGCGTGAAGGCATGTCCGGCATTTCCACGCGTTTTATCATGAAAGCCCTTGATACTACCTTATCCGAATCAGAATTTAATTGCATTAATCCAATTGCTGTCATTGAGACAATGGTAAAAGCAACCAAAGAACTGGCGATTGCTGATGATGAAAAGAAAAAGTATCTCGGTTTCCTTCAGGATACTGTTAAAAAAGAATACAATAAAATTCTGGAGAAAGAAGTAACTAAAGCCTTTATCCATGGTTACCGGGAACAAGCAGAGAGCTTGTTTAATAATTATCTTGATCATGCTGAGGCCTATGTTAATGCTACTAAATTAAAAGATAAAAGTACCGGGGAAGAGCTTGAACCTGATATTAAATTTTTACAATCCATTGAAGAGCAGATCGGAATTACCGGTACAGCTGCCCAGGGATTTAGACAGGATGTTACATCCTATATGTTTTCCGTAATGCGAGGGGGCGGAAAAATTGAATATGAAAGCTATGAACCCCTGAAAGAAGCTATCGAAAAGAAGCTGACAGCTTCTGTGAAAGAACTTTCCCGGATTATTACTCAATCCAGGGTACGGGATAAAGAACAGGACAGCAAATTTAATGCTATGGTCGAAGCCATGCAAGATAATGGTTATTGCCCGCATTGCTGCAATGTAGTATTAAAATATGCCGCTAATAATCTGTGGAAGGACTAGTGGGGAAGCGGGAGGTGACCTATGGCAATTTTTAAAGAAGGGCGTACCGGCCAGTCAGACCGCTCTCAATATGATCGCAAACGCCATCGGGAACTGGTGGAAGATGCTATTAAGCGCAATATGGGAGAAATTATTGCTGATGAAAGTATCATTGGTCAAAGCAAAAATAAGAAAATCAAAATACCGGTCAGAGGTATCAAAGAATATCAGTTTATCTATGGAAAAAACAATGGCGGAACAGCCAGCGGCACTGGCAAAGAACAGCGTGGCCAGGTGATTGGCCGTAATAACCAGCAGGAAAAGGGAATTGGGCAGGCAGGCAGTGAACAGGGCGAGGACATCTATGAGATTGAAATAACCATGGACGAAATTATTAACTACATGTTTGAGGACATTAAACTGCCGGATCTTGAGCGAAAAAAATTTGCTTTGCAGGAGTCTGAATATAAATTTAAAAAGGCCGGTTATCAACGCAAAGGGATTCCGCCGCGTTTAGCAAAGAAGCGCACAATGGTAGAAAAGCTCAAACGCCAGCAAGGTCTTATCCGGGAAAAAGTATATATAGAACCTGATGCAGATGATCATTCCCAGGTGCGGGCCAGAGTGCCGTTTCGCGAAGATGACCTGCGTTACTTCCGGGTTAAGGAAGATATCCGGCGGCATTCAAATGCAGTAGTTTTTTGTATCATGGATGTTTCCGGCTCTATGGATCAAAGTAAGAAATATTTGGCCCGCAGTTTCTATTTTTTGTTGTACCAGTTTCTGCGGTGGAAGTATGAGCATGTAGAGGTAGTGTTTATCGCTCATACCACAGAAGCCAAAGAAGTCAATGAACGGGAGTTTTTTCATCATGGCGAATCCGGTGGTACCATGATATCAAGCGGTTATGCAAAAGCACTTGAGATTATTGAACAGCGTTACAGCCCTACTGTTTGGAATATCTATTGTTTTCATTGCACAGATGGTGATAACTGGACAGAAGATAATCCGAGAACGATCGACAGAGCAAGGGAGTTAGCAAGTGTAAGTAATTTATTTGGTTATGTGGAGATACTTGCCAACTACGGTTACGGAGCAACAATTCGGCGCGAATTAGAGCAAAAAGTTAAAGATGAAAACTTTATTATTGTCTCTATGGGCAGTAAGGATGACATCTGGCCGGCTTTCAGAAGGGTACTGGAAAAAGAAACAGAAACCGGGTCAGCCACCGGAGGTGAGGATTAATGCCGGCAGACTATACGATTAATGATTTGCAAAACTGGAATGATCAGATTGAAATAGTAGTTAAGGAAAATAATCTGGATTGCTATGAACAGCAATTTGAGCTTTGCAGCTATGAGGATATGTTGTGTTATGAAGCCTATGTTGGTATGCCTTCCCATTATCCCCACTGGAGTTTTGGTAAAACCTATGAACGGCAAAAAACCTTTTACAGTTATAATTTGACCGGTTTGCCTTATGAAATGGTAATTAACTCAGATCCCTGCCTTGCTTATTTAATGCAGGATAATACCCTTCTTCTTCAAATATTGACGATTGCTCATGTATATGGCCATAATGACTTTTTTAAAAATAATCGTTTATTTAAACAAAATACCCGGGCTGAACTGACGGTTGAAATGTTTAAAAGCCATGCCGGCAGGGTACGGGATTATATTGCCGATCCCAGTATCGGTCCCAAAAAAGTGGAACGCATACTTGATGCTGCTCATGCCCTTAGATTTCAGGTCAGACGAACCGGTGAGGGTAAACTGCCAAGTCGGATTGAGCTGGCGCAGGAGAAGACCGATGAGGTTCCAGAGCGGCTAAAATGTGATTTGCTGAGCTATTTAAGTGAACGTGGAAAACTGACCTATTGGGAAAAGGATTTAATTAATATAGTTAGAGAAGAAACCTTTTATTTTCTGCCCCAAATGGAGACCAAAATAATGAATGAGGGCTGGGCAAGTTATTGGCATTATCTGCTGCTCAATCAAATGAAGCTGGAGCAGGGGCTGCATTTTGAATTTCTACAACGCCATAATATGGTTATCAGGCCGTTTGAAGGTAGTATTAACCCTTATTTTATAGGTTTTAAAATCTTTGAATATCTTGACAAAACCGTGGGGCGGGAAAAAATATTTGAGATACGTGCGCAAGAGCGCGATCAGTCCTTCCTGAGAAGATATCTAAACAGGCAGTTATGCGAAGAGATGTTTTTGTTTAATTATAAGGCGCGTGGTGTTGATATTATCGTATCCGAGGTAGCCGATGAAGAAGGCTGGAAAATAATTAGGGATGAATTAGCAAATGCGGTGGGTTTGGGTATGGTGCCGGAAATAAATCCTCAAGGTGTGGAAAACGGAGTATTAATCCTTGAGCACGTTTATGACGGGCGGGAATTAGAAATGAATTATGCTAAAGAGACGATTAAATACATCGCCGAATTATGGGGCGGCAAGGTGGATTTAAAGACAAAGCTGAATGATCGGGATAAGATTGTCCGGTGTACTGATGATAAGATTGTATCTGTCTGGGACTTGTAAACAAATCCCCCTGATAACAGGCTAGGCCTGCGATCAGGGGGATTCTGTTATATCCGAATCTATATCATTATCCAATCATAAGTAAAGACGCCAACCCTAAAGGGCAGCGGCTGCTGCTGCCGTAATCCTGAGGACTCTGGTACAAGCCGAGTCTTTCTTATGAGCTGTATTCCCGGGCTGATTCTTCACCAGTTAGAACCCGGTAAGCGCCTTCAGCCAGAGCCTGTAATTCGTTTTCACCAGCCATGACCGTAACCGGGGCAATAAAACCGATATATTCTTTTAGCTTGCTTGTCAGCTGTTCTGAGTAGGCAATGCCGCCTGTCAGAATAATATGATCCACTTTGCCGCAGACCGGTACGGCAGCAGCAGCAATACTTTTGGCAATGGTATAAACCATTGCCTGATAGATAAGTGCAGCTTGTTTATCACCGGCAGCAGCGCAGTGTTCAACCTCGCGTACATCATTCGTACCCAGATACGCTACCAGACCGCCTTGGCCGGCTAATAGTCTGGCGATCGCTTTATAATCCAGTTTTTCAGCAATAATTCTCTCCGCAAGTTGTCCGGCAGGCAATGTTCCGGCCCGTTCCGGTGAAAAAGGTCCTTCGCCATCAAGTGCGTTATTCACATCTAAAACCTCACCAAATGCATGGCAGCCTACTGAAATTCCGCCACCAAGATGGGCCACAATCAGATTAAGACTTTTGTAGGAGCGATTAATACTTTTAGCAAAACGTTTGGCAGCAGCTTTTTGGTTAAGGGCATGAAAAATACTTTTGCGGCTTATCTCAGGCCGGCCTGTAATGCGGGCTACCGGTGCCAGTTCATCAACAACTACAGGATCGACAATATAGCCGGGGCAGCCGCCTTGTTTAGCGATAAGGTCGGCCAGAATAGCACCAAGATTACTGGCATGGGCTCCGTAGCGGCCATGCTGCAAATCCGCCAGCATGCAGTCATTAATTTGATAAGTACCGCTTACCATAGGTTTTAACAGGCCGCCCCGGCCGACAACTGCTGAAAAATCGGCAGGGTTGACATTTTGACAGGTCAGAAAAGAATTTATGCTTTCCAGACGAAACTGTATCTGATCAGTAATACTAGAAAATTGAGCAATGTCTGTGGCATTGTGGCTGATATTCTGGCAAAATATTTCTTTGGTATCCTGGTACAAGCCGATTTTAGTCGAGGTTGATCCCGGGTTAATTGTTAGAATTTGATACGTCATGATGGAACCTCCTAATCGTGTCCTTGTTATATCCTTATTTTAGTATTAAAACAATAATTTGTTAAGCAAAATAAAGGAAATAAAAAATACCTGGTTAAACCAGGCGTATAATCCCAAGGATGATTAAGATTGCACCAGGAACATAAGGAAACCGTTTTCTTAGGTCATCAGAAATTAGGCGGGACGCGGCGCTAATTCCCACAGCAATCAGCAGCATTTGAATAAAAGCCATGATTGCCGGGGTATAGAGGGGAAGTGGCTTGATTAGGGCAGCAGCAAAAGTTGCAACCATATTGTCAATCCCTAAAGCTAAGCCGAGTAATATGGCTTCAGACGGGCTGATAGAACGGGAGCGGTCAATATCAGCAGTCTCCGGGTCGCTCATAATACTGATAACAATACGGCCAATACGGAGTTTTAAGGATGGATTATCGGTTGAGGCTCCTTGTAATTTTTTATTTTTAGTAATATATTCCTGAAATATGTTCCAGGCTCCGATAGCAATTAAAAGCAATGAACCGGCGGCGACTGCCAGTGAGGTATTGATAAATGAACCTAAGTAATAGGCAAGAGTGATTGCCGTACTGGTGCAGAGGGCAGTGATTACACCAATCACTGCCAGTGAGTTTGCCGGCATTTTTATTGATTTTATGCCGTAAGCCACGCCAGCGGCAAAAGCGTCAATACTGACTGCCAAGCCGAGTAATAATACATAAAAGATGCTCATAAGTACATGCCTCCTGTTATATAATAAGACGGTTTTTCTTTTTCACGTTTAGTATATGAACACAGTGAATATCGGTTACAGGTCCATGGTTAATAGATACTTTTTATTGCAATTATGATTTTTGCAGGATTTTTTTGCATATGTGGGGAAAATATAGTAAGATGTCGAGTATTGAGGTGGTTTTGTGGAAGATGGTTTGGATATAGGGTTAGGTAAAGTATTACCTATCAATATTGAAGACGAAATGAAAAATTCATATATCGATTATGCGATGAGTGTAATTGTTATGAGGGCATTGCCTGATGTTCGCGATGGCCTTAAACCTGTTCACCGGCGGATACTTTATGCTATGCACGAAGCGGGGATGGCTGCCAATAAGCCATATAAAAAGTCAGCGCGTATCGTCGGCGAAGTTTTGGGTAAATATCATCCTCATGGTGATTCCTCGGTATATGATGCCATTGTCAGAATGGCGCAAAATTTTTCTACCCGCTATATGCAGGTCGACGGCCATGGTAATTTTGGTTCTGTTGACGGCGACTCCGCGGCAGCTATGCGTTATACGGAAGTGCGTATGTCGCGGATTGCTGAAGAAATGCTGGCTGATATCGAAAAGGATACAGTCGATTTTGTCCCTAACTATGATGAATCTTTAAAAGAGCCGTCAGTATTGCCGGCAAAAGTGCCTAATCTATTGATTAACGGTTCATCCGGTATTGCTGTTGGCATGGCTACTAACATTCCTCCCCACAACCTGGGAGAAGTGGTTGACGGCCTGATCATGATGATTGATAACCCGGCAGTGACAATCAACGAAGTAATGATGGCGATTAAAGGTCCTGATTTTCCTACGGGCGCGTTAATCCTTGGCCGTGAGGGTATCCGCCAGGCGTATACAACCGGCCGGGGTAGTGTCAAAATCCGGGCCCAGGCCAGGATTGAAAACATGTCCAGTGGGAAGCAGCGTATTTTAGTTACTGAATTACCTTATCAGGTTAACAAGGCCAGAATGATTGAAAATATTGCCGGCCTTGTTCGGGACAAGACTATCGAAGGTATTACCGATCTCAGGGATGAGAGCGACCGGAAGGGTATGCGGGTAGTTATTGAGCTAAGGCGTGACGCTAACGCTGATGTTGTGTTAAATCAGCTTTATAAACATACCCAAATGCAAGATACTTTCGGGGTTAATATGTTGGCCCTTGTTAATGGACGTCCGAAAGTCCTCAATCTGTTAGAGGTTCTCCACCACTATATCGAGCATCAAAAAATTGTCATTGTGCGCAGGACAAAGTTTGAGCTGGATAAAGCCCGGGCTAGAGCTCACATTTTAGAAGGCTTAAAAATTGCCCTTGATCATTTGGATGCTGTTATTAAGACGATCAGGCAGTCGCAAACCCCGGAAATTGCTAAAAATGCGTTAATAGATGCATTTGACCTCAGTGAGAAGCAGTCCCAGGCTATTTTAGATATGCGCCTCCAGCGCTTAACCGGTCTTGAACGTGAAAAAATTGAGAATGAATACAAGGATATCATGGAGACTATCGAATGGCTGGAAGCTGTGCTGGCCGACGAGGGTAAGGTCATGAATATCATTAAAGAAGAGCTGCTGGATGTCAAAAAGCGGTTTGCCGATGAACGGCGTACCGTAATTACCAGTGACGTATCTAAGATGGATATGGAAGACCTTATTGCTGAAGAGGATATTGTAATTACCCTGACTCACCAGGGGTATATTAAACGTTTGCCTGTCGACACCTATCGCAGTCAGCGGCGGGGTGGTAAGGGTGTAACCGGGATGGGAACCAAAGAGGAAGATTTTGTTGAACATCTCTTTGTGGCGACAACCCATCACAATCTCCTGTTCTTCACTAGCAGAGGCAGAATGTATCGGCTTAAAGGGTATGAATTACCGGAGGCTGGGCGTACTGCCAAGGGGACGGCCATTGTTAACCTATTGCAAGTGGAAAAAGATGAAAAAATCACGGCTGTTATTCCACTGAAAGAATTTAGTGCCAAAAGATACTTATTTATGGCTACCCAAAAAGGTATTGTCAAAAAATCGGAATTGATGGAGTTTGACACCGCCCGTAAAGGTGGTTTGATTGCAATATCCCTTGATGAAGATGATGACTTGATCGGTGTTAAACTTACCAATGGGGAACATGATATCATCATGGGTACCCGGGATGGTAAAGCTATCGTTTTCCATGAGTCCGATGTACGGGTCATGGGCCGTACAGCCCATGGTGTACGCGGTATTAACCTGGACGCCAGCGATCAGGTCATTGGCATGGAGGTAGTGAAAAAAGACGGCGAAGTGTTAACTGTAACCTCTGAGGGATATGGTAAACGTACACATGTTAATGAATACCGTATAACTGGCCGCGGTGGTAAGGGTGTTATTAATATTAAACCCAATTCGGCCGAAAAAATTGGTCATGTCATTGGCATAAAGGTGGTTAAACCCGGACAAGAGCTGATGCTGATAACCAGTGACGGTATTATTATCCGGATGGAGATTGATACCATATCGGTTACCAGCCGCAGCACGCAGGGGGTCAAGGTCATGCGTACAGATAAAGACGATCAGGTCGTGGCGTTAGCCGTCGTCGAAAAAAAAGCGAATAATGATTAACTCTAAAAGGGTTGGCGCATTAGCACCAACCCTTTTATCTTTTGCCAGGATCCAAGGAATAAGATAAACCTCTACTCTGTAGGGAGCGGGCTTTTTGACGGCATACTTAAAGGAATTGACATAAGCTAAAAAATAATTAGCTGTTTGGATTAAGAGAATATAAGTTATAATTGCAGTGGATTCAAGAAAACGCTATTGACATAAACAGGCCAGGCGTGATAATATAGTCAAGTCGATTGAAATACGAGGTAATAATAACCAAGTATGAATAATGACAGGAAAATTTACTCAAAATAAAGATGTTGACACGATCAACCAAACGTGATAACATATAAAAGCTGTCGCATTAAGCAATAACAGCGACAAACAAAAGCATACTGATCCCGGAAAAACATATCGTCCTGATATGTCGGTGATCCCAAGCTTATCGTTCCCTGAAAACTGAACAATGTAAAGAAATGCATCAAAAAAAGCCAGATGTGCGTTGTGCTGCTTGCAGCACAAACAACAACAATTTTGATTGATAACGAGCCGATAAAACGGCTTCAATATAAGTAGTCACCTAGTGATTGCGAACTTTATTGGAGAGTTTGATCCTGGCTCAGGACGAACGCTGGCGGCGTGCCTAACACATGCAAGTCGAACGGAGTAAGTA
>JAEWGR010000020.1 GCA_023388195.1 Bacillota bacterium
ATTACAGCTATTCCGCTAGGGTTAGCCAGCGGCTATAATTCAAAAATTCGCGCCATTATTGATCCGCTGATTGAATTTTACCGGCCGCTGCCGCCGCTGGCCTATTATACCCTGCTGGTGTTATGGATGGGAATAGAGAATTCATCGAAGATTGCGTTGTTATACCTGGCAGGATTCGCCCCTGTTTATATTGCCTGTGTAGCGGGGGTGAGGAAAATCAGGAACGACTACATTGATGGCGCGTATACATTGGGGGCCAATAGCAGGCAAGTTTTCTTGCATGTGATTTTTCCGGCCTGTCTGCCCGACATATTTGTCGGTTTACGGACCGCAATTGGTGTTGCGTATACAACGTTGGTTGCGGCCGAGATGGTTGCGGCTGTGACCGGTATTGGCTGGATGGTACTTGATGCCAGTAAGTTTCTCAGAAGCGATGTTATTTTTCTCGGCATTATCATTATGGGTATAACAGGCATTATGATTGACTGGGTAATAAGGGTTGCTGAGAGTAGGATTGTACCATGGAGAGGAAAAGAATAAGCAGATAAGGGAGAGGTTGTTATGATGACAAAATGGAAAAGGTTTTTGGTGGCCGGCGGGCTAATGCTGACTATGGCGCTGCAGTTGACCGGCTGCGGCCAGAGCAATCAGGCCGCAGCACCGGCGAAACCGGAAGTATCGAAGCCGGAAGTGGTCAATATTGGTTTTCAGGATATACCCAATGACGAAATCGTAGCCAAGGTCAAAGGTTTTTACGAGAGCGAGCTGGGGGTAAAGGTTAATTTCAAAAAGTTTGATTCCGGCCGGGATGTCAATAATGCCTTTGCTTCAAACAGTATTGATATTGGGTTAATGGGGAGTACGCCTGCTGCTGTCGGCATCGCCAAAGGCCTCGGCTATGAAGTCTTCTGGATTCATGATGTTATCGGGGCAGCCGAATCGCTGGCAGCAAAGAACACGGCCAATATCAATGCACTCGAGGATCTGAAAGGTAAAAAAGTGGCGGTACCGTTTAGCTCCACAGCTCACTACAGCTTGTTGAATGCCCTGAAGGCAGAGGGTATCAATCCGGCAGAAGTAAAAATACTCGATATGCAGCCGCCTGATATTTTTGCGGCCTGGCAGCGTGGCGATATTGACGCCGCTTATGTATGGAATCCTGTTTTAGGCAAATTGCTGGCAGATGGCAAGGTGATCACCGACAGTGGAAAATTAGCCGCGAAAGGCATAATAACCGCTGATATTGGGGTTGTCAGCAAAGAGTTTGCCCGGAAATATCCGGACGTTGTCGCCAACTATATAAAGGTTCAGCAAAAAGCCCATAACCTTTACAAAAATAATCCTGATGAGGCGGCCGAAGCACTGGCCAAAGGGCTGAATATTGATAAAGCCGAGGCGCTAAAACAAACCAAGGAATTAATCTGGCTGTCGGCCCGGGATCAGGTAACCGACAAATACTTTGGCGCAAGCACCAATAAAGGCAATCTGGCTAAAGTATTAAAAGCCACTGCTGATTTCCTGGTTGAACAAAAGGCAATTGAAACTGCCCCGACTTTGGAGGCTTTTGAGAAAGCAGTCAATCCCCAATATATTGAAAATACGTTAAAGTAAGTGTAAGCAGGAGGCGGCAGTATGGTATTAAGTGAGCCAGGGTGGGCTGAGGAACAGGCTGATACGGTAGTGTCCCTGAAGAATGTTTCATTGACTTATCAGGCGGGCTCAGGCATAAATGCACTGGCCGACATTGATCTGAACCTGCATGAAGGCGAGTTTACCTGCCTGCTGGGACCTTCGGGCTGTGGAAAAAGCACTTTGTTAAAAATCGTTGCCGGTTTTATCAGCCCGTCGACCGGCCAGGCTGTTATGGATGGAGCAGCAATACAAGGAGCCGACTGGCACCGGGGGGTTGTCTTTCAGCAGCCGCCCCTGTATCCCTGGCTGAACGCCCGGGAGAATGTCCGGTTTGGGCTAAGAATGCGCAACATCCCTGAAAGCGAGAGCCAGCAGCTTACGGAAGAATATCTGCGGAAAGTGGGTTTGCAGGAGTTTGGCAACCATAAACCATATGAATTATCTGGCGGAATGAAACAACGGGTAGCCATTGCCAGGTCGTTGGTTAATAAACCCCGCGTACTCTTAATGGACGAACCTTTCGGCGCCCTGGACGCCCTGACCCGCGAGCAGATGCAAAGCCTGCTGCGTAACATATGGTGGGAATCGAAATGCACGATTTTATTTATTACCCATGATGTGGATGAGGCGCTGGCCCTGGGAACCCGGGTGCTGGTCATGTCCAAGCGGCCGGGACGAATTGTAAAAGAATTTAATACCGCTTTTACTTATGCCATCTCCGGGGAGAATTCGAACAGGATACGTTATACAGCGCAATTTTTGCAAGCGCGCGAAGAAATTCTGGAGTTGATTAACAGGCAGGAATTTAGTTACATTATATAACCCAGGTATAAGCTATAAGTTAACGTAACTCAATTGTCAGTCAGTGTTTATGGAAGCAGCGTGAAATTGCCGGCGAGTACAACAAGGCTCGCCGGCATTGATTTTGGAGAAAAAACAAAAGCCATTCCTTTTATTTCGTCATTTTTCGTTTTGCATGAAGCAAATAAGGGGCTCCGGTGTCTCTTTTTTTATGCATATTTATTCATGATGTGAATTGGGGAACCTGCCTGCTTTATCTTGGCTTTTTAACTTTCCTTGTCCATCTGAAGATCAATACTTCACATATCAGCCGCAAATGGCGATAATTGCCGGTTTTGAAAAGTCGAGGTAACAGTTAGCAGGCTGGTTAATTCTGCATGGTTCCTGCATAGGGTAACTTTCCTTTTGACTCCAGATACATCATTGAAAGTGTTTTATGGAAAATGTTGGATTGACAATCATTGTGACGTATTTATATAATAGAAAAAGTAATCTTTTTAGCAAAAATATGATTATTAAAACAATTTTATACAGAACGTTATAAGTGTCGACAGTTTATACTGCCGAACGTTGAGAGGAAAACAGGTGAGAATCCTGTGCTGTCCCGCAGCTGTAAATAGGGAGCCTGCTTCGAAGATCGTCACTGGAGGAAACTCCGGGAAGACGGAAGCCGGGTTATGATCTATGAGCCAGAAAGCCTGCTTATAATAAGATTCATTGTTGACTTACGCGTGATAAGGAAATGGATGTGGGCGTGTGTGCCAATCTGAGCTGTTGCCTGATTGTATGCATATGACCGCAGTGCTGCTGCATGCGCAGTTCACGAATCCGGATAAATCCTTTTCTTCTCGTCAAGAAAAGGATTTATCCGGATTTTTTAGTCTACCAGAAATTACAGTGGTCATAAGAGCGCCTATACCCTAGAGGGCAAAGGCGGCTGCTGCCGTCGTCCGCAAGGACTTGGACCAAGCTGAGTCCTTACTTAATTTTACAGAGAGGAGCGGGTGGTTTGACAAGAAAAGAGCTTTTGCAGCGTTTGGCGCAGATGCTTATTACCCTTCTCGGTGTGAGTCTGCTGACTTTTTCACTGATGTTTCTGTCGCCGGGGGATCCGGTGGAGATGCTGCTGGAGGTAGGCGATACTATTGTTTCAGAGGAAACGATTGCCGAAACGCGAGCCCAGCTGGGGCTGGATCAGCCGTTTCATGTGCAATATCTTCGCTGGCTGGGCGGTCTGTTGCAGGGGGATATGGGCATGTCATATTCGGCAAAGATGCCGGTTGCCGACCGCCTTTGGCAGTGTCTGCCGGGCACTGTGGTGCTTGCTGCCGCGTCGATTGTAATGATGCTGCTGATCTCGGTGCCAGGCGGGATACTGGCGGCGGTGTATCGAAACCGGGCTGTTGATTATCTCATTCGCGGCATTTCGTTTTTAGGTGTATCCATGCCGAGCTTTTGGGTAGGCCTTATTCTGTTGTACATTTTCGGTCTGAAGCTGGGTTGGTTTCCGATCGCGGGCGGTGTAGTGGCGTTTGACCGAATGGTGCTGCCGGCGCTGACACTGGCTATCGCAATGTCAGCTAAATATACGCGGCAGGTGCGTACAGCCATTCTGGAGGAACTGGGCCAGGATTATATCATTGGGGCCCGGATGCGGGGCTTGCCCATGCGGAAGATTCTCTGGCGGCATGTACTGCCGAATGCGTGTCTGCCGCTTGTCACGCTGCTGGGGCTGTCGATCGGCTGGCTGCTGGGCGGCGCGGCCGTCATTGAGATGGTTTTTTCCTGGCCGGGCCTTGGCAAAATGGCTGTGCAGGCCATTGCGATGCGTGATTATCCGCTTGTGCAGGGGGTTGTCCTCTGGATTGCCGTTTTATATATGGCAATTAATCTGTTAGTCGATATTTCCTATACTTACCTTGATCCGCGGCTGAAGAAAGGAGGAAGCTGAGTGGCGTTTTGGACAAAGGACAAGTTTTCGTTTGCTCTGTACACGGTTTGTGTGCTTTTGGTTGTCGGCTTTGCCCTCTTTGCCCCCTGGCTGGCTCCTTATGATCCGTATGATGCAGTAATGCGGCAGTCGCTGCAGGCACCGTCGGCGGAGCACGTATTCGGTACGGACAAGCTGGGGCGGGACTGTTTTTCCCGTATTCTGTACGGGACGCGCACCTCGTTAATCATGACGATGACGGTGGTTGCTATTATTACGGTGGCAGGAACTTTTATCGGCGTAGTGGCCGCCTATTTGGGCGGTAAAGTCGATACTGTGCTTATGCGTATTGTCGACATGATGCTGGCTTTTCCGGGGATTGTGCTGGCGATTGCCATTGCCGGCATGCTGGGCGGCAATATTGTAAATGCGATTTTAGCGCTGGCGGCGGTGAACTGGACTAAGTACGCGCGGTTGGGGCGCAGCCTTACGCTGAAGCTGCGCGAGCGTGATTTTATTGCCGCAGCTGTAACCAGTGGGACAAAACCGCTGCATATCTTATGGCGCCATATTCTGCCCAATATCCTGCCAACCATTGTTATAACGGCCGCCATGGATATCGGTGTAATGATCATGGAATTGGCAGGCTTGTCATTTTTAGGCTTTGGCGCACAGCCGCCAACACCGGAATGGGGGCTTATGCTCAATGAAGGCAGACAGCATATTCAGACAGCCCCCTGGTTGATGCTGTATCCGGGAGCGGCCATTCTGGTTGTTGTAGCGATCTTCAACCTATGGGGAGACAGCCTGCGCGATATTATGGATCCACAGCGGGCTAACTAAATAGATATAGTAGGAGATGAGTTTCATGAAGAGACTGGGAAAATTTATTTGTGTGCTGCTGATGTTGTGTATGGCGGCGGCCCTTATGGCTGGCTGCGGCGGCAGCAAAAAGGAAACTGACCAGAAGACGCTGAAAATTGGTGTAACAAATTTCGCTGATTCACTGGAACCAACAGAAAATTATTTTGGCTGGGTCGTTATGCGTTATGGCTTGGGGGAAAGTCTCACACAATTTGATGAAAAGATGAATGTACAGCCCTGGCTGGCGGAAAGCTGGCAGATCAGCGCCGACCACCTGAGCTGGACTTTTAAAATCAGGGACGGGGTGAAATTCTCGAACGGCAAGCCGTTGGACGCGGCCGCTGTCAAGGCCTCGCTGGAAAGAGCTTTTGCCAAAAATAAACGGGCAGTAACGTTTTTTAAGTATAGGGAAATGAAGGCAGACGGTCAAACACTCACAATCCTGACGGAAAAGGCAGAGCCGAATATGCCCGGTTTTTTGGCTGACCCGCTCTTTTTGATTGTAGATGTAGCGGCTGAACCGGCCCGTAATTTTGCTAAGGAAGGTCCAATTGGCACCGGTCCCTATATGTGCCAGTCTTTCGTTAAGGATAAAGCCGTTATGGTGAAAAATCCGCATTACTGGAATGGCGAAGTGCCTTATGAAACTGTTGAGATTCCGTCCATAGATGATCCGAACACGCGGGCCATGGCTTTGCAGTCCGGCGAGGTGGACATGGCGGTCAATATTGCGGCCGGTGATATAAACCTCTTTACTGATAAGGCCAAGTTTCATGTCGACAGAATTGCCTCGCTGCGCACCGTTCTGGCCCGGATTAACCAAAAAGGCGTTTTGGGAGATCCCAGGGTGCGTGCTGCTTTCATCAGTGCCTGCGACAGGAAGGCATACAATGAAGTTATCCTGAAGGGGACTTTTATAGAGGGTAAGGCCCCTGTGCCGCCATCGATGGATTACGGTTTCGAACAGCTCAAAGATCCGAACGGCTATAATGTGGAGCGGGCCAAACAGCTTCTGGCAGAAGCCGGCTGGAAGGATGCCGACGGTGATGGGATACTAGAAAAGGACGGCAAGAAGCTGACGGTGGATTTTGTTGTGTATAACAGCCGGGCGGAGCTGCCGATTTATGCTGAGGCTGCGCAATCAGATGCGAAAAAAGTGGGCTTTGATGTAAAAATCAAGACAGTGGACTATAATTTGATTGATAAGATGGGCATTAATGGCGAATACGATTTGCTAATTTCGAATATTACAACCGCCAATACGGGCGATCCCGAAATCTACCTGAACTGGTACTGGCGGACAAATAAGAACGGCGACAATCCGCAAAACGGCTCCGGCTACAGCAATCCTGCATTGGATACGAAGTTTGCGGAATTATCCGCAGAGTTTGATCATCAAAAACGCCGTCAGCTTATTATCGATATTCAGCAGATCATCATGAACGATGGTGCGGCTTTGTTCCTGGGCTATCCGGAAACCAATATCATCAGTTCGGTTTCGCTTGCCGGGGCGAAGATGTATCCGTCTGATTACTATTGGTTGACCAATAAGATTAAACCGACGAAAAAATAACGTTTGCATGAAGGGGAATTGGGATGTTGCTAGAGGTATCTGAACTTTCGGTAGCCTACGCAGAACGTGAAATTGTCCGGAATGTGAATTTATCCCTTGATGAAGGGCAGGTTCTTGCGATTGTCGGCGAAAGCGGCAGCGGCAAGACAACGGTTATTCGCGCCATCCTGGGCTGCCTGCCCCATGAGGGCCGGGTAAGCAGCGGAAGAATTCTCTTTGAAGGCAAAAATCTATTGGACAATACGCCTGCTGAGTGGAACCGCCTTTGCGGCACAAAGGCCGCCATGGTTTTTCAGGACAGCGGGAGCATGCTGGATCCTATCCGGCGTATTGGCAGCCAATTTATCGAGTATATCTG
>JAEWGR010000022.1 GCA_023388195.1 Bacillota bacterium
CACTTCTTCGGCCACAACCGCAAAACCACGCCCTGCTTCACCGGCACGGGCCGCTTCAATAGCAGCGTTTAGCGCCAGGAGATTAGTCTGCGCTGCTATACCGGTTATGGTTTCAGTAATAACTCCAATCTGGCTGGAATAATCATTGAGTTTGCCAATAAGCTCTTCTGTTTCTGAAATTTTAGACTGCATCGCCGTAATACTGGCGATTGTACCTGACACTGTTGACTGTCCGTTAGCCGCAGCCTGCGAAGTCATAGCCGAAACATCCTGGGCTGACAATGCCCGTTCTTTCGCCAATGCAATCAATGAAGCCAGTTGGACAAGAACCTGTGCCGCTTTTTCAGCAGCCGACTCTCCTGATTGTGAGTTTCCTGCTACCTTACCAATACTACCGGCAACCTCATTGACAGTCGAACTCATTTCTTCACTGGAAGCCGCCAGGTGCTCAGATGCCGAAGCAATCTCCTGGCTGGCTCGCATTACCGCACCAACAAGTTCTCCCTGATTGGCAATCATAATATTAAAAGACTGCGTCAATCTGCCAATTTCATCTTGCGACTTCACCTCAGCCCGGACTGTCAAATCGCCCTGACCAACATATTGCATTAAGGCTTCCAGTTCTTGCAGCGGTTTGGTCAACTTCCGTGCAACCCAGGCAGAGAAAGCAATACCGGCGATAAAGATCACTAAGCCCACTGCGCCCATGGTAAGCAGACTTTTATTGCGTACTGCGACCGCCTCAACCTCTGATTTACCGGCAAAAAGAACTCCGACCGGCTTTTGATCGATTCCTGGCAATGGCTGATAATAAGTAACATAGGGCATCCCCAGAATATTAGCTTTGCCGGTGAACGACATGTTATTACTTAATACCGCAGTGGCAATATTACTATCCAGCTTGGTACCAATGACCCTCTTACCATCCTGCACTATTGTGGTGGCGACCCGTACATCGCCGGCAAAAATAGTGGTATCAACCTTATGTACTGCTTTTACACTGTCAACAAATGCATCTTCGGACACAATAGTTCCGGACACAACAGCCCCAAGGATACTGCCGCCCGTACTTTTTACCGGTATTACCGCGACGCTTATAACACCCTGACCTTGTATAGCGTCATAGTAGGCAGCTGTCTGGCCTTGTTGAGCCACGCTGACAATGGTTTGACTTGTTACGGACTTGCCATCGCTGGCCACGTTTCGGCCCTGACTATCCAGCACCTGAATAAAAGAAACCTTGCCCTGACTGCTCATACCGGCAATCGCCCGTTGGACCGCAGCAGGGTCCTGAGCAACAAGTGCTTGCAGGATATCAGGTCGCCCGGCAACCAGAGCCGCCGCTGTAGTAACGCGTTCCTGACGATCTTCCAGCTCCAGGCGCAGACCAGCCACCCCCTGGATGGCGGCATCACGGTTAACCCCGTCAGTATACTCAAACAAGAAGTAACTGCTCGCAGCTAACAGCAGTACTGAAATCACGAGTATAATAAGACCGGTATAAAGCGATTGCTTAAACTGAATACTTTGAAACATTACACAATACCTCCCTTTTCCATTCTTAGAAAAAATTACTTGTTGAAAATAATTATTTATTAGTTTTTATATTCTATGCAGACATGATAAATCCTCTTTTATTAACTAAATGAGTCCTTTTTTTCTATAAATAGGATACGCAGCTATTCGCCATAATGGCAATTTCCAGGCAAAAGCGATCCCCCCGGCCAGTGCCAGTAATCCACTGATAAAAAATGTAGCTGGCGTGCCAATGATACCGGCTATATGACCGGCAAGCAAACTGCCAATCGGTGTAATTCCACCAAAGGACAATACATATAGGCTCATGACCCGGCCCCGTTTATCTTCCTCCACCAGGGTTTGAATAATTGTATTGGTTGAAGCCATCTGGGCAATAAGCCCAAAGCCCATCATAAACGCGACAGGCAGGGAAAGCCACAATGCTTTTGATAAGGAAAATATAAGTAAACCTATGGCAAAAATCATTGAGTTTATCGCAATCATCTTTTCAATACCGATAACAGTTTTACGAACTGCCAAACAAATAGTACCAATAAGGGCTCCCAGTCCAAAAGCCGCCATTAGCCACCCCAGTGTTTCCGGCCCGCCCCCTAAAACCTGCCCGGCAAACAACGGCATCAGCGGCATAACCGGGAAGCCCACCAGACTTATAAGTGCCAGCAGTAAAAGCACCAGCCGGATAGGCAGGCAATGGTAGGTATACGTACACCCTTCCTTTAAACCACATAATATATTAGCAGGCGTCGCTGAAGCTGCTTGCTGCCCAGCCAGCTTTAACGCCAACAGTGCCCCCAGGATTGCAATATAGCTCAGTCCGTTAAACAGGTAGCATAACCCCTCCCCGAAAGCAGCAATCGCAACGCCGGCAATGGAAGGTCCAATAATCCGCGCACCATTAAACATGGCTGAATTAAGAGCAATGGCATTAGCCAAATCTTCTTTATCTTCAACAATCTGAGAAATAAAGGCCTGCCGGGCCGGCATATCAAAAGAGTTAATAACACCTAACACCATGTTTAATATAACGATGTGCCATACCGCCACTGTACCTGTAAACACCAGGGCAGCCAGGGCTAAGGCCTGAATCATACTCAAGACCTGAGTCCAGAGTATCACCCGGTATCGATTCCAGCGATCTAAGAGGACTCCGGCAACAGGTATTAGCACGACTCCGGCAATTTGTCCGGCAAAATCGACCTTTCCCAGTATTTCCGGGGACTGGGTCAGGCGGTAGACCAGCCAGATTGTCGCCGTTCGCTGCATCCACGTACCAATTAACGACAGGCCGTGCCCAAAATAGAATAGCCGGTAATTGCGATGCCTTAATGCCCTAAAGGTTTGTCGAATATGCAACAGACGCACCCGCCTCATCTCCAATACGTCAGATAACTATTAGTTTATTCCCGATTATGCCAGGCGTCAACTCTACGTAGGGATTAATTAGCACAGCACAGGATTTGTTCGTAAATGCCTGTGCTTGTAAGACTATTCCGTGTTTTGGGAAAACCCTGAAGCCAATGAATTAATTATTGCCTCAAGCTCTTCATCGTGATACTATCGGTTATATGAAACTTAATTTAAATTAGGAGATTTATGGTGAATAATCATCGCATTTCACTAATGCTCGTTGGTGTCATTTTCCTGTGGGGCGTCAATGTTGTCATGATAAAATACCTGACTAATTTTTATCCACCGCTGGCCCTTGCCGGTATCCGGATGGTATTGGCCGCAGTCTTCTTATTGCCTGCAATATTGTATCCAGGCGGCTGGCAGCCAGTACCACGAACTGCCTGGTGGCCAATCTGCGGCGTAGCCGTTTTCTGTATATTCCTGCATCAGCTTAGCTTGTCCTGGGGCATAAAGGCCACAAGCGCCACCCATGCAACACTGATACTTGCGCTGAATCCGCTGCTCACCACCCTGCTGGCCAGCTGGCTTATCAGGGAGCCGCTCAACAGAAATAAGTTGCTTGGTGTTGTATTCGGGCTGGCTGGAGTGCTACTTATTATTTCCGGCAAATCCGATACGGTAGGAGCCACCTTGTTGGGTGATGGGGTTATGGTCGTTGCCATGCTCACTTATGTCCTGGGCTCGCTGTGTGTAAAAAAAGGCACTGCTTTTGTACCACCGCTCGTTATCACTGCTTACAGCCATTTAATTGCTGCCCCGGCCCTGGTAGTGCTCGGCTTATTAGTTAATCCGGTCTGGATGTATGAAGGTGCATTGGATTTCTGGCCGCTGACTGTTTTGATATTCTCCAGTTGGTTCAGCACTGCTTTGGGGGCACTGCTGTGGAATACAGGGGTTCATCATATCGGGGCCTCAACAGCTTCATTGTTTTTAAACGGCCAACCGGTCGTTGGACTTTTTGCGTCAGCATTGTTTTTGAATGAACAATTAGTTTGGCAGCATTATCTGGCACTAATTTTTGTACTTACAGGCGTCAGCCTGGGGACAGGCGTATTATGGAACCGGCAAAAGGCTACTCCTTAAAATACCTGTCTCCGGCCAGGTCCTTCAGGACCTCGGCAGAAACCGCCTGTGCCTTTAGCTAAAGACCAGGAAACGCTCCTGGTCTTTATTGTCGTTTTCTCAGCCGCCAGGTAATTCCTGCTCCTTTTAACCTTTGCCCGTTACTTGATGCTTGATTCGAATGTAATCTTCTGCTACTATTGGTACACACCTTGTATTAAGCGGTTTTTTGCCGACTAAACACCCGGCGTAAATACGAAGTTATTCCTTTTAGTGCTCATCGTTCCAATCACTCTCTACCATGCAGGAGGTTCTTAACCTATGGCCGATCACAATCTTGGATTTAAAAAAAATCTTTCATTTGATGAACCTGAAAATAGTTTTACTCCCCGCGAGGCCATTAGCGAAGCTAAACGGTGCTTGCACTGCCCAAAGCCGCTTTGCCGTACGGGCTGCCCTATTGAAAATGAGATCCCCCAATTTATTAACGCCCTCGCTAAAGGGAATATCGGCGAAGCCAGCACCATCATTGCCCGCCGCAGCAACCTGCCAGCGGTCTGCGGCCGGGTATGTCCGCACGAAAAGCAATGTGAAGGAGCCTGCATACTTGCCAGAAAAGGTCAAAGTATCCGCATTGGCAAGCTGGAGCAATTCATTGCCGATTTTGATACCGAAATGGAACTCACAGCCAATACCCCGCCCCAGCAATTTTTAGGCAAAATAGCTGTTATTGGTTCAGGACCAGCCGGACTCACAGTGGCCGGAGATCTAGCAAAAGCCGGCTATGAAGTTACTGTTTTTGAGAACCAAACAGAGCCTGGCGGTGTTTTGATCTATGGAATACCTGACTTCCGCCTGAAAAAAGATGTCGTGCGCCGGGAGATACAACGAATTGAACAGCTGGGTGTAACTTTTAACACCGGCGTACTGGTAGGACCTGATATTACAATTGATGAAATATTTGCTGACGGCTTTGACGCTATATTTATTGGGACCGGTACAGCGTTACCCCGTACCCTCGACATACCGGGCAAGGATTTGCCGGGTGTAATGCAGGCCAGCTACCTGCTGCAAATGGTAGCGCTGGCCAGAGGTGGAAAAGTGGATCGCCGGGAAGTGCCCATTCAACTCGGTGAGCAAGTTCTTGTTGTCGGAGCCGGCAATGTAGCCGTAGATGCAGCCAGAACCGCCGTGCGCCTGGGAGCAAGAGCAAGTATCGTATATCACCGTACCGAACAAGAAATTACTGCCCTGCCTTCCGAATACCAGCTTGCGAAAGAAGAAGGCGTTGAATTTATCTGGCTGGCCAGTACTAAACAATTTCTTGGTCAGACTAAACTCAGCGGCCTCGAATATGAAGTGATGGAAATCGACGCTGACAGAAAAATCACCGGTACCGGTCGCCTGGAAACACACCTTGCCGACAAAGTAGTTTTAGCAATTGGTCAGCGTCCGGCTGCCAGAATTGTCTCCACAACCAGAGGAATTAAGGTTAATGACAAGGGTTACGTTGTAACCAAAGACCGGCCCTATGGTATGACTACCCGGCGGGGAGTTTTCGCCGGCGGTGATGTCGTGCATGAACCTGCTACCGTAGTTCTGGCAATGAAAGAAGCAAAAAAGGTCGCCCAGGGCATTGCCTTGTATGTTGAAGCCAAGAAACTATTAGAAGAATGTGATATGTAAAGAGAGCTATCGGCAAATTCGCCGATAGCTCTCTTACTCTTATTGTTTGCTTAACTTTGACCTTACAGCACTAACAACCTCGCGGGCAAACGGACCTAGATCATCATCGGCATAAGCCTTCATTATCCCGGCAGCAACCTGGCGAATTGCACTTTTAATTACGTCAGGGCTTGCGTAAGCTTGACGGCACAACGTTTCTTCAATTAATACCGCGGCGGTCAGGGCTTGTTCTGCAGCCTGCGTATTAATATAGGCAACACAGTCAGCCTGACCAAAGATGATCTTACCTACCGGCGCAAATATCGCCTGAACCAGAGCAGCTAGCTCGGCTGGCTCTTCATCAACAATAATAATGGGTTCAGCCCCCTGGGCCATTTCTTTTGCCTGCGCAACAAACTTTGTACCAATGCATCGAAGATGAGCAGACGCAGTTTCTGCCATCACATCTTTAGTTACATTCGTCGCCACATTGATTATATTGATCGGCTGCCCCAGTTGATTGAACTCCTTGATTAAACTAATGACTTCCCGGTCAGGCACAACCAGGATTATTGTGCCCAATTCGACCAACTCTCCAAGATTAGCGGCCGCTGTAACCCCTAACTGCCGGGAAACTGTCAGCAGTCTGTTCTCATCGCGGTCAAAAATTTTCAGATTGACATGACTAGCTAATTTGCCTGTAAGTACCTTCCCCATACGACCCACGCCAATCAAACCAACCGCTTTCATCTTCGCCACCTCATCTAATCAGGTTACCTTTCCTCCCTCTGACTCATACAATATTAAGAAAAGACTTGGCTTGTGCCAAGTCCCTCAGGACGCCGGCGGAAGCCTTGGTCGTTCCGGACGCACATTCTTGGTCTTTTCTCACATTATTGGCAAGGGGATTTTTAATATTGAACCAAATTCTTTGTAATATATGCCTTTTGCCCCAAGGTGGTGCAGACTGGGATACTATTGGAATTTAACATCTAATTAACAAATTACTAACATACTTAGGCCTTAACACAAGTACAATTTATCATAGGCACCTAGTAGCCCGCCAAGCCCAAATCCACAGTGTTTTTGGTGCGCTTTAGACTTGGCGGACTACTGGTTTGCCAAACAGCGCGGCCTTATTAGAAAAAGAAGGGGGATTGCTTTTTAAGCTTAGAGCGTTACGTCATACTTAAGGGGGCCATAGTCAATGTCAAAATGTTATGTACTTGATACCAACGTTTTGCTTCATTCTCCCAATTCATTATTCGCTTTTAACGAACATATGATCATACTCCCGGAAGTTGTGATTGAAGAACTTGACCGCTTTAAAAAGGAAAGCAGTGAGCGTGGTGCCCATAGCCGGCACGTCAGCAGACTTATAGATAAGTTCCGGTTGCAAGGTAATTTATTGGAGGGGGTTACCCTAAACGAGTTTGGTGGTATTCTGCGACTTGAGGCCAACCACACCTGTACCGAAATGCCAGTTCACTGGGATAAGGAAAAAGGTGATAACCGCATCCTGCAAATTTGCAAAGGGTTAATGGAAAACGGCCATCAGGCAATTCTGGTCAGCAGGGATACAAATATGCGGGTCAAAGCCGCCATTCTCGAAATCCCTGCTGAAGACTTCCGTAATGACAAGGTCGCCACAATTGATCAACAATATACCGGCCGCCAAACCGTATATACCACTAGTGAGGTCATTAATGATTTTTACCGCGATGATATTAATTGCCTGGACCCGGCCAAGCTTCTGACTTATGATGAAAACTCAGGCATCATGGCCCCTGCTAATTTTATTACAAATCAATTTCTGTTAATAAAGTCATCTGATAATGCCCGACATACCGCCCTTGGGCGATTTGACGGCCAGAAAGTTGTCCAGCTTCGTTATCGCAGTCGTAATCCTTTTGGTGTAATTCCAAGAAATGTTGGACAAATATTTATGCAGGAATGCCTGATGATGAGTGCGGAAGAGGCACCGCTTGTCATTATTAGAGGTCCTGCCGGCACAGCCAAAACTTTTTACTCGCTGGCAGTGGGTTTATATAAGTACATGGACTGCCGCCCGCGTGAATACCATCATATTTTAATTTGCCGGCCTCACTGTATGCTTGATGAAGGTCTGGGTTATCTTCCCGGAACAGAAGCGGAAAAGCTGGAGCCATATATGCGGTCAATAAAAGATAATCTCTTTACTTTAATGTCAGGCAGTTCAATGACCGATGATAAAGATGTTGCGCAAGCCGAAGATACTGTTAGTATGATGTTTGAAAAAGGCATTATCCAGACAGAGGCCCTGGCCTATCAGCGCGGTCGTTCACTGCAACGCTACTGGGTTATGTTTGACGAAATGCAAAACTCCACTCCCCGTCAGGCCAAGGCAGTATTAACCCGGTCTGGCCAGGGAACAAAGGTTATTTTACTGGGCGACCCGGCCCAAATTGATAATCCCCTTCTCGACAGCCAGTCAAATGGATTATGTTATGCCGGCGAAAAAATGATTGGTTCCAAGCTGTGCTATCAGTTAACTATGCTGCCGGAAGAATGCGAGCGCTCCCCATTAGCCGCTGAGGCTGCTATGCGGTTGTAAAAGATAACCCCGGCCCGAAGGCTGGGGTTATTTCCTTTATTATAGCAATTCTTATAGCACAATCTTCAGAATGGCCAGACCCAAGCCGGCCAAACCGCCGACCAGAACACCGTTAATTCGAATCCATTCCAGATCTTCACCGGCTTTCTCTTCGATAAAGCGATTAAGGTCCTCATCAGATAACTTCTGTAAAGCCCGCCTGGCGACTGTTCCCACTAGATGATGTTCATTGCTGATTAGCTGATTGAGGAGGGTCTTGATATAGGCCTCCGCCTGACTCTGCATGCCGGGACTTTGTTTAAAATTATCCCAACTGCTTTCTATCTTATCAGCCAGCCATACCGTCAAGTAATGACGATAAGCGGAGGGCGCCCCCAGTTCGTTCACAATAACCCGCAGTAATGCCGTAAGTGGTTCATAAAGAGAAATCCGGGTAATCAGGCTATCCTTCCAGGCATTAACCGCGTTTTCCCACTCAGGAGTTTCCAGCTTAACAATCAGTTCTGCCAGTTGTTCTTCAAACCAGAGCCAAACAGGATGATCTTCCTCGTACAGTTCATCAACCGTTTTTATCAGCTCCTGATGCAGTGCCTCAGCAGCATCTGACAGGTTAATCCCATCTATACTTTCCATAAATCCTGTTACTATTGCCGACAACCAGTTTTTCTTAGCTGTTTTCTGCTTAACCTGTTCCAGGTAACGAAAAATAGTGTCGCGAGTTTTCTCCGCCCGTACCAGAATTGCAAGCTCACTAATAATTGCAATATATACTTGCCGGCCCTTTCCTTGCTCCAAAAACCAACGAATAGCATCTACGGAGTGTCCGGCAACCGGTTGATGTTTTAAAAGGAACTTAATCACTCTCTCAGCATATTTGGCAGTACTATCGGTATGAATTGCCATTACCAGCCCGGAAATCAGATTATCTGTTACTTGTTTAATAATCGGCTTCAAGTTAATAGTCTCTGATCGCACTATTACCTGGTTAATAATTGCAGCCTCCATAAGCCGGGCAGTGATGGACTTCTTACTAAGAAAATCCTTCTCCACAGCACTTACTAATCCAGCAATAAGTCGTTCGCGATTGCGTGGTATAAGCGCAGTATGATAAGGAAATCCCAGGGGACGCCGGAATAAAGCGGTTACTGCGAACCAGTCCGCTATACCGCCGGCCAGACTGGCTTCAGCCACAGTCAATAACATCCGTGGCCACCAGGTACCTGGATTGCTATATACCAGCACCAGCGAAACCACAAATAAACCGGCAGCGACCAACAGCGCCTGATTTGCCCGCCCTTTGACAGCCTTCATGGTCCCACCCCGACAGCAGTGATAATGAGAAATAATACGATGCCCACCAGTCCGCCAACAATAGAGCCATTAATTCTTATCATCTGTAAATCATTCATTACCTTTGTCTCTATATAATCAACCAGCTCGTCATCACTGAAACCAGCCAGCCATTTGGCAATAAAGCCCCCAATCTCGCCCTGGTTTTTATTTACCCATTCCACCAACCATTCCATTAACAGGGTATCCACCTTCTTCTGCCGGTCCGCGTCAGTTGTCAGTTCATCGGCCAGTCTGATTACCTGCCTGACTAGCCACTTGGACAAGCCGGCGGCGATTTCCGGTTCTGTGGCCTGCTGTTCCCCCAATCGCTCTGCCAGTCTCACCGCCAGAGGTCTTAATTTTTGTTCGGCTTGCCGGCTAAGCACGGCGTCAGTTTGTAAATTGCCGGCAAATGCAGCAAGCCAGCCTCGCAACCGTTGCCGCAGCGGATGGTCGTGGCCGCGCATTCCTTCCAGAAAATCTGCCACCTGTTCCTGGATCAGCCCGGCCACGGTAATCGGATTGAGGCTGAGCAGGTTTTCCAATATCCACCCCGCCAGTTTGCGCTGGTTTTGTCTGGCAACATAGTCCTTAAGGGCACTGCTATACATCGTGGCAATAATATCTGCCATATATTTCTCACCAGTCATTTGTTTGATTTCCAAAACCGCAAAATCAATTAATTCTTCAATAAAACCACTGGCTAATGACCATTCCAGCGCCTGACCGGCCAGGGGCGCAATTTTTATTTTATCTTCGTTTTCTCTCAACAATAAGTCAAGCCTCGCTGCCGCTTTCCCGATATCGATGTTGCCACCGGCACGCATGACAAGACCACTCACTAAAGAATGCACCTGCTGTCTGGCTTCAGCCTGTCCCGCATAATGCATGATCATTCTTGCTAACCCAACCTCACGGAGTGTGTCTCTAATATTATCAGCCGTCAGGAGTTCTTCTTCAACCATAACAATGATTGCTTTTAAAATGCGTTCGCGGTTTCTCGGAATAATTGCGGTATGATAAGGGATCTGCAGCGGTTTTCTGAATAAAGCCGTTACAGCATACCAGTCAGCTAAACCACCAACTAAAGCAGCGCTAAAAGCACTTGTTGACAAACCTCCCCAAAAAGTGTATTGATAAGGATAGCTCAGAAAAAAACCAGCGGCGGCTCCTACTAAAGTTACTGTTGCAATATGACGATTGTCAGCCTTCATCGCTCCACCTTCTGTTCCTCATTTTCCCGATTTACAGGTAAATATTGAAAGCAGTATTCTATCAGGCTAAATCGTAAGATTGGACGATGCCTGAGAATCAGAATAGACCACTACTTCGTATGGTTCCCGTTTTCGGCCTGTCACGTCCATTGCCATCCTTTCTCCCACACGGTACAATATCAGTATTATTATTGAAAGGGTGAGACAATGTCTATTACACGCTGGTTTTATCATGCAATTACCGGATGTCCGGAGGCAGACCTGAACCACACCATGTACGGTACGACCCATTGCCGCACCTGCGGACGGGTTACCTTCGTCTCAGACACCCTGCCCAAGATCAGCCGCTTAAAAAAATCAAACTATCTCAGTCACCGTTAAAGATAACCCCGGCTAAGCCGGGGATATTTACATAACCGCCAGTCTGTTTTCTGCAGGCAGGCGGTTTATTATTTCCCAATAAGGCAATATGTTTAAAGGAAATATATCCAAGTCTGTCGAAAATAATGGAAAATATCACAGCCCCTGTTTTTTTCACATAGTATATAGCATTGAAGAGCTTGGAGGGTTATTATGCAGTTTATTAGGAATCTCGCAACTGCGAAAAAAATAATCAGTCTAGTATTGCTGGTCACTGTCTTTTTAACTTGTGTCGGCTATGTTGGCTATCACTTTACTGCAAAGTTGAGCGGCAGCTTAGACAACATGTACGCAAACAGGTTACTGCCGGTAAAATATTTAAACGCTATGAGAGCCTATTCCCGGGTCATTGAAGCAAATATTGTCGAGTTATTTCTGCCCAATATTGGTAAAGCCCGTGAAACTCAGCTTGCTGCCGATATAGCCGCGGGAGTCGCCGAGTTTAATGAAATTTTGACCGCTTACGAAAAGACCCCGCTGGATACTTATGAACAGGAGCGGCTGGGCACACTCAAAGAAGCCCTCAGCGCCTACCGGACTGCCCGTGATCAAAGCCTGAACATGGTTATAACCGGACAAAAACAAGCTGCATATGAAAACTACGAGCACCATGCGTTAAAGTATCTGGATACCACAAATGTTCTGCTGAAAGAGCTGGCAGATTACAGTGATGCCAAAGCTGCTGCCGCCAACGAACAAGGTAAAAAGGATTCGACAATTGCCGCCACCACAATTCTGGCAACAGTTCTTACTGCCATTATTCTGGCCTTGTCTGTCGGATTGTTCTTTTCACGGCTGATTGTCAATCCTATTAAACGTCTGCAGGCAATGACTGTCGAAGTCGGCCATGGGAACCTGACTGTACAGGAACATGTGGACTCCACAGATGAAATCGGGCATTTAACACAGGCCTTCAACACCATGATTGATGATCAGCGCAAAATTGTCGGCACCGTTCGGCAAGCCGCCATTGAACTGGCTGCAGCCTCAGAACAGCTTGCAGCCTCCAGTCAGGAGGTATCAGCAACTGCCACCGAAGTCGCACGCAACGTGCAGGAAGTGGCTCAGGAAGCTGAATCCGGCAATAAAGCAGTAGTGGACACTTCCAAGGTATTGCTTGAGCTATCATCCATGATTCAAATCGCCAGAAAACTAGCCGAATCCTCTGTCAGAAATTCTAAAAACACCTTGAAAACAGCCACTGCCGGTACAGAGACAGTATCGGAAGCAGTCGTCCGGATGTCAGGCATAAAAGAAAAGACGGTCGAAACAGAAGAACAGATCGCCGTATTAAGCAGATATTCTGAGCAGATTGGCCTGCTGACTGATACGATAACAACCATTGCCAGCCAGACCAACCTGCTGGCATTGAATGCCGCCATTGAGGCCGCCAGGGCCGGTGAAGCAGGACGGGGTTTTGCCGTAGTGGCCGAGGAAGTTCGCAAGCTGGCAGAACAGTCTAATCATGAGGCCGGAGAGGTCGCCGAACTTGTTAAAAAAATTGCTGAAAGCACGGCGGCGGCCGTTGCTGCAACGCAACACAGCCGCGCCGAGGTAGAGTACGGGGTATCAGCAGTCAATCATGCCGGTGAAGCCCTGAACAATATTTTAACTGCAGTTAATAGTACAGTCAACGATATTGACAGTATTGGCAATATTACTGCCGATGAAGTAGCTACATCTGATAAAATAATCAAATTGATTAATACGGTAGCGTCCGGTATTGAAACAACAGCGGCCAATGCGGAAACGGTTTCGGCCTCCACTGAGGAAACAACCGCCACCATGGAAACAATCGCGGCCAGTGCCGAAGAAATGAGCGCAATGGCTAACCATTTACGCGGCGCTGTCGAAAGGTTTAAGGTGTAAATTTCGCGGTTACACAATCAGCCGTCTAGTCAGTAACCTGACTGCAAGCGGCATAAAGACAACGGCAATAGCTAACAGCACCCCGGCATGCACCAGCAGGCCGGGGTTAATATTTCCTAAGGCCATAGCCCTGCACACTTCAACACTATGATAGATGGGGTTAAACCATGCCAAAACCTGCGCCCAGTCAGGCATTGAATTGATTGGAAAGAAAACTCCGGAAAATAAATAAGATGGTGTTAAAAACAAGGTAATATAATAATTAAATTTGTCAATATTATCAGTTATTCCTGTATAGCATATGGCTAAAAGCGAGAAAGTCAGACCAGGAATCACGAGAAATAGCGGGATCAGAACTGCCCACCAGGATTGAACCTGCCCAAGGACAGTGATTACAGTCAAAATAACCAGCCCAAACACCATACTTTTAAAAGTGGCATATAAAATATCTCCGGCGACAATATCACGGACAGTCACCGGCCCGACCAGCATAGCCTGGAAGGTTTTCTGATAATGCAGCCTGATAAAACTTCCGTATGTACATTCAAAAGAGGCCGCAAACATTGCCGAGGAAGCCACTATACCAGGGGCTATATACTGGATATAGGATAGACCATCAATATTTTGGACAAACATCCCCAAGCCATAGCCCATAGCTGTAAGATACAGCAGCGGTTCAATGAAATTAAACATGACACTGCCAAACCAGGTCTTACGAAATACCGCCAAATGGCGGGCAAAGATCTTTAACATCGCCCTACTCTTCTTTCCCCATTCCGGTGAGTTTTAGAAATACATCCTCAAGATTAGCGGGACGCAGCAAGCAAGCCTGCTTGGATAGCCCCCACTCGTCTAAACAGCGCCACAAGACTTCACCATCAGCTGCATACAAAAAGAGACCGTCAACTACCCTGACTGCTTCACCGCCCGTGGCCGCGACCCTGGCTTCCAGACCCGCCGGCACCTGGGCCAGGGGCAGATGCACTTCCGCCACAAAAGGCAAAACACAGCGCCCGATTAGCTCCTGGGGACTGCCTGCATCCAGAATAAGGCCATCATGCATAATAACTAACTGATCACATAACTGTACTGCTTCTTCCATATAGTGAGTCGTCAGGATCAAAGTAACGCCTTCCGCTTTCAGACTCCTTAGCTTCTGCCAGACTAAATGCCGGGCCTGGGGATCAAGCCCGGTGGTGGGCTCATCCAGGACAACAATCTCGGGTTTGTTCATAAGCGCCCGGGCAATAACCAATCGCCGTTTCAGACCGCCTGATAGACTCTCAACCGCACTATGTTCTTTGTCATCCAGACCCATAAATCGCAGCAACTCTTTACCCCGGTCCCATGCCTGGGCACGGCTTAAACCATAAATGCCCCCATATACCTCCAAGTTCTCAATAACAGATAAATCATCGTCAAGATTATCTTCCTGCGGCACCACCCCCAGCCTGCCTTTAATGGCCGGCGGGGTTAGTCTGACGGGTTGCTCGAACAGCCACAAGCGTCCCTCTTCAACGGTAGACATCCCATAGATCATCCGCATTGTCGTTGTTTTACCGGCACCGTTATGTCCCAGAAAACCAAAACATTGCCCTGTATGTATGGTGAAGGAGATGCCCTTAAGGGCCCGGAAGTGACCATATGTTTTCCCAAGATTTTCAGCCCGTACAATCGGTAAACTCATACAATCCCCTTTCATGCCAATAATTATATTTATATAATACCACTGCCAATGCCGTTTGTCTTTACTGTCCTGCAAGCTATACGAGACTGAAGCTTACTAACCGGAAACAGCTATGACATCTGTATAAATTACAGATGTCATAGCTGTTTCTTCACTTATACTGCGCTTTTACAATCCAACAGGTTACTCTGTCTCAACATAGGCGTCCATTGCCCCACCCGGAGCAATCATGGGGGAGACCATGTCATCAACAGCAATATTAGCAACAATCATGGAAGGTCCCTGCCGTTCCCAGGCCATGGACAAGGCCGAGCAAAACTCATCGGCCGTATTTGTTACTGTTGCCGGAATGCCAAAAGCATTGGCAAATGCAGAAAAATCCATCCGCACAGGTAATATAGAGGCCGAATAGCGTTTATTAAAAAAACAATGCTGCAACTGCCTGACCATTCCCAGACTGCAGTTATTAATCACAATGGAGATAATCGGCAAGCCCTCGGCCGCAACGGTGTACAACTCGCAGCCTGTCATTTTTAGGGCACCGTCGCCAACAATATGGATTATCCGTTTATCCGGACGCGAGAGTTGTGCTCCCAGGCTAGCCGGCAAACCAAATCCCATTGCCCCCAGACCGCCTGAGGTCAGAAATCCCCGCGGACTGTTAACAGCAAGCCCCTGTGCCGCCCACATCTGATGCTGGCCAACATCGGTGACATAGATTACTTCCTTATCGCCCAGTTGGCGATTCAACTCACCCATGACCCAAGGGGCCGAGAAGTCATGCCCGCCGGCAGGCGTCTCATACTTTTTCTGCCAATCCCGGATGGTTTGCCACCAGTCGGACAAATCGCCTGGCTTAACTGCCTGCGTAAGCACAGTAAGGATATGATTCATCTCACCGACTAACGGCACGTTAGCATCGACGTTTTTATGCACCTCAGCCGGATCAATATCAATATGAATAATAACTTTACCATCGGCATACCGGGCCCGGTCGCCTGTTACCCGGTCATTAAACCTGCTGCCGGTAACAATCAGCACATCGGCTGTGTGGACTGCATAATTTGCCTGCTTAAGCCCATGCAGCCCAGTCATACCCAGCAGATTAGGATGGTTGCCGGGCATGGCGCCGATTCCCATCAGGGTGGTTACAACCGGCAGACCGCACTGTTCGGAAAACTGCCGCAGCGACTGGCCGGCATTAGCGCTGATACAGCCGCCGCCGGCAATAATAACCGGTCGCCGGGCATTGCTGATAACAGCTGCCGCTTTAGATAGCTGAGATGGCAAGTCAGGTGACTGCCGGAGAAACAGTGGCCGGGAATAGCCGGCATCAAGATCGGCAAAATCATACATATTTGTCTGAATATCGCGGGGAATATCTACAAGCACCGGGCCAGGCCGCCCGGACTTAGCTATGCAAAAGGCATGCACCAGGGTTTCCTGCAGCCTGCTGATATCCTTAACGAGAAAGTTATGTTTGGTGATGGGCATAGTAATCCCGGTAATATCTATCTCCTGAAAAGCATCCCGGCCGATCAGGCTTGTTTGTACCTGACCGGTAATCGCCACTACCGGCACGGAATCCATAAACGCGGCCGCCAAGCCAGTCACCAGATTTGTGGCTCCAGGTCCCGAGGTGGCAATACACACCCCAACCTTGCCACTGGCCCGGGCATAGCCGTCAGCGGCATGGGCAGCCCCCTGTTCATGCACTGTCAGTACATGGCGGACAGGCGAACCATACAACGCATCATACAAGGGTAAAATTGTGCCGCCGGGATAACCGAATACAATATCTACCCCTTGCTTAATCAAGCACTCGATAATAGCTTGTGCCCCGGTCATGCGCATAGCTTGATCACCTCAATCTGGCGATTACTTGCCGTCCCATTTCTTCAGTCGATACCTTGGTAAAACCGGACTGATAAATATCTGCTGTCCGGTAACCATCATGCAAGACCTGTTCAACCGCCTGTTCAATCATTGCGGCACCTTGTTCGTTGCTGAGCGAATACCTGAACAGCATGGCCGCCGACAGGATGGTTCCCAGGGGGTTGGCAAGTCCCTGGCCGGCAATGTCCGGCGCCGAACCATGAATTGGCTCATACAGCCCTGTTCCATCACCCAAACTGGCTGATGGCAGCAAACCAATCGAACCGGACAATACTGCGGCCTCATCACTTAAAATATCACCAAACAGGTTACTGGTAACAATTACGTCAAAGCTGCCGGGATTCAATACTAGCTGCATCGCACAATTATCAACATACATATGATTAATTTCAACCTGGGCAAAATCCTGGGCTATCTCCGCAGCTACCTTACGCCATAAGCGGGAGGTTGCCAGTACATTGGCTTTATCAACCGAAGTCACCCTGCCTTGCCGGCCAATCGCTGCCCGGCAAGCCAACCGGACAATACGCTCGACCTCCGGCCGGCTGTATACTTCGCTGTCACAGGCCTGCTCCACCCCGTTAGCAAAGGACGCCTCCTGCCGGGCACCATAGTAGATGCCGCCATTTAATTCCCTGACAATCAGGATATTTACGGCACTGACAATCTCGGCTTTTAGCGGCGACTGTCCGGCAAGAGCCGGGAAAACTTTAATTGGTCGCAGATTTGCATATAAACCCAGTTCTTTGCGCAAACCTAAAATAGCCTTTTCAGCTCTAAGCTCAGGGGCAACATGATCCCATTTGGGACCGCCGACCGCACCTAACAGGACACCATCCGCCTTCTGGCAAGCCTCAATAGTCTCTGCCGGCAGCGGTATACCATATGCATCGATCGCAGCACCACCGGCCAGTTTAGTTTCATAAGTAAAACTAAGGCCGCTTTTGGCCGCAGCGACTTCAGCTACCTGTACGGCCGCTGCCGTAATCTCGCTCCCAATCCCGTCCCCGGGAATAATAACAATATTTTTACTGCTACTCATGCTTTCCCTCCCCTGGCAGCCAGGACTTGGCGGGTGTAGTTAACCAGGCCCCCGGCTTGGGCAATATCCTGGATAAACCCGGGAAGTGCCGGCACGACAAACTTCTCACCGGTTGCCAAATTCTGCGCTATCCCCCTGTTCAAGTCTACCGCAAGGGTATCACCAGCTTGTATATTAATCTCTCCTTCGCCCAATTCAATCAGTGGCAAGCCAATATTAACGGCATTACGGTAAAAAATCCGGGCAAAGCTTTCAGCAACCACACAGGCAATGCCAGCAGCTTTCAAAGCCCCGGGGGCATGTTCCCGCGATGAGCCACAGCCAAAATTTTTACCAGCCACAATAATATCACCCTGCTGTACCTTACCGGCAAAAGTAGGGTCAATATCTTCCATAGCATGAGCGGCCAGTTCTTTCATATTGGCGGTGTTAAGATAACGGGCCGGAATAATAACATCAGTATCCACATTATCGCCATAACGCCATACTTTTCCTGAAAACTCCATTATGCAACCTCCTCAGGTCCGGCAACTCGCCCTAATATGGCGCTTGCAGCCGCTACCGCCGGGCCAGCCAAATAGACTTCACTTTCAACATGCCCCATCCGGCCGCGGAAATTACGGTTAGTTGTCGCCACAGCCCGTTCCCCTTTTGCCAGAATTCCCATGTGGCCGCCCAGGCAAGGTCCACAGGTTGGCGTACTAACAACGGCTCCGGCTTTTACAAAAGTCTCAATATAGCCTAAATTAATAGCTTCGAGATATACCGCCTGGCTGCCGGGAATAATGATTGCCCGGACGTTTTCATGCACCTGGCGACCTTTCATAATAACAGCAGCCTGCTCCAAGTCCTCAATGCGCCCATTGGTGCAGGAACCGATAATTACCTGATTGATAGGTGTGGGCTCAAGGCCACTGACCGGTCGCACATTCTCCGGTAAGTGTGGCAGTGCAACTACCGGTGTAAGCTGATTTAAGTTAATAGTAACTGTGCGTTCATACTCAGCATCAGGATCTGCAGCCACTGGTGTGTAAGCCCGCGTAACCCGTCCGGACAAATACCGCTCAGTAACTGCATCCACCGGGAATATTCCGTTCTTGGCGCCGGCTTCGATTGCCATATTGGCAATCGTCAGACGATCTGTCATGGTGAGGGTGGCTACACCCTCACCGGCAAACTCCAGTGACTGGTAACGGGCACCGTCAACACCAATCATACCGATAAGCTTCAGTATAATATCTTTGCCGGAAACCCACAGCGGCAGCTGACCTGTCAACTCGACCTTAATACTGGCCGGGACCTTAAACCAGGTTTCGCCGGTAGCCATTGCGCAAGCCATGTCGGTTGAACCTACACCGGTTGCAAAAGCCCCCACAGCCCCATAGGTACAGGTATGAGAATCTGCACCTATTATCACCTCGCCCGGGGCCACAAGTCCCTGCTCCGGCAGTAATACATGCTCAATCCCCATACGCCCAACTTCGAAATAGTGAGTAATATCATGCTTCCTGGCAAACTCTCTCATCGTCTTTGCCATCTCGGCCGATTTAATATCCTTATTTGGCGTAAAGTGATCAGGCACTAAGGCAATTTTATCTTTGTCAAATACTTTGTCGCTGATCTGTTCAAACTCAGTAATAGCCGGTGGTGCCGTAATGTCATTACCCAGCACCAGATCTAACCTGGCCCGGATAAGTTCACCGGGAGAAACCTCATTTAAACCGGCATGGGCGGCAAATATTTTCTCCGTCATCGTCATTGGCCTTGCCATCTTGTTACCTCCCCGCCGCCTGCTCAATTGCAGGAAACCCGCATACAGCCAGCATTTTATTAATTGCATTTACATACGCTTTCGCACTTGCTTCAATAACGTCGGTTGATAACCCCCGCCCGCTGAAGGTACGGCCATCACGTTCAATCCATACTGTAGACTCCCCTAGGGCATCTTCGCCGGCAGTTACTGCCTTGAGCTGGTAATCGCGGAGACCAACAGCAAAACCAACAGCCTGCTCAATCGCCTTAAATGCTGCATCTACCGGCCCATCGCCACAACTGGCTGCTTCACAAATCCCCGCACTTGTTTTGAGCTGGACAGAAGCAGTTGCCAGGGTTTGATTACCGCTGACCACGTGGTGATATACCAGCGTATACCATTCGGGGCGCACTGTTGCTTTTTCCACAATAAGTGCTTCAATATCTTTATCAAATACCATTTTCTTGCGGTCTGCCAGATCCTTAAATTTAATAAACAGGCTATTCACCGTATCGGTGTCGATTTCAAATCCCAGATGCTTAAGGCGTTCCTCAAACGCATGGCGTCCTGAATGCTTGCCAAGCACAATGGCGTTCCGGCTGACGCCAACCGCTTCCGGACTGATAATTTCATAAGTCAGTGGATTATTGAGCACGCCATGCTGGTGAATACCGGATTCATGGGCAAAAGCATTATCGCCAACAATTGCTTTATTCGGTGGTACCGCAATGCCGGTCAGGGTACTGACAAGGCGGGAAGTTCTGTAGATTTGCTGAGTATTAACATTGGATATGGCGTTATAATACTCACGGCGGGTGTTGATGGCCATAACCACTTCTTCCAGAGCCGCATTGCCAGCCCGTTCGCCCAGACCATTTATAGTACATTCCACTTGATCCGCCCCGGCTGCCACTGCTGCCAGTGAATTGGCCACCGCCATGCCTAAATCGTCATGACAGTGTACACTGATCGTAGCCTGACTGATATTGGGGACATGCTCGCGGATATAGGTGATTAAGGCCCCAAATTCCAGAGGGGTTGTATAACCTACCGTATCCGGCACATTAATTACCGTGGCCCCGGCTGCAATGGCCCGCGTAAACACCTGACACAGGAAATCACGGTCCGACCGTGATGCATCTTCAGCTGAAAACTCGATATCGGGTGTCAGGCTCTTAGCAAAACCCACAGCCTCATCAACACGTTCTAAAAGCTGAAGCCGGGTCATTTTCAATTTATGCTCAAGATGAATATCACTTGTGGCAATAAAAGTGTGGATCCGGCGCTTCTCAGCTGCTTTAACAGCCTGATAGGCAGTTTCAATATCCTTAATATTGGCCCGGGCTAAGGCCGCAATCACCGGCCCCTTGACCCTCGCGGCAATCTGGCTCACCGCTTCAAAGTCACCAGGCGAGGCTACCGGAAATCCGGCTTCAATAACATCAACCTGCAGTTTGGCCAGGGCCAGAGCAATTTCCACCTTTTCTTCTGTTTGCAGACTGACTCCCGGCGTCTGCTCGCCATCACGGAGAGTTGTGTCAAATATTTGAATTCTCCGAATTTCCATGTTATAACCTCTCCTTTATTTAGAATGACTCACGGGGACGGTTCTCTTGAGTCATTTTTGGTGAATTAAGGGACGGTTCCGTGTCTTATTGACCTTCAATTAAAGTTACTAAGTCACCGGAACCGTTCCGCCATAATCACCAGTTATTAATTATTTTTTCAACCAAGACATCATGCCACGCAGTTCAGTGCCAACAATTTCAATTTTGTGGGCAGCTTCCTGGCGGCGTTTGGCATTAAACATTGGTCGATTAGCCTGATTTTCCAAGATCCAGTTCCGGGCAAAGGTTCCGTTTTGTATCTCTGCTAATACTTTTCTCATTTCAGCCCGTGTTTCCTCGGTAATAATCCGCTGGCCGGTAACATAATCTCCGTACTCGGCGGTGTCACTGATAGAGTACCTCATAGCAGCCATGCCGCCTTCATACATGAGGTCAACAATAAGTTTCATTTCATGCAGGCATTCAAAATAAGCCAACTCCGGTTCATAGCCCCCTTCAACCAACGTGTCGAAGCCGGCTTTAATTAATTCTGTTACCCCACCACACAACACGGCCTGTTCGCCAAAGAGATCAGATTCGGTCTCGTCCTTAAAGGTTGTTGTCAGCACCCCGGCCCGGGCGCCACCGATTCCTTTGGCATAGGCCAATGCCAAATCCTGTGTACTGCCGTTAAAATCCTGATATACGGCCATGAGACAGGGTACGCCTTTCCCTTCGATAAATACCCTGCGAACTAAGTGTCCCGGGCCTTTAGGGGCTACCATAAACACATCTACATTAGCCGGAGGGACAATCTGGTTAAAATGGATATTGAAGCCGTGGGCAAAAGCTAACGCCGAGCCGGGCTTAAGATTGGGCGCAATTTCATCTGCGTACACTTTAGCCTGCTTCTCATCAGGTATAAGGATCATGGTAATATCGGCACTGGCAACTGCCTGCGCAACGTTGGTTACCGTCAAACCGTCTTCACGCGCTTTTGCTGCTGATTTACTGCTTTCATGAAGACCGACAATAACTTTAACACCACTGTCTTTTAGGTTTAACGCATGGGCATGACCCTGGCTGCCATAACCAATAACTGCCACAGTTTTACCTTGAATAAGCTCCCAGCGTGCGTCTTGTTCATAATACATTTTGCTCATCATTTTCTCTCTCCTCATATTGATAAATTGTATTTTCACCCCGTTCCAGCGCTACAAGGCCGGTCTGGATGGTTTCCAAAAGTCCGTAAGGCATTAATAATTCTGTCAATGCATTAAGCTTGCTGTCTTCTCCTGTTACCTCAAGTGTGACCGTACTGCCGGAAATATCTACGACATTGGCCCGAAAAACTTCAGCTATTTTAAGTATTTCCGAGCGGTTGTCACCGGCTTTGACCTTTAAAAGCGCCAACCCCCGGACTACAGAATGGTTGAGCGGCAAAATCTGCACAGCTACTACCTCTACCAGTTTTTCAATTTGTTTCTTTACTTGGTCAATAAATGCCTGATTGCCGCAAACAGTTACCGTTATCCGGGAAAACTCCGGGTCTTGTGTAACGCCTACAGTCAAACTGTCGATGTTAAACCCCCGTCGGGAAAACATACCAGCCACTCTTACTAAAACCCCCGGCTGATTACGGACTAATACCGAAAGAACACTGGGCTGCACATTACCACCTCCACTTGTTATGGCTAACCTGCTAAGAAATAAAAACGCCCCTATGACAGATCTGACTCTGGCATAGGGGCGCCTAACGCGCGGTACCACCCTACTTTGGGCTCTTTGCACCAATGATTTCTCAATGGTTACCGGCTAACGCCCGGTGTCGCTCTTGTCTAAAGTATATTGTATTTCGCACACAATATACACCTCAACAAAAGAGTTCCTGGGTGAGTTTAGCTCGCCTCACTGCACCGGTTCGCACCAACCACCGGCTCTCTGAACAGGGAAGAGGAGTTATATCCCAGTCATTACTTTTACCATTATTTTACTGATAAACAGTTACAAAAATACTCTACGAATAGTTTTTACTTTTTATAAAGTAAGAAACTTTCCGCAGAGCCTTTTATACTCACGGTGTAACACGGCAGCTGCCATGTTTTGCGTCGCTTGGCCCAGTCCTGTAAAACAGCGGAACCCTAGACACACTTTCTTACGCGATATGTAACTTTGTATACATTATGCCAGCACGGCTGTTCTTTGTCAAGAGGTTTTTTTAATAATGAAAAAGACCTCCGGAATAGTCCGCAGGTCTTTAAGCATTATTATAAATTTTGACACAGTAAAATACCAGGCTATATTACCAATAAAAATTAGGCACCGCACCAGTCTCATCCTGATATGGGTCAGCCGGCTTTCCTTCACTGTTAATCAAACGTTCGGCCAAAGGCAGATTATCTACTTTTAATACTACCCGAGCAGTTTCTGCCGAGGTAGCCGCAAATGCGTACACATATTCAACATTGACACCGGCCGCACTGAGTCTGTCGACCTGTTCAAACAGGCTGCCTGGCTGGTCGGTTACCAAAATTGTCAGCACAGGCGTAACCTTGACAGTAAAACCTGCTCCCCGCAATATATGCTGCACCTTTTCCGGTTCATTAACAATAATGCGAAGTATGCCGAAATCTGAAGTATCGGCAACAGCCATCGCTCTTATGTTAATTTCATGGGCTTTTAAAACACCTAATACTTCAGCCAGTTTGCCTCCCTGATTCTCAATAAATACAGATAATTGATGAATAATCATGCTATCCCTCCTAAATCGTCCTATGACTCACTGGATAACCGGTCCCCGCCAGAGGCGCTAGCTGCTTGAATAACTCACATAATGATTAGCGGCCAAGCTAATCAAAGTTGACGTTTATCAATAACACGCTTGGCCTTACCTTCACTACGCTCAATTGTTTTAGGACCAACAAGCCGCACGACGGCCGAAACATTAAGCACACTGGCTAATTCAGCTTTTATTTTGGCCTCTAACTCCTCTAACCCCCGAACCTCATCAGAGAACATCTCCTCTGTCACTTCAACGAGCACCGTAAGAAAATCAAGATTATCCTTCCGATCTACAATCAACTGGTAATGAGGCGATGTTTCGCCAATGCCCAAAAGGACACTCTCAACCTGTGATGGAAAGACATTTACTCCGCGAATAATCAGCATATCATCACTACGCCCCAGTACTTTACTCATTCTGACCAAAGTCCGGCCACAGGCACATTTCTCACGATACAAAACGGTAAGATCCCGCGTCCGGTATCGTACCATCGGCATACCTTCTTTAGTCAAGGTTGTCAGTACTAACTCACCTTTTTCGCCGTCAGGCAAGACTTCACCTGTAAGGGGATTAATTATCTCGGGATAGAAATGATCCTCATTGATGTGCAGACCATCTTGTACACAACATTCAATTGCGACACCAGGGCCGATGATTTCACTTAATCCATAGATATCAAGGGCTTTTATGCCTAATTGGGCTTCAATCTCCAACCGCATACGCTCAGACCAAGGCTCAGCACCAAATATCCCCACTTTAAGCGAAGTCTCACGCGGATCAATGCCCATTTCCCGCATTGTCTCAGCAATATACAGAGCATAGGACGGGGTACAGGCCAGAGCGGTTGTGCCAAAATCCTTCATCAGCATGATTTGCCTGGCCGTATTACCACTTGATATCGGAATTACAGAAGCGCCCAGAAGCTCTGCACCATAATGAATACCCAAGCCACCAGTAAATAAACCATAGCCGTAAGCAACCTGAATACAAGACTGCCTGCTCAAACTGGCAGATACTAAGGAACGGGCCGCTACTTCCGACCAAATGCCAATATCACGCTTAGTATAACCAACGACAGTTGGTCTGCCGGTGGTGCCGCTGGAGGCATGAATCCGGACAATTTCAGACATAGGAACAGCAAACAGTCCGTAAGGATAATTATCACGCATATCTTGTTTTGTTGTGAATGGCAACTTTTCAATATCTGATAAGGTAACAATATCTTCAGATAATAGTCCTTCTGTCTGCATCTTAGAGCGATAGAAGGGCTGTTGCCGGTACAATCTGGCTACAATCTCCTTTAATCGCCCGGCCTGAACATTGGCCATTTCTTCCCGTGCCATTGTTTCCGCAGGCTTATTCCAGTAAGTAGTCATATTTTACTCCTCTCAGATAATATAAGAAAAGACTTGGCTCGTGCCAAGGCCTTCAGGCCGCCGTTGGAAGCTGCCTCTGCCCTTTAGGGTATAGGCGCGTTCTTACCTAGATCAGAAACCCGGCATACTTTCTGATCATGCGAAAAAACCCCGCAAAAAGTCCTTTGCAGGAACTTTCCGCTAGGGTTTTTTTTACCCACGGTGTGGCCCTCGGGCCCTGTGCCGCTTGGACCAGTCGCAGCTAAACTGCCGGAACCCTAGGCACACTTCCACTCAATGTACATATTTTATTATAATTTTTTGTATATTGTATTCGTGGAATATAATACCAGCTAAAAAAGACAAAGTCAAGAAATATTTGTCTTTTTCTTTATTGTCCTGCATTTTGATGGTATCATAAAGTATATACGTAATACTGACGAGGTGAGACCTGATGAAGAAAACAGTCGCACTCATTGCCCATGATCGCAAAAAAGAAGAAATGCTGACATTTGTATTAAAAAACCAAAAAGCTCTTTCCTCCTGCCATATCATTGCCACTGCTACCACAGGAAAGATTATCAAAGAAAATACGGAGCTGGATATCACCACTTATCTCTCCGGCCCATTAGGCGGTGACCAGCAAATTGGTGCTCAAATAGCCTGTCAGAAAGTCGATGCTGTCATCTTCCTTCGCGACCCGCTAACTGCCCAGCCCCACGAACCAGACATTACTGCACTGTTACGCATATGTGATGTTCACAACGTTCCAGTTGCCACCAATACTGCAACTGCGAATTTAGTTCTACATTGTTTTACACCCGCTTAGGAATAAAATTGCTTCCTGTAAAAAGATCTCACTGGCGTACAGTATTTGCTGTTCCTCAGACTGAGGTCTATTTTATTGCCAATATTTTTTAGTTTACATAATTAATTAACTATGATATTATTGTTATGTTGTTGATATAAAATAATGTGATAAGGAGGGCGTGATGAAACAATTTTCACGTAATATAACACTGATTCTTCTCTTCACGCTGTTTACTACCCTGTTTATGCCGGCAGCACCTGCAAAAGCCTTCTCACTTACAGACATAACTGGTTCTTCCGCCCAAAGCAGCAGTAGCTCCGGCGGAATACTAAACATCCTACTAGCACTTTTGCTAGGCAAAGTTCTTGGCAGCTCAGACAACAGCGGCAGCGCTAATAATATATCTTCTATACCAGTAGCTCCAATAAGCCCTAATAGCGGCAATGCATCTGCTAAAGGAGCAACGATCGTTACCAGTGCTCAAAAATATATGGGCGTACCGTATGTCTGGGGTGGTACAACACCTGATGGCTGGGACTGTTCCGGTTATACACAATATGTAATGAAAGAGAATGGCATCTCTATTCCACGGACTGCAGCAGAACAATATAGTAAAGGGGTTGCTGTAGATAAAGCTAATCTAAAAGTAGGTGACATGGTCTTCTTTACAACCTACAAACCCGGTGCCTCTCATGTCGGCTTTTACATGGGCGATGGCAAGTTCATTCATGCCAGCTCTGCGGCAAAACAGGTCACCATTAATTCTCTGTCTGAAGAGTATTACACTGAACACTATATTGGTGCCCGCAGGTATATACAGTAATTTCAGCTTTAAGTCACCCATTAACTGGGTGGCTTTTTTCTTTGTGATTTATAGCTAGCTTAAGGGTGCCTTCAACCGGCTTGTGTTATAATAATGTATTGTCTTCTAAAGATGTATTCACAGAAAAAAAATTTTTTACTACATCCTGTATATCGCTAGGTAATCGCAAATTGTCAAAATTATTTAATACATAGGCTTGAAGTCCTATCAAAATTTCAGGAGTTACAACAATTGTGTTTGTATTCGGCACATTCGGCAAAGATGTGGAACTGACAACAATGCGACTATCCGGATTCATAAGTGCCGGCAAGTTTGTATATATAAAATTAGTTAAAATGTCTTGCCAATCTGATTGAATCAATTAAATTACCCTCTTTTTAATCTGATTTGTGCCCACCCCGCACTTATCACTTCAAATCCAGGGGTAAGAAAACTAATACTCAAACCTAATATCAAATCTTGTTGTAGTATCTGTCGACTCTACAACAAGCTTAGCCTTGTGCCGGGCTACGATACTATAACATATGGCTAGCCCCATACCCGTACCTGCATCTTTAGTTGTAAAAAATGGCGTACCTAATTTATCTAATATCTCTGGAGGTATCTTCTTGCCATCATTCTCTACTGTAAGGATTACCTCCTTGTTCACCTGTAAAGTCCTTATTGTAATAGTACCGCCAAACTCAGTAGCTTCAATAGCATTTTGCACTAGATTTAAAATTACCTGCCTGATCTCCCTGGTGTCCAAAGGAATCTCAGCAACTGCCCCCAGCTCGGTGCGAATGGTTCTGTCATTCTGGGTAGAACTGGCACTCAGCAACGGTAACAGGCCTGCAATTATTTCATTAAGATTTGTTTTCGAGAACTCACTGCGTTTATTATTTGCCATAGTCAGGAATTCAGTTATAATTGTATTGGCTCGGTCAAGCTCTTCAATCATCACTGCGGCTGCACCCGTCATAGCAATACTATCTTTCCTTTTTTGGAAAAGCTGAAGATAGCCCCTAACTGTTGTTAATGGATTACGTATCTCATGACCAATACTGGCAGCCATTTGCCCAATAAGATTAAGACGCTCCCGTCGTAACCATTCTCTCTCCAAACACCGGCGCTCAGTGATATCTGTAAGTGTAATCAACGCACATTTATTGACACCAAAATCTATAATATCTGCTGACATATATGCAGTTTTTCTTTCTTGGGAATTTGTAACATAGTGGATGTCCTCATTCCTAATTTGTTTATGGTCCTGCATTATTTGCCTGAGCTTTGCTGCTATGCTGCCACCATCGCCAAGATTAACTGAGTCAATGGATCTGTTAATAATATCGTCCCTACTCATACTCATATTCTCTATAAAAACTTTGTTAACATCAACATATTTGCCAGCGAGAGTGGCTATAGCCATCATGCATGGATTGGTATGAAATAAAATAGTAAAACGCTCTTCTGCACTTTTGCGATTATTAAAATATTCTCTTATTGTAGTAAAATAGATTCCCTTGAGAAAATAGAAATACCCGGTTACTTTATATATATGACAGATAATAGGATCAAAGTCATTATTATAGATTACATATATTAACTCTCCAATTAGCTCCAGTATAACTCCCTGAATAATATAGATCCCAGCCAGGCTCCTGGCAAGCCGGTAGCGATAAACGACTATGACAAGGGTAATCATCCGCAGCAAGCTGATCATATACTCTACAACATTTCTACAAGCATCTGGTAAGTTATTACTGACAGGCAATATGGATGGTAGGTATACAATAGACCGATACCAACTCACTGAAACTACAACGCCTATGACTACTATAAATACTGCAACCGATTTTATCTGTCGAATGTTAATTGTTTTATCAGCCTTTGTAAAAATTAAAGTAATCCCCGTTACTTCCACTATTCGGGCAATAGTCCAAAACCATGTCGCGGTGTCAGGGTTAAGGCCAAATGGCATTCCTTGAAATGATAAAGTATGAAAACCATCAAATATCCCCACATAGAAGAAGAGTATACTGAACAGAAATATATATCGGGATTTAGTCAAAGGGTACATAACACATCCCAAAATAGTAATAATAAAGCAGATAGATACACTTAGAAACTCCAATAAGATATGGATTAGCAAAAAAGAATCAGCACTCAATAATGCAATATATGTTTTTCCATAAGGATCATATAGTAAAAAAATAAGCAGCGCTGCTACAATAAACAATACACTGTTACGCTCATACCTAGAAATACAGGAAGACAAGCCCAACTCCTCCCTCTCTATATGTACATTGACCTGGGACCACGCGTTCGATCGAAATAAGCTTCACCACCTTTATATATATTTGGAAAATAATACTAAATAACTGACTTTTAAACATTAGACAATAAATTTCAAATTCCTTCCAATTTTGTAGAGCAAATTTCACCACTTTGAGACAAATTTTGTAAAAGGGTGATTATGTCATATAAAAGTTCATTTAACCATACTCTAACCAAATTCACAATTGCGGCGATATCCTCGCTCCGCCACGCACCTGGGGCACTCTGAACGGTCTAACCCGTGCCTATGTACATAGCAAAAAAGCACTCACATAAGTGAGTGCTTTTTCTAATCAGCAACTTCCTAATCTCCCAGGCCATCCAGCCAAGTACCTTCGGCTACCTACGACCGTCCATAGCACCCCATCTGTGCGATGCTGTTACAACAAGCCAGCCGCCAACCAGTCCTCGTAAAGTAGTCTCCTAGGCGACGGTATCGTTGTACACTGCGGACGCCCCCTCCGACGTACTTCCAGTACGACTACGGCGGCGTCCTCGCTCCGCCTCGCAACTGGGGTACTCTGAACGGTCTAAGCCTTTTTGCTTTCCATAATTAAAAACACTCACTGCAACAGTGAGT
>JAEWGR010000058.1 GCA_023388195.1 Bacillota bacterium
CTTGGGATCACGGCCGTATCATGGATGATACGTTTTGCCGGGATCAGTATGCTTTTGTTTGTCGCTGTGTTATTGCTTAATGCGACAGCTTTTATATATTATCATGCTTATCCTATCATGTCAACAATAATTTATACTTTATGTCAAATATAATTTAGCAATTATTAAATTAGGAAACGTTGATAAAACAACCAGCCTGATCCTTTGTCATCAAAGAACCAAGCTGTTTTGCTCCATTACCAGAAGGTACGCGGCATAATTCGTTCGAGTGGCCAAACCGGATTCCCCATACAATCAACAGGGCCTATTTTTTCAGCTATCTCAGCAACTGCCGCAGTAGCTACTACGGGTACACCCATGCGTTCGGCAGCCTCGCTGATACCCTGAGCACCACGCTGGACGATTTCAACCGTAGTTTCTTCAGCCATGTGCGTATTATTGAGTACAGCATCCACTCTGCCCAAGCTTGCTACATATTCTAAAATATTGTCCACGGTTGAGGTAAAAGGGCGTGACATATTAAGTACAGCAATAATTTTGAGATAGGGGTTCTCGAATGCCCCTTCTACCAGATTAAAAATCCTCGCCCCATGTACGCCATAGCCGACATCCATAATGATATTGCCTTTACGCCGCAATACCCAACGCATTGAGCCTTTAATGACACTGCCTGCTTCTCCCAGTCCCAAGGTATCTTTAGTTTCCCAGGCCACTACATCAAGCCCCTGCTCTTCGAGCTCCTTCTTGATCGGCCGCAGAGTGTAGCAAGGCTCTACTGTGTCCAAATCAACAAGAGTAACAGACAAACCCTGTTTTTTAAGATAAATAGCCCTGTTTACAGCATTTTCACTTTTACCGCTGGCATATTCGCCAACATAGGCTTCAATAATTGGCTCCGCCAAATGCGCTGTGTTTACAGTGTTCACCGCTTAATACACTCCTTGTCCATGCAAACTTAATTATTAAATATAAGCTACAGGCTTTATCAATAACAAATGTAACAAGCAATAATAACCGTCGTCTGGTTAGTTAATAAATATTTTAAACAATATCAGCAAAACAACACCCGGTAAACCTAGAAAACCTGCTACCAGCGCGGTAATTGGGTTAATACCAATCGCAAAACCGAAGTAACCGCCCACGAAATTAACAACCCAGAGCATAATCCCCCCCACTAAACCGTTATATATCAATTTAAATACCAGTTTTATGGGCATTAAAAACATCCGGCCGATAAGGTATATTAAAATAATACCGAATGCATAAGCAATAATAACGTTGAATTCTAAACCTGCCGGTAAAAGCGGCATCTCCTCACGCCCCTTCAGACTAGCTTTATTTTAATTTTACCACGCTAGAATAGTCTGCGTATAGTTCCAGCATCAGAAATTTCTGCTATGCTGATGCCTAAAGGATAGCGAACCCCTTCCTGCCGAGCTTGTCTGAGCAAATACATATATCTGCGTTCACAGGCTTTACTCAGATAAATCGCATAATCAATTAAATCGGGATCAGTAACTGAATGATAATATTTTTGAGCATACAACCAGTCCCGCCGGGCCTGATCCACCACCTCCGCCAGACCGGGCAGGCTCTTACCTCCAGACTGTTCAGTATCCCACAGACCCAATAGCCGCCGCCATGCCACCATCATTATCCCTCCACCTAGCAACTTAGCTGCAATGTGATAAGCTACCACATTCTGCTTACAGACAATATATGTCGGCCAGTCCAAAATAATGAAAAAATACCGGAATCAAGATTCCGGTATTTAGATATGCGGCTTAATTTAGAAGGGTGCATAATGAACCCCTTCATACCGTGCACGCTTTATCAGATATGTATATTTCTTTTCAGCAGCGTGAATAAGAAAAGTGGCATGATCAACTAAATCAGCATCAGAAACATTGTTATAATAGTTTTGGGCACTCAGCCATTCTTGCCTTGCTTGCTCGATCTGTTGGGCCAAAGGCGGCTTATTATGAGCAATAGGCACATGCTGTGGTATAAAACCATTAATAATGTTCATTAGCACTGTCTTCATTATATCTCCTCCCTGTTATAGTATTCCCATAAACAGGCAGGATAAACAGCAGCCTTACATTTCCCTGCGGTTTTCTAAAGCTTTGGACAAGGTAACCTCATCCGCATATTCGAGGTCTCCCCCCACCGGTAATCCGTGGGCAATGCGAGTGACTTTAACTCCCAGCGGCTTAAGCAGCTTGGCAATATACATAGCAGTAGCCTCGCCTTCGACATTAGGATTAGTCGCCATAATTACTTCCTGAATCCCCCGGCTGATCCGGTCTAAAAGCTCTTTCACCTTGATATCGTCAGGTCCCACACCCTCCAAAGGCGAAAGTGACCCGTGCAATACATGGTATAAACCATTAAATTCGCGGGTACGTTCCATTGCCGTCACGTCTTTAGGATCTTCGACAACACATACAAGCGACTTATCCCGCCCCTCAGAGCGACAAATCTGGCAAGGATCAGAATCTGTCAAATCAAAACAAACCGTACAATAACTAACCCGCTCTTTTGCATCAATAATCGCTTGTGACAAAGCAATTACCTGGCTTTTATCCATTTTCAATACATGATAGGCAAGGCGGGCCGCTGATTTAGGTCCAATCCCCGGCAAACGGCGAAAATTCTCTATAAGCCTGGCAATTGGCGCAATATAGCTCATAAATTAAAACATTCCTGGTGGCAGATTAAGACCGCCTGTCAATTTTCCCATCTCCTGGGCCATCATATCATCGACTTTAGTCATTGCTTCATTGACAGCAGCTGCAACCAAATCCTCCAGCATTTCTACATCCTCAGGATCAACAGCAGAGGGAGCAATTTTAACAGACTGAATCCTCTTTTCTCCGGTAACCACAACTTTAACGGCACCGCCGCCGGTGGATACCTCAATTGTCCGGGATTTAAGCTCTTCTTGAAGTTTGGCCATATCCCCTTGCAATTTCTGAACCTTTTTCATCATTCCTGCCATATTACCCATATTTCCAAACATGTGTCAGCCTCCTAAATTTTTTTTTCTTCCTCTATCTTTACTATAGTGCCGCCAAACATCATTTGGGCCTGCTTGACAGCCGGGTGGTTAATACCAGGATCAGGTTGCACAGAAGTTACCGGTGGTGAAGCTGTCGGTCTGGCAACAGGTGTATCCTGTCCCAGTACACAAACAATTCTTACTTGTTGCCCGGTAACCTGAGCAAACGCTTTTTCAACGATTGCCCGGTAATCGTCTTTTTCAGTCCGCTCTTTCGGAAAAGTGGCAGAAAAACGTACTGTTGCCTGATCATCAGCATGCGATATTAAGTGACCTTGCATAACACAGGCGTGTACCGACCGCTTCCCACCAGTTAAAAGTTCCTTGAGTACAGCTGCCCATATTTCATTTAAATTGCCGGTGCTACCTGCTGGGGCAGCAGAAGGCGGTGATGTAACAGTTTCAGTGCCTGCAGATTGCCCCCCTGCCTGCCGGGGAGCTTTCGGAGTCTGCGGGGGCAGCTCAGGTGAAGCAGGACTTGGCTTGGGCGGCTCAGGCAGCGGCTGTATCGGTTGTAGATTTATGCTGGCAGTGCTTTCCTCTTTTATCACCGTTTTGCTGGCAAAACGGGACTCAAGCACCGCAATCCGCTCGATTAAAGCAGCAATGTCTGTAGTTACAGCTCGCCGGCATAGTGTGATAAGTGCCATTTCCACTGCAATACGCGGTTCAGACGCCCACTTTGTCTCATTCATGGTTGAATGCAAAAGTTCTAGCATTTCCACCAGTTCCTGATGAGAAAATTTAGCAGATTGAGCAGCTAATACTGATTTATCTTCACTGTACATTTCAATATTTTCAATAGCAGGAGCAGCTTTAAATAACATCAGGCTGCGAGCGTGTAGTGCCATTTCAACAAGCAATTGACGTACATCTTTTCCAAGATTAATAACTTCATCAAGTTTGAGCAGCAAGCTGTGGGTATCACGGTCAGCTATTGCATCTGTTAGTTGCCACACCCATTCATGGCCAATCAAGCCTAGCAGTTGCCTGACATGGGCTGCAGTTATCACACCACCGCTATCTAACGCAGCACATTGATCCAAAATGCTGAGAGCATCACGCATACCGCCATCTGCCTGAATGGCAATCAGCTTAAGTGCCTCAGGCACTACCTCTAAATCACTGTGGTTCGCAACTAGCGCTAGCCGCTGCTCAATTTCTCTTACACCTATGCGGCGGAAATCATAGCGTTGGCAACGAGAATGAATTGTCGCCGGAATCTTATGCGGCTCGGTTGTAGCCAGCACAAATACTACATGGCCTGGCGGCTCCTCCAGCGTCTTTAGCAGCGCATTAAAGGCCTCTGTTGTTAACATATGGACTTCATCAATTATGTATACTTTATAGCGCCCGTCTACCGGCGAAAATTTCACGGTTTCACGGAGATCACGGATTTCGTCAATTCCCCGGTTAGAGGCTGCGTCTACCTCAAATACATCCATTGATGTGCCGCCGGTGATCTTTTCACAATTTGGGCAGACATTACAGGGGGTAGGGGTAGGACCCTGCTGGCAATTTAGAGACTTCGCCAAAATTTTAGCTGTTGTCGTTTTCCCGGTACCCCGCGGTCCGGCAAACAAATAGGCGTGGGCAATTTTACCGGAGGCAATCGCATTTTTCAGAGTTAAACTAATATGATCCTGACCGACTAAACTGCCAAAATCCTGCGGCCGCCACTTTCGATACAATGCCACATAGGCCATTCCCACACCTCCTTACCTTCCAAGATTGTTATATTCAACACCAGTAAAATGTTTCCCTTTTTCGGGAAAATAATAATATAAAAGCGGTTAAAGGCAGTCCACAACTTCTTCCTTATTTATATATAGCAAAAAAGCAGCCTCGATTTGGCTACTTTCAATAATTTTATGAAATTCAGTTAGTAAACGGCTCTGTTTTCCACGACGGGCCATAGCAGTGGCCAGGCACCCTTACGGCACATAAAAATGATCACTTAGCGCTGCTTCCTTCCGGATCTGACGCGGTTCATGAGTTCCTATTGCGTAAGACCCGGTACTGCTGTAGCCCGGCCTAGAAAACAAAAAGCCGTTTTAGCGGCCCTACAATTGTAGAATTTTATGGCGGAGAGAGAGGGATTCGAACCCTCGGTACCCTTTCGAATACACACGCTTTCCAGGCGTGCTCCTTCAACCACTCGGACATCTCTCCATGTGCTCTCAACAGAAACTTATTATATACTATCCAACTAAACAATGCAAGCGCCATTTTATTACATATAATCGATTACAAGACTTGCATCGCAAATATAATCAGCTTTTGTCAGATACTTTTTAATTATAACCAGTACGCAAAGCCTTGTCAAGCTGCTGCTGGTAAAAAATCAATTTAATTAGCTATAATATTATATATTAATTAATACAATTTTGTCTAGTTATTTTTTAGTATACAGCTTGCAGGGTAATAGGCTGCGATCTTAGCAGGTTATCTATCCGCAGAATCGCAACTTCTTAACAGCGATACCAGATAGGCACGAGTAAAAAGTCCAACCCTTTGCTTGTGAGTTGGACCTTTTACATCAAAATACCAAATACAAAAAATGCCTACCTTACGCCTGAACTCCACCTTGCTGCCGTTCTGCAATTAAATCTTCCAGACGTTCTTTTTGGCGCATCAACTCGTCTACCGGGATTTCACCCACACCCTGAGCAGTCGCCACCGGAGCGGCCGGTGCCGCAACACGCATTGATTGTTCTGACATCAGCTTGTACCCAAATGCCCCAGCAATAGTACCAACAACCAGACCTATCCAAAAGTCAGTTCTTGTAAACATCTATTTTCACCTCCTTTCTTTTCGGGCTACCACCGCTTTTTACGGGCCACTAAAATTCGCGCACTATTGAGCACTACCCCAATAGTTGCAGCATTATGGATAAGAGCCGAAATCATCGGATTGGTCCGTCCAATCGCCCCCAGTAACATGGCTGCCGTATTGACGGCAATGGTCGCGGTAAAGTTCTGCTGAACAATCTTCATTGTTTGCTTCCCTAATGAAACTACCTCCGACAATACCAGAGGATCCTCCGAATTAATCGTAATGGCAGCTGACTCTACGGCAATATCGGTCCGCCGTCCGCCCATAGCAACGCCTACATCGGCAAAAGCCAGAGCCGGGGCATCATTAATGCCATCCCCCACCATCAGCACTTGCGATCGCCGCTTTATCCGGTTCACCAGCGTTGCTTTGTCCTCCGGCAAGACCTCGGCATAATGAGCGTCAAGATCCAGTGCGGCGGCAACATGCTTTGCCACAGGTTCTGTATCACCGGTAATCATGACAACCTCATCGACTCCCTGTCGTCGCAACTGGTTAATTGTTTTTTTCAGATTCGGCCGTATAGGGTCACTGACAACCAGCAGCCCTAGTAATGCTTGGTCTCTCGCTACATAGACCAGATTATAGCCGCATTCGGCCCCGGGATCATCACCAAAGCCCCGGCATTCAAGCTTGTGTTCCTCCATAAACTTCCAGCTGCCGACTAGTATCCGCCCGCCGCGAATATCTTCAAAGTCAGGAACTTCCGCCAAAATACCGCGGGCAATAATAGTTTCAGTGCTGCTATGCGGGGGAATTTCCCAGCCTTGGGCTTCCACATGATCCAGGATGGCGCAAGCCAAGGGGTGAGCCGAATGCAATTCCGCCGAAGCGGCTAACAGCAGCAGTTCCCGTTCTGTAATGCCTGGCGCAGTTTTAACAGCGACAATTTGCGGCTTACCAACAGTAATTGTACCGGTCTTGTCCATCACAACCGTATCAATCCCCGCCAAAGCCTCCACATAATTGCCGCCTTTAACCAATACCCCCCTGCTGGCTGCCCGCCCAATCGCCGCTGAAATGGCTGTTGCAGTAGAAAGTTTCAACCCACAGGAAAAATCTATAAATAGCATATTAAGTACACGCTGCCAGTCCTTGGTTGCCCCATAAACCAAACCAGCGGCAATAAACGATATGGGTACCAGCATATTGGCCATACGGTCTGCAAAATTTTGTACCGGCGCCCGGCGGGCCTGAGCCTCTTCCACCATATGTACAATACGTGCTAGCGCCGTATCATCGCCCATTTTCTCCACTACGATCTCTAAAAAACCATTTTGCAGTACAGTGCCGGCATAGACGTAGTCACCGGGATTTTTTTCGGCTGGTATATATTCACCGGTAATTGAGGATTGGTCGACAGCCGCAGCCCCTGATAGCACCCGGCCATCGACACATATTTTTTCACCCAGGTGTACACCAACCCGGTCTCCCGGTCTTAGGCTTTCCACGGCTACACGGACTTCATGGCCATCCTGCTCAATCTTCCAGATATATTGCTGGTCAAGCCGCAGTAATGTGGAAATATGCTTACGGGCCCGCTCCGCAGTATAGGTGGTCAGCATCTCGGCAAAATTGGAAAGGGCCAGGAGAGTCAGGCTTGATTCGGGTTTTCCGCCTAAAATCGAAGCCATGACTGCAGTTGTCGTCAACGTGTCAGCATTAGGCTGCCGTTCAACCAGCAGACTGCGCACCCCACTGGCAATAAATTTGCGGGCTACAAAGAGGACAAAAGCACTACGCCCTAGATAAACAGCAGTAAATGCGCCCGGCATAGTCATACGCAGCAACTGTAACCCCAGCAAACCGGCGCCTGCCAGGATTGCATCCCGGCGATATTCAATAAAGGGCGTATTGTCATCCCCATTATATTGCTGTACAGCTATAGCCTGAACCGGTTGATCCGGACGACCTGCATTCCGAATTTTTGCCACTATTTCGGCAGTATCTAACTGCCCGGTATAATAGATAGTCAGTTTACCGGTATCGCCGACGCAGGCACTTTTAACAGCCGGTATCTTCCGTATACTAATTTCCAAAAGTGTTTTTTGTTGTACAGATAAAACCTTATTTACAGGCAGAGTAATATACCGGTATCCCATCACTGACGTCCTTTCAGCAGAGAGTAGGCCCACCATATCATCTGTGGTCCTGAAGGCCGCTGGCCCAGATTCCACATTTTTGCCCCGCCGCGTACTAACATCAATAACGCCGTTATTGTACGCAAATCCAAGGTACTCGCAGTATTCTGAAAAATAGTGCGGTTCATCCGCCGGAAAATACGTTGAATATCCATGCCAAGCCTGCCATAGTCAGCTCGTGGCCCCGGCAGCCTGTGCAGTTGTTCAAGGTACTCCATGACCAGGTCAAGGTGTTCCTCCGGCAATGTGTATTCCACAAGCAGACTGCCCGTCTCCGGGCTCATCTTGACCTGCGAAATGCCTTTTATACTGGATAAATGGCGATGCCATTCCAATGCCAGCTCTTTATTCTGGAGCAAATCCTCATGCCGGTACCGGCGCCTGCCTGGCAAAGTATGCACTAGAGAAAAACCGTCTCTACGCAACAGTTGGTTGAGCTGACGTCCGGCAGAAATTCCTAAAGCTAATCCGGTAAGATAAGTCATTTATATCACCTTCCATATTGTTTAGCAACTATTTTCTCGACATCGCGCAGCAGGGGGTTCTGAGAAATATCTTCAGGAGAATAATGGATAAGCAGTGAACCTGTAGCAGCATTAACAGTGAAATCTTTAATTTCCGGTATTGCTTCCAAATGTTCGCTCACCTGCCGGGCTACCTCCTGGTTATTCAACAGGTGCTGCGAGAACAAACGGACACGGCCAGGCATATAATGAAGGACTTGAGTCTGTTGTAGAAACAATTTCACCTTTGTTGATGGATTAATAACCAGGGAAGCTAAGTCCATGTCCTGTCTCTCCTTATGCAAATAATGGGTAAACTGCCTGCGATGCTGCCATGTATGAATAGTCGCCAACAGGGCAAAGCCAATCCCCAGCCACAAATGCAGCCTCTTATTGAGCGGTAGGGTGAGAATGCTTCCTAATAGCGACACTATCAGGCCTAAATTAATTCTACCATGGCATAAGCTCATCACATCAGCTCCTTTTTACCTCAGATTGAATATCATTATCAATTAAGTCTTGTAATTATCATACTATTGATACCAATTGATGTCAATATATTTGCCAAATTATGCTTTTAGCTCTTACTATACAAAAAGCCCCCAACCTGGACGGCGGGGGCTTTGTCTTGCATATTGCTTTATTACTTTTCTTGCTTATGGCAGCTGGATCCGCAGCCACCAGAGCAATGGCATTGCGATTCTCCATGCACTTCACGCCAAACTAGCTTGGCTATATAACCAACCGCAACCAAACCAATTACAAATACAGCTATCGTATCCATCTTGTTCACTCCTTTTTTTTAATACCCCAGTAAGGTACCAATTTGATATACCAGGAAGGACATTACCCAAGCCAAAACCGTCGTATACACGCAGGCGAAGGCCGGCCATTTCCAAGAATTCGATTCCCGTTTGATAACAGCTAGCGCTGCCAAACAAGGTGAGTAGATAAGTACAAACACCATCAACGAGTAAGCAGTTAGCGGGGTAAAGCTGCTATCATTAGCCAGTGCTTGCTGCAACGCAACCGAGCCTTCGTCTTCTGTACCAAGATTATAAATTGTTCCCATTGTGCTGACTAAAACCTCTTTGGCTGCAAAGGAGGCTACTAAACCAATACCCGATCGCCAGTCAAACCCTAACGGTTTAATTGCCGGCTCTATAAATTTGCCCAATTGCCCGGCATAACTATGTTCAAGTTTTTCATGAGCCTGTTCTTTTTCATAGCCGGCAAGTTGCTCATCACTTTCGCCTTTAAGCTCTAAGTAACGGGCAGCCAGGGGGTATAATTCCGGGTTAGCTGCTTCCAATTCTTTGACTTTTACATCTTTAGCAGCTGTCAGTTCTGCTAATTCTGCACTTTCTCCCTCAAGCTCTTCACTTTGAGTAGCAAACTCTTCGTCTATTGCTGTCAAATCAGCGATTAACGCTTCCAATTCTTTATTCTCTTCGATTGACCCAATATTTAAAGGCTTAACAATTTCCTCATCGACTTGCTGGCTAAAGCTGGTTTCAGCCTGGGCAGCCAGGGCTTCATAGTCTTTGCTGAAATCAACTTCACTTGGATAATTAACCATAAACCAAACCAGAATAGAAACAGCCAGAATTATTGTACCGGCTTTTTTCAGATAGAGTACACTACGTTCCCACATATGCAACAGGATGGATTGAATCGTGGGTATACGGTACGGCGGCAACTCCATAACAAAAGGCTCAGGCTCGCCGGTAAAGAGTACACTCCGGAAAATACGGGCCATAACAATGGCCAAAAATATACCTAATACATAGATGGAAAACAGAACTGTACCGGCAACACTTTCATGGAAGAAAGCAGCAATAAGCAGCGTATAAACAGGCAGCCGCGCACTGCAGCTCATAAGTGGTGTTACTAGGATTGTGACCAGACGGTCACGGGGGTTCTCAAGAGTTCGTGTGCCCATGATTGCCGGTACACTGCAGCCAAACCCTAATAGCAGCGGGATAAAGGACTTACCATGCAATCCTACTGCATGCATAACTCTATCCATGATAAAAGCGGCCCTAGCCATATAGCCGGTATCTTCAAGCAAGGCAATGCCCAAAAACAGTATGATAATATTAGGCAAAAATACGATAACGCCGCCAACACCGCCGATTATCCCATCAACCACCAGCGACTTCAGATCACCTTCAGGCATTGTCTGACCAACCCATTCGCCCAAAGCACCCATACCCTGTTCAATCCAATCTTGCGGATAGGCACCTGCAGTAAACACAAAATTAAATAATAACCACATAAGTCCAAGGAATAAAGGTAACCCCAACATACGATTTGTTAAAACTCTATCAATTTTATCAGAGGTAGTTAAGACACCCTCGCGTTTAGAGGTAATGACCTGCTGGGCCAGTGTGCCAACAAACTGATAGCGGAGATTGGCAATAGCCAGTTCCGGGTCCATGCCGGAAGAATCCTGTAAGCTGTTCCTGGCCGCATTAACAGCAGTTAAAACCCGGGCACCTTCGGCTAATACCTTTATGGCATTAACAATTTCGGTGTCGTTTTCCAACAACTTCAGGGCCAGCCAGCGCTGAGGGTACCGCAGTTCATGTTTTACTTCACCGAGCAAATTACTAATTTCAGTGATTTTGCTCTCAACATCATCACCATAATTAATGGCAAACGATTTTTGAATTTTATCTCCAGCTACTTTTACCGCAGCTGCCAAAAGATCATCCAAACCAGTGTGGCGGTTACCAACTGTACGGACCACCGGCACTCCTAATTTTTGCGATAATGCTTTTTCGTCAATTTTTGTGCCCATACTTTCTGCAACATCCGCCATGTTAAGAGCAACTACCATTGGCCGTTCCAATTCCAGCAATTGCACAGCCAGGTATAAATTACGTTCCAGATTGCCGGCATCCAGAATATCGACAATAACATCCGGTTTATCCTGCACGATAAAATTACGGGCGACCAATTCATCCAGTGAATGAGCAGTCAGGCTGTATGTTCCTGGCAAATCAACCACTAATAGTTCATGATTTTTGAATTTGCGGTACCCTTCACGTTTTTCAACAGTTACTCCCGGATAATTGCCAACATGCTGCCTGGCGCCGGTAACACTATTGAATATTGTTGTTTTGCCTGAATTGGGGTTACCAGCCAGCGCAATGCTCACCTTAGTATTTTCCAACGTAAAAATCCTCCTTCTTCCTGCTCCCTATTTTACTGTAATGTTGCAAGCCAGGGAATTGTTTAGCATAATTCGACTGCCTCGAACTTTAACAATGACAGATTCATTTGTGCGGCTCAGCACACAGACCGGTGTGCCTGGTGTAAAACCAAGATCAGTAAGGCGCGAGCGGACTTCCCGCGGGCCGCCCAGTGCAGCTACGACCATTAACTGGCTTGGAACAGCATTGTGGATCGGCATAACTCACCACTCCCTACTCACTCAGATTAATTTCAATATTTTTGGCTTCGATCTTACGTAAGGAAAGGTTAAAACCCATTACCTTGACTTCCATCGGGTCGCCAAGCGGAGCGTATTTTTGCACTTCTACTTTTGAACCAGGTACTACCCCCATGTCAATAATACGGCGCTGAACAGGTCCATTACCATAAATCTTAGCAACGGTACCTCTTTCTCCCGGTGATAATTCACTCAATAATTTAACCATATCTGATTCCTCCCCATTACTTTTAACCTATCATCAGCTTTCTGTCGTTATCAGTCTGATGAATCATATCGTGACATTAATAATCATTATCACTACTATAATAACACATATCTGTCTAGAAAACTATAGTGCGCCCCTTTTTTTTACAAGTTCAAATTCAGCAGTCTCCAAACCCGGGATATTCCGGAAACAAGAAGTGTAATCTTGCGCATAACACACTATTTTTACGATTTGGCCAGAAGCAATGAGCCCCTCGATAATGTTTCTATAAACAGGAGCACTTTTAGTATGCAGTGCATTGCCACAGGCGAAGTCAAAAACAATAGTTTGGGGGTGATTTAGCAGTACTCCATCTATCGCTTTCGCCAAATCATCAAAGTCAGTTGGAGCGAAATCACGCAAAGTCGTAATTCTAATGTTGTTTGTATCATGATCTACAGCAAATGCCATTTTGGCAGTTAAGGGTTTTTCATTGGCATTCATAACTGCTGGCTCAGAGACAATAGGACTTAATCCACCGCTTGTTGCACCTAGCAGTTCATTAATAATCGACAACAGCTTTTCCTCTGTAAACGGCTTCAGAATGTAACCTTTTGCTCCATGTTGCAGGGCTTCGAATACTTTATGTTTTTGGCCCAGGGCACTCACCATAACCACCCTGGCGCCAGGATCGAACGCTGTAATTTGCTCCAAAGCACCAATGCCATCTATACCAGGCATAGTGATATCCATCGTTACCAAATCTGGCTGATGTTTTTTATACGCAGCAACTGCCTGTTCGCCATTTGCGGCTTCCTCTACCACCACATGGCCGGCCCGGATCAAAAACGTTCCAATTGTTTTACGCATCATTAGGGCATCGTCAACAACTAACACACGCGCCATTTTCATTGCCACCTTTCCCCATAAACGAGATTAAGCTTAGCTGTATTTCTCCCAAAGCAGTTATCAACTTCCAGGAATATATAACTGCCTCCCGGTATTTAGCGGTAGCTCCTTCTGCCCAAATAGTAACCGGCGTGCCAATATCTACCGTTTGTTGCCAATCAGGCAATTGCACAAGTGAATTGCCGACAGTAGTATTAAAAAACTCAGCGAAGGCACTCTCTAACCAGCTATCCTCATAACTATCTGCAGCCAGTTCTTTTAAGTAATACCCTGCAAGCTGTTGGACCAATTCTTCATCAGCACTGATCATGAGCCGGCCTGCAAAGCCTCCCTTGACATCAATAAAGGTTGAAATATCGTGCATACTGACTATCCCGGAGGCTGCTTCTTCCTGGCAGATTTCCAGTGCCGGAATACCAAATTCTTGATTCAAAAGAGTTTTAGCCTGGTTAATGACCTGTCCGCCCAAAAGGGAAATATCAAAGCTATCTTTTTGTTCGCCAGCCGCCAACGGCAGGGTAAAGGTAAACTGTGTCCCTTTCCCCACTTCTGTTGACACTTCAATTGTTCCACCAAGTTTTTCAATCTCAGATTTTACGGCAGCTAAACCCACGCCCCGGCCGGATAATTCACTGGCGGCTGCCACACTCGAAAACCCGTCGTCAAAAATGAGTTGTACCACTTGCGCATCTGTTAAGCTACAAGCCGCTGTTTGCGTGCATATTCCTTTATTAACAGCAAGCTGTCTAATAATGGCTTCATCAATGCCTCTGCCATCATCAGCAATTGTCACTACCAGGTTTGTACCATCCTCTTTCACATCGCAGCTAATAGAGCCGGCAATTTCTTTACCTGCAGCCAGCCGTTCATCCGGCGTCTCCAGGCCGTGTGCCACGGCATTACGCAGAACATGAACAAGCGATTTAGTAAAATCATGATATTTCACCGGATCTACCAAAGTTTTCATCCCCGTTATTACTAAAGGATTGAGTTCCTTACCTTGATTCAAGGCGACATTCGCAATGTATTCAGGGAACATGGCCAGCAAATCGGCAAAGGGTTTGTATCGCAAGCGCTGCAACTCAGCAATAAGGATTCGGGCTTGACCGGGCGAAAGCAACTGCTGAACCTTATCCTCTAATCGGCGTAGTTTGCAGTTTTCAATCACAATCGTCTCATCCTGTAAGAAAAACTGATCCCCTAAAATCCGTTTCAACTGTGTTAATTCTTGCTCCAGCCAACCACATAATACCTCCGGTTGGTAGGCGGCGAAACAGGTCATCAGCTCCTGCGGCTCAACAGCGCCGGCCATCTTGTCCCGCACTTGAGCCAAATCGGACTCCAATTCGTGCAGGCCTGCGGCCACGCGGCACATCCCCAACTGGCCTAGAGTACCTTTCCAAGTATGGACAGCCCGAAAAATCGTATTTATTTTTTGTTCTGCCGCCTCTTGTCCGACTAACAGCTCTGGCAGTTCCTGCCGGCAGAATACCTCATATTCTTTAATTGCTTTGTTAAACTCTTGGTAGTGTGTAACAGCCCGTACCACCATAGATAAAACATTTTTTTCTTCCTGGATCTTTTTCTCCATTTCCCGCTGCTGGGTAATATCTGTTAGAACCAGTAATATTTCCTTTCGTTCCGGCTCAACAGGATGATTGATTAGTTTATAGGTTATTTGTATGTAGCTATCAGCAAATTGCAGTTCATCTGGCAGTAAAGAAAAATAGCTGTCCCGTAAGAATTCATTCTCTTCCTGAAAAATCTTCTTAAATAATGCCTCTAAAAAAACCTGTTGCCCGTTATCGTCCGGATATAATAATGCCGGAACCGGCTCTGCCTGTATCTCCTGGTTAAAAATGACCACACACTCAGCACTATATTCACCGGCCACTTTTAAGTCTTCACCAAAGGAAAGAAAACCCTGCCCGGCATTGTCTAATAAATTACGTACTTTAGCTACTGCCTCTGTTAATGCAAATGTCCGGCCCTGCAATTGATGCTGTACTACCAGTTGCGCCGCATTTACCTCTTCTAACTCTTGTTTCTGTAATTGAATCTCCGTCTGCGATTGTTCAAGATCGCTAACAGCCTGTTTAAGTTCAGATTCATTCACCTTAATGCGGTGAACCATCCAATTCATATCCCGCATTAAGTCAACTAGCTCGTTTTCATTGTCCTCCGTATTACGCTCAGCCGGAACATTAAGCAGCACATCATAACGGCCTGTTTTTACCTGTTGGCAGAATTCTTTCATTTTTTGTATCTGATTAGAAAAGAACCAATACCGGATAAGACCGGGCATAAGTAAACCAACAAGCACAGTCACCATCAACGCAATCGCCATCGTATTTTGAAATTCGCGATTCATATTTAATCCTGCCTGATTGCCGGCTACAACCATAACTACAATCGGCAATAAGCCAAAGAACAACGAAATCACAAGTAATCGCGTTTTTATAGTCAATCGCAATCCCACCTTCATTATGTAGAACAGTTATTCTTCATTTCAATTTAGAATGATAATTATTATCATATATTGTCTATATTATTACAGACATTAAAAATCCTGTCAATAACTTTTTCCATAACATTCCTTAATTGCTATTTTTATCTTTTTTGCTTATACCCAACACTTCCTCCCTGTTATTTGGCAAATAGCCATAACAAAAGCCCTGCAATAATTGCAAGGCTTAACGGTGAATAATTCAGCAAATCATTTACTTTTCCAGGCTGCGGGTAATACTAAATCTTATTCTCAGTTAGTGGCACTAAAATATAAATACAGCTGCTTCGTTCATTAGTAGGGTATATAGGGAATATATATTGCTATAGACTCTAAAAAAAGGGGGGCTGCTTTTGATTCTGGGGTTTTGGATAGGTCAGTTTATTTTTTCATGGACAATGTGGCTGATCTTTGCCCAAAAAGGCCAGTGGCATAAATACCTTTCAGTATGTATATTCGCCTCCTGGCTCTCACTAGTGGTGGAAGCAATTATGGTATATTATACTCTTTGGTCTTATTCCGGCCATCCCTTAATTGGATTATTGGTTAATGGCTTCGGGGTATATATAGTGACCCTTTATCTCTTTGTGCAATGGCTGCCCACCGACCATTCTTTTAAGGCGCTGTTCTGGTATTTCTTCAAATGGACCTTGGCTGCCATTATTTTCGAATTAATTCATGCCAGTCTTGGTCACATCACTTATTATAAATGGTGGAACATCGGCTACTCCTACTTGGCAGACTGGTTTCTTTTTTGGCTATTCTTCAAATATCATTTATTCGTTTCTACTGAGCGCGACCCTCTCCCTCAATAAAATTAATTGAGACTCCCGTTACTTTCAAAGTTGCCCTTGTCTTTACGTGCTGTTTTTTATTTTTTCATTTATTCATCTTCTGATATTCTATTAACAATACATCAAGCAATTGGCTTGCCCTAATCACCTCCGGATCAGTAAGTATTTTCCCGTGCGCAATTTCGGTCATCTTCGAACGAAGCTGTTCAATCATCTCCCTGATTTCTATCAACTCTGCCAGAAGAAATCCCCCTTTCATTTGGATATAAATTTTCCAAATAAAGGGGGATTTATGTTCTATGACTACTCTATAATCAGGCTCTAGCTAATTCCTTACGATTTACTGCTTGCGGCGGCTCCTCAAACCAACCGTTTTCAATCAATAGATTTGCTCCATCCTCTGAGAAAGTGCCCACCTCTGCCATAAGTCTTGTATAATCTATAACTATATCATATCGCTGACTTGTTGAAATCGCCACGCCATAATTGCCAATCCCGGCTTGTACCAAGGCCGCAGTATGAAACAACATCAGTTTATCAGAAAAAGGGGATTGGGTGGAATCAGTAATCAGTGGTTCTATGGGCAACGTGCCTGTCAAATCATCTTTAGCCAGCTTATCACTAAATATATCAATATGTTTTTGCGCTATGTTTTTACCCCGCAAAAAATAATCCCGTATTTGGGGCGACGAAGCTACTTGACTGAATCCTGTCATTATCGCTTTACCGATAACGTTTGTTTGAATATTAATAAACAGATTCATGATCTCAATTGCTGTTAAAGGGCGTGTCTCCTTGAACAAGTTACCGAGGAACCCCTGCTTGGCTGCATAGTGTACACTGGTCGACGGTGGAATTGACGGTGGTCTGATATAAATTCCCTTATCCAGCATAGTCGCAACAATTTTTTCATTAAGCTCAACCGACTCTGCCAGGTTTTGTTTATAGAAATTTCTGATATCCGTATGGGCTGTACTGCACAAGGACAGTCCGTGAGCGGCAATCCCCAGACGAGACATATTGCCTAAATAATACAGAGCGAAACAGTCGCCAAATAATTTGGGTGCCAAAACATCGATATCCTTATCAGTAAACCCATCCGGAATCGCATAACCTTCATGTTCAAATATAGTTTTGATAAAGCGGATATGCTTTTGTGATAGAGATAAGGCAAACTCCAGTATCTCCTGGAATAAATCATCCTGATTTTTTGCTATAAGATATTTCATTACACAACTGGCCAGGCTTTCATTCTGATACTGAGTCCACAGAACTGCAACCTCCGGAGCCGATATGCAGATACTAGATTTAGTTTTCAATATAAACACTCCTTACATCTGCTAAATTAGCTCTAGTATCGGTTAGCTTAAAGCAATTCATACAATGAATGAACTGCCAGACCGGTTCCTAGGGAAGAAACCGATCACAGGCTTTCATGCTTACTCACGCCAAATGCAACTTGCTATTGAAAGCTGCGAAGTCTTAATTTTATTGATTTTTAGCCCAAAAAGCCGCCTCACCCGGGAGGATGAAGCAGCCTAAGTAAACTGGCTTCGTCTGGCGATAGCAGACGCTCATATGATTGAAAACCCTAGCAGCACGAAGTGATTGCGGTTTATCAAGCGGTTAACAAAAAAACCGTATTCTTGAGAATACGGTTTTTTCCTTTGGTTGCGGGGACAGGACTTGAACCTGTGACCTTCGGGTTATGAGCCCGACGAGCTGCCAACTGCTCCACCCCGCGATATTCTTTATTGTTAACTTTTTATTTAAACTATGTATTTATTATATCACACTTTACTCGAAATTATTACATTTTAAAAAATAAAATTTACTGGCCCTGCAGGGGTATATTCAGGACCCAGCCAAAATCTTCTTGCGGATAATGATTTGTCTAAAAGCATCAACTTTATCCACACATAAAATAAGAAGAGTCAGGGCCTTACAGATATAAGATTCTGGCTCTCCAGGGGGGCATACAACATTTTGCTAGCAGGCCCGAAACAGGGAACAGTTTTGTTAAGATAAACATATTATGTAATATATTTCAGATTGAAAGGAGAAAAAATATGGATGATCGTCATTTCCAGAAATGTTGTGGCCATCATCACGATGGCGGCCACAATGGAAATAATAGCAGTAACGGTGTCCTAAGAATTTATAATCCTATTAGCTCTATTGTTGGCTACGGCGCTAACCTCCCCTTAACTTTAAACACAATAAATATACCAAATAACAATGATTTTACAATCGATTTAATCAACAATATAATCTTGTTTGCACCGGGAATATATAGTGTAACCTATACAATAACGGCCACTATACCCGTCTCCCCACCAATAACAACGCCACTCACGATTTATGAAAATCAGGGGGGCATCGATGGCATACGGCTGTCTGCGTCAGTTTATAATTTCGAAAATATTGCTACCGTGTCGGGAAGTACTATGTATACTGGCATGGAATTCGGAAATGCTTTCTCTTTAGTAAATAGAACCTTTAATGGTGCCGCAGGAATACCTATCGAGCTTCTTTATCTCGAGATAACAGCATATAAAGTTTATAGTTTATAACAAGGAATTAAATATGTAATGTCTCCCAAAAAGCCCCGGACTTCGGTCCGGGGCTTCGCTCAAAACAGCAGCAACAGATTATCGATAATCATTCCATACCATTTTTCAGCAAACTAAAAAGCCGCCCCGCGCACAGGAACGGCTCGCGCCGGTGACACATTCGGTCACTCGGTTTATGACAAGGCCTTTCGGCCTTTATAGCTATATCAATTCCTTACCGTACCTGCAAAATCCATAGTCAAGCCAGCGCGGCCAGTTTTAATTTGATTTTACCTGAAAAATATGCGCTTGTTGTTAAGACATAATTAAGTATTGGTTAAATCATTATCAGCAATTGGCCCGGAACTTAGTTGGTCATCTTCATGTCTCTGTTTGCTTTTCTCCTTGACAATTAGGTTTGCTCAAGACTATACCGCTATGCGTTAAGAGACGTAGGCATAAGAAAAGCGCCCTGCAGGACGCTATGAAATTAGTAATTAACAGCACCAATCATGTTTAAACTTTTTGTGGCATTTAGGACACTTACAGTCATCTTCAAAGCAGTGGTCACATTTAGGGCACTTACGACAATCTGGCTCACATACCCAATGGCATTTCGGGCACTTGTGAGGAAATTCATGCCAACATTTTGGGCATTTTTTATGCTTACAGCCACGATCAGAATCGATGCTCATTTTTATCAAAGCCTCCTTATTAGTTATACTACATAATATGTTTGCTTGATAAAAATGTTCCTGGAAGGTGCACATAAGAAATTAATGCAAAAGCGACCATCTCAGCTGTATCAAAGTCTTGATTAAGTTCCTGGAGTATGCTTGCATTTGCCACACTACCCACCCCACAAATTATAAACGCAGATTAGGGCAGACTAGCTGCCCTTTTTGATATAAACTTATTACTATAGGAATCCTATATTTAATTACAACGTAAAGGAGAATTTTATGGAAAACATAATATCCACAATCCAACATACCCCTTGGCTGTTTACTTTAATTGTCATATGGAGTATAGCCTGGAAAGCTATCGCCACTTGGCATGCTGCCCGGAATAGTCAGTTAGGATGGTTTATCGCACTATTCATTATTAACACTGTCGGCGTGTTAGAAATTATCTATCTTGCCTTCTTCTCGAAAAGAAAATCATAACAAGATTTCCTATGTCAACGCAAATCGCCCCCCGCTCCCACAACGGTTGCATACCCTAAGCCGGACGTTTTCGAGCATCCGACCTGATCATGAATCGTTCAGGCTGGCATCCTTGCAATCAAGTTCAGCAGTCATTAGCTCGCATGCAGCCAGATCAGCTTTAGCCGTCACGGCACCAAGCAGCAATTCTCCAAAATCTACAACACCAAGTGCGGAACGTGCTGCATCTATCAGGCGATGATCCATGTTCTTAAAAAATGGTTCAGATTTATAACTCCCGCATGAAGCGCAGTCGGCCCCCGGTCTTGGTCGTCCATCTCCAGTGCAGAAATGTCCCGAGCCTTATTTTAGGCAGTTTTGTACCAATTTGGCCATAACAATCTATTATAAATCAAAAAATCAAGGCTCTGTGATAGTCACAGAGCCTTGATTTTATTAGCTTTTCTGGCGGAGAGGGTGGGATTCGAACCCACGGTCCCTTTGACAGGACACTTGATTTCGAGTCAAGCACCATCGACCACTCGGACACCTCTCCATGCTTGGGCGACCACCGATAAGGCCAAGGACTTATCTCAGTCAATATTTGTCGTTTTTTTCTTCCGCCGTTCGCGAAAAAAAGCTTTCATGAGTGCCGAACACTCATCACCCCGTACCCCAGCGGTAACTGCCATACGGTGGTTGAGAGCTTCATTCTGCACTACGTTGAAAAGAGATTCTACAGCGCCAGCCTTATAGTCAGCACTTCCGTAAACCAGTCGGTCAACCCGGCTGTTTACCAGTGCACCAGCACACATAGGACACGGCTCTATCGTAACATAAAGTGTTGCTCCGGTCAACCGCCAGCGCTTCAGCTTTCGGCAAGTTTCTTGAATCACAATCACTTCGGCATGGGCGGTCGCATCATGGCATGTTTCCCGTAAGTTATGCGCTTTTGCCACAACTTCATCATTTATGACAATAACAGCACCAATTGGAATTTCACCCATACGATAAGCGTTTTGAGCTTCCTCAAGGGCCAATCCCATAT
>JAEWGR010000056.1 GCA_023388195.1 Bacillota bacterium
GGCTATGCTGGATAATACCCTGGAACGGCTGCTCAAGGGGCGGACGGCAATTATTATTGCCCACCGGCTGGCGACAGTGCGGCAAGCAGATCAAATTCTTGTGCTGGCTGAAGGCCGGATTGCTGAGACGGGCACACCGGCTGAATTGTTAAAGCATCAGGGTGCATACAGCCGGCTTATGACGGCCCAGGCCGGGGAGGGACAGTATGCTTAAGCTGTTGCTGGGCAGCCGGCGTACGTTAGGACTGGCTGCTCTTGCCTGTGTATTAGGCAGTTTGACTATCTACGCCGGTATCGGCCTCCTGGCTGCTTCGGCCTGGCTGATTTCAGCGGCCGCTTTGCAGCCGCCGCTGGCAGCTCTATCAGTAGCGATCGTCGGCGTGCGGTTTTTTGGTCTGGCCCGGGCCGTCTGCCGTTATCTGGAACGATATATGAGTCATAATGTTACCTTCCGCTTACTGGCAGATATCCGGGTATGGCTTTATACCCGGCTGGAACCGCTGGCCCCGGCAGGATTGCAGGGGTTTAATAAAGGCGATATCTTCAGCCGTTTGGTTGCCGATGTAGAGACATTAAAATATTTTTATTTACGGGCGGCGCTGCCGGCTCTGATTGCCATATTCACCGTAATTGCTACGCTATTGTTGCTGGGATGGATGGCTCCGGCACTTATCTGGCCTGCTATGGGTGCTTTTCTGGCAGCAGGCTGCTTGTTGCCGGCCCTGATTGGTCAACTTGCCCAAAAAACCGGGCCGCAAATGCTTCGGGCCAGGGCGGCCCTGCATGGGGCCCTTACTGATAGTATTGATGGTATAACTGAATTGGCCGCCTTAGGTCGGACTGAAACGCAAACCGTTAAAGTGGCTGGATTAAGCCAGGACTATATGACCTGCCAAAAGCAAGCCGGTAAGATAACTGCCCTGGCAGACGCCCTGGGCATAATGACAATGAATCTGGCCGTTATCGCGGTTGTGGCGCTGGCTGTGCCGCTTGTCAGCAGTGGCAGTCTGAACGGGATTTATCTTGCCGTGGCAGCATTGACTGTGCAGGCGAGCTTTGAAGCAGTATTGCCTCTGCCGGCTGTTATTTATTACTGGCGCGAATGCCAGGCTGCCTTGGCGCGTATTCAGGCTATCAGCGGCCTGGCGCCTGTTGTGGATCATTCAGGCACTAAAGACGTGTTATCAGGTTCAGTTGCGCTTGCCGCCCACAACCTGACCTTTGCCTATCAGGCTGAGGTATTACCGGTATTATCAAATATAACGTTTACTCTGCCGGCAGCAAAACGCCTGGCTATTGTAGGGGCCAGCGGGGCCGGTAAAAGTACGTTGGCCGGGATTATTTTGCGGTTCTTGGATCATAGCGGGGGGCAATTGTTGTTAAATGAAGTGGATATCAAGGACTATAAACCGGAAAGTGTGCGGCATTCCTTGAGCGTAGTTAGTCAGGATACGTATCTTTTTAATGCCACGATCAGGGATAATATTCTGTTAGCAAGACCGGCGGCAACAGAGGCCGAGCTAAACAATGCCCTGATTGGTGCTCACCTGGAGGAGTTCCTGACCAGGCTGCCGCAGGGGCTGGAAACAATGACAGGCCAAAATGGACTGGCTTTATCGGGCGGAGAGCGCCAGCGGATTGCTTTGGCCCGGGCATTATTGAAAGCGGCCCCCGTTTGGCTGCTGGATGAGCCAACAGCAGGGCTCGATGCCTGTACAGAAGCGGCCGTTATGGAGAATATTCTGCAAGCCTCTCGAAACCGGTCTGTTATTCTGATTACTCACCGCCTGACAGGCCTGGAAGCGATGGATGAGATCCTCGTTTTAGAAAGTGGCAGGATTGTCGAACAGGGAACCTGGGATGAATTAATGGCTAAAAGCGGAGTATTCTCCCAAATGTGGACAATTCAACAGGATTTGCTAAAAATTTCTTGAGACCTAAGACCTGGTATGGTAAGGTATATATGGAGGCGATGATATGGCAGAGCCAACCTACTTGCTGGAGAAACCATGTCCTATATGTCAAAAAAACTTTAATGTTACCCGGTTGCGCGGCCGGCAGGTTATGATAAAACAGGATACTGATTTTTGCGCCTATTTCCAAGATGTAAAACCATATTATTATACCGTTTGGGTCTGTTCCCACTGCGGTTATGCAGCGGAGGACACCTGCTTTGAGGCGCTGTCTTCTACTGCCAGAAATAAGATTACCTCTTTTTTGGCAGGGAGGGATGTCAAGGTTAACTTCGAGGGGGAGCGCACACGTGCCCAGGCTGTTGCTACATATAAGCTGGCAATTTTTTTTGCCGATCTTATTTCTGCACCTGCCAGCAGGCTTGCTGAATTATACTTGAAGCTGAGCTGGGTATATCGTGAGGGGGAAGACCCTGAGGATGAACGAAATGCCCTGATCAAAGCCTGTGAATATTATGAGGCGGCATTGATGCGGGAACGGTTACCTATAGGCACGCTGAGTGAAGCGGCAGTTACCTACTTAATTGGTGAATTGGCCCGGCGTACCGGCCAGATCGATAAAGCGTTACTATATTTGGCTAAGGTTGTCGGCAGTCCGGTAGCTAAGCTCGAACCACGGGTAACAGACCTGGCACGGAATGCTTGGCGTGAAGCCAGGGCGGCCCGGGGCCAGGCTGACAGTTAGCAGCCATTGTGCAGCAATAATGCAACCAGGGGCGCTGGCGGAAATAACCGTCACGCTCCTTTTTTACATGCGCAGAAGCGCAGCGGATTTTGTCGTAAGTTGAACTACTAAGGCTGCTGCCGGTGTTCTGAGGGATCTGGCACAGGCCAAATCTTTTTCTTAATGGCAAATAAGTTGCGCTCTGAAACGGTAGATAATGGCTTTCAGGTAACTAAATCCTGAAGGCCATTTTAATTCAGGCCGGAAGTGTCAATTCAGGTAGGGGCAAAATCAGGCTAAATGAGCTTTCGTATTGATTTTGGCTATGTAATAGGAGGGGATTGTCGAAAAATGTTTAATTAAAAATATCTAAAACCGTAATGTATTAACATTTAAGGGGATAAATGGCAGGGATGCTAATGAGAAAATAGGAAGAAGGGTGACTAATTGCGTGGACGATAAACTCCCGGAATTGAAAAAAAGTTGTAAGTCTGACTTGGAGAATGACAGGTTATATGATCAGCTTCAAGTCACTCGGTCTTTGCTGCATATTCTTAGTATTAACGAATCTACTCAAGAATTCTTAGATGATCTTACCGAGCTTATCCGCCAGGTCTTTAGATGCAAAGCGGCAGGTATCCGGGTGCTGAATGGCAGCGGATATCTACCGTATCAGGCCTGTAGTGGCCACAGCTGTGAGTTTATGGCGGCGGAAGACCAACTGCATATTTGGCGAGAAGAATGTACCTGCACGCGGCTGGTCAGAGGCCAACTATTGCCTTGTGAACAGGCGGCGACGACGCCGGCCGGCTCTTTGCAAATTGCGGATGCTGCCGTTTTTACTAAGGCCTTATCAAAGACTGAGAAAACAATGTACAGGGGCGCCTGTGCTAAAGCCGGATACTGCAGTGCTGTTTTTGTACCCATTATTTATCGTACGGCAGTGCTTGGATTAATTCAGGTAGTCGGTGAACAGGCTAATCAGTTTACCCTGGAAATGACAGAGTTATTAGAATCGATAGGCTTATTGCTAGGCAAGATTCTTAGTTGTGATGGGGAGAAGCCTTTACAAAAAATAAGCCTGATGGGCCAGACTATATTGGCCAGTGTCGCCGGCGGCATCAGCAGCCTTGTATGTGTTATTGATTATAATACGCTTAGACTAATTTACAGCAGCAAGAAATTGGATGAGATTTGGGGTAAAGCTTTGCTTGGTCGTAACTGCTATGAAATATTCGGTTTAGCCTCGCCTTGCCCTGATTGCAGTATCCGGCCGGGAGCGTGGCCTCAGCATACTTCCCGTACTTGGGAACGGCATGATGCCATTCATGACCGTCATTACTTGTTTGAGGTTAAAACTATTACCTTGTCGAACGATAAAATAATAGACGCTATATTTGTGACAGATATTTCGCGGCAGAAAATGGTTGAACAAAGATTAAGTGACAGTGAGGTCGGGAAGGAACAAATGGCCAGGAAACTGCAGCGTCTTGGCAAGCTGCTGGCAACTGAGGCGGCGGCCAGAAACTCTGCCGAAGCAGCAGCCCGGGCAAAAACAGAATTTCTGGCCAATATGAGCCATGAGGTAAGAACGCCGATGACCGGAATATTGATTAGTTCGGAATTGCTGCTGGCAAAGCCTCTGCCGGGAGAAATTGCCGAGCAGGTACGGGACATTCATGCCAGCGCCAAATCTATGGTAACAATACTGGACGATGCGCTTGATTTTGTTCGCTTGGAATCGGATGCAATCCGTATTGAAGAAAAAGTGTTTTCCCTGACCGACTTAATACGGTCTACTTCACTGTTGATTAATTCTAAAGCTCAGGCGAAAGGATTGGTGCTGGAAATCACTATCGATCCAAGTTTGCCAGTCTGGGTAATGGGTGATAGTGTGCGGATCAGACAGGTTTTAACCAATCTGTTGGATAATGCCGTTAAATTCACTTCGTCAGGTCAAGTGGTTCTGCGGGTTACTCAGGCTGACAGTCAGGGGGACAGCCCTCCCTTGCTTATATTTTCGATATCCGATAGTGGACCGGGGATATCACCGGAAAATCAGGAACTGATTTTTGAACGCTTTTATCAAATTAATGCTGCCTCGGCAAGACATTACGGTGGTATTGGCTTAGGCCTATCGATTGTCAAAATGCTAGTCGAAAAGATGGGGGGGATTTTATCTTTTAGCAGTAAAATAGGGCAAGGCTCTACCTTCTGGTTTTCCCTGCCATTAAAGCCTGGCAGTCTTAATAAGGACAGTACGGCACCCTGGTCGCTGGCCGAAGCAGTGGTAAAAGGCCTGCGGGTTTTATTAGTGGATGATAATGAGATGAACCGCAGAATTGTTGCGCAATTATTAACGCAGATGGGTGCAGACGCAGATGTGGCCGTGGATGGACGGGATGCTCTGGGCAAATTGAAAAATAAAAAGTATGATGTTGTTCTGATGGATATACAAATGCCTGGCCTGAATGGGTATGATACGGTCCGGATATTACGGGAATCGCCGGAAATAGCGAACCGCGATGTTTTTATCGTGGCTTTGACGGCAGGGGCGCTGGATGATGAACGGGAGCGGTGCCTTAATGCCGGTATGAATGATTATTTGGTTAAACCATTTACGGCATTACAACTGTACGAAGTACTGACAGATAAAACCAACTTCCCGATTGTCAATGCAATACCGGCAGATGTTGTTTTCGACTCAGCTATGCTGCTTTCTTATGTAGGTAATGATCGGGCAACTTTCCTGGAGTGCATCAGGCATTTTCCACGGGTAATAGAACCGCTGCTGACAGAGCTGGCCATATCCATCCGGTCTGGTCAGTGGCGTGAGGGAAAGCGGCTGGTTCATATTCTCAAAGGGGCGGCAGGCAGCTTTGCGGCCCCTCGTTTGCAGCGGGCGGCAGTGGTTTTGGAAACAAGTCTGCAGACGGAAGATGGGAATTATAGTGACAATTTGCAGGTTATAATGGCGGAATACTGCTATCTAATAGAAAAAATCTATAAAGACCAGTGAAAAACAGAAGACTTTCATGATTTTATAAGATTGCGTAATTTATAATGAGTATGGTGATATATGTAAAGAAGGTGTCTAATGGATGCGTATGCTGATGGCAGAGGATGATCCCTTTACTGGCGAGATGCTGGTCTTGCAGCTTACAAAAGCGGGCTGGGATGTTGATTGGGTTAAGGACGGTCATGAAGCAATAATAATGAGCAGCAGTTATAAATATGATCTGCTGCTCCTTGATTGGATACTACCAGGCTGCGACGGTATAGAAATATGTAGTTTATTACGGCGGCAGCGAAATTACGTACCTATTATCATGTTAACCTCCCGCAACACTGTAGATGATTGTGTTACTGGTCTCAACTGCGGTGCTGATGATTATATAGCCAAGCCCTGTATATTTCCTGAACTTTTGGCCAGAATTCAAAACCTGATACGTCGTACCCACTCTATCGATGAGGCAGTTATTACCAATCCCGGTACAATAGAATATCGTGGTGGCGAACGGACAATTGTTGCCGGCGAGCAAGTGGTTCATCTGTCAAAAAAAGAAGCAACTTTATTCGAAATCTTATTGCGTTGTAAGGGACAACCGGTTTCGCGGGAAAACCTGGCGTTAGCCATTTGGAAAGAGAAATCGGTGTCGCTTGCTGCTGTTGATCCGCTAGTTGCTCAATTGCGACGGCGCCTCGAACCTTTCCATTTTTGCTGCAGCATTGAGAATGAAAGAGGAAGCGGGTTCGTACTTCGCTGGGAAGATTGAATGTTGAAGGAAAAAGAAGCCATGCGAATTTTGTTGGTTGAAGATGAACCGCTCACTGCACGCATGATAAACAATGGGTTGACGACCAATGGAATTGAAGTTGATTGGAGTGAGGATAGTGAACAAGCAAGCAGTTTTTTATCATATGATCATTATGATGCCATTATTCTTGGCCTGGCGGAGGGAGTATCTGTTCTTAAAATTCTACGACAGCAAGGTGTAAAGGCGCCAATTTTAGTACTTATTCATCGGAATACACTCCAGAATCGGCTAACCGCGCTGGAAAACGGTGCTGATGATTTTCTGGTAAAACCATTTTCATTTATAGAATTGCTAGCCCGGCTGAATGCTTTAACGCGGCGGGTTTCCGGGAGCTGGACAGGAAATTATGAATATAATGGGCTTTCGTATGTACCTAAGGTAAGAGGGCTTTCGTTTGCTTCCCGATGTATCAGATTATCCAAAAAGGAAGGCCAGCTATTAGAATTGTTGCTTAAGCACCGGGAAAGGGCTGTGGCCAGGGAGACTATTCTCAGCCATATATGGGGTCCTGGTGAAGCTGTGCCCAACAGTGCTGATGCTTTGGTTAAACAGCTGAGAAAAAAAGTCGCGTTGTTATCCCGGGCGATCATAATTAGTACAGTACGGGGTGTTGGGTACCGGCTGAATATTACTATGCAGGAGTAGCAAGGGGAATCTGCCGGGGGCGGGATGTTTTGGGTCAAACTATGTACAAAACAAACCAGGAAATTACAGAAAGCTTTTTTTGTCATGATTTTTATAGATAAAGCCTGTTATAGTAATAATGGTTCATTGTAGTTTGAACAGAACTGAACTCTACTTTTTATGATATGGGGAGACAATCTATTATTAAAGGAGAGCGGTGATGGGGAGTAGGCATAGTACAAATCAGCAAGAAAATGAACTTACTGATAAGATTGAAGAGAAATTACAACAAATCCGGGCATGGGAAAAGGATGAAACCGCTGGTGATGTTGCTGCTCTTTATGTTGAGTTGGAAAAGCTTTTAAACGAAGTCAATAAACTAAGGGCCACAACAAAAGCTCAGACCGCTGGCAGGAGCGGTGTTTTTTTTAAAACAGTGTAACATAAGCTCCAGATAGTGATGCAAGGAGAAACGTTGGAGGAATACCGGAATGATGCCAACAGATGATAATGTAAATATGTGGGATTATAAGGACGTTGTATTATACAGAAGTTTAATTAAACAGGCACGGCATATTATTTTGGTTGTCAATATAAATGGTAATATTATGGAAGCCAATCAGGCAGCTGCCAACGCCTATGGCTATTCAATAAATGAGCTCCAGATGATGAATATTTATGAATTGCGTTCTCCTGACACAATTTTTCTGATACGTGATCAAATGGAAGTCGCCCGGGCGAACGGTATTGTATTCCGGACGTTTCATGTGCGGCGTAATGGTACGAGATTCCCTGTAGAAGTTAATTCTCAGCTAGTTCAATTACCGGAGGGCCAAGCTGTGTTTAGTATTATACGTGACATCACCGAGGCAGTCATGCTGGAAACAGTTTTGCAAGAAAACGAAAAAAAATGCAGTGTTATGAATAAAGAGATTACAGCTGCATATGAAGAATTGGTGGCCTCGCAGGAAGAATTAAGATATCAGTTTGATGAATTATTGGCAAAGGAAATAATAATAAGCCGCCAGAATGTGATTTTGACTTCATTAAATGACATTGCCGTAGGTCTTATGCATAAAATTGATCTGGACGATGTGCTGGAAATGATTGTTGAAAGTGCAACTCGGTTGATCGGTACTCATGATGGTTTTATATCGTTGGTAGATGAAGAGGAGGGTGTATTTGATCGGAAAGCTGCAGTCGGCGCTTTTGCTGCGGACGCAACCAGGCGAATCAAGGTAACCGAAGGCTTGCTTGGCAGGGTCTATCGTACCGGAAAACTGGCAATCGCCAGAGATTATAATACCTGGGAACACCGCTTGCAGCATCCGGTTTTTGATCAGACCCACTATTTCGTTATCATTCCACTCCGGCGAGGGATTAAAGTAATTGGTGCATTTGGGCTGGCCTTCTCTGAAAAGGGGCGAAGTCTGGCTGAGCATGAGGTTGCTTTGTTGCAGCGCTTCGGTGATCTTGCGGCCATTGCTTTAGATAATGCAACCCTTGTTAGCTCCTACAAGCAGGAATTGAAGGAGCGCAGGCAGGCGGAAGAAGCTTTGCGAGCCTCCCAGGCCAGCAATCAGGCCTTAATCAATGCTATTCCCGATCCGTTATTCATGATTAAACAGGATGGCACTGTGGTTGACTATAAGGCTGGTAAAGAGCAATTATTTATGCCTCCGAACTGGTTTATTGGTAAAACGGTATTTGAAATATTTCCGGCAGAGATTGCTGCGAAAATTCTGCAGAACACCGAATTGGTTCTTGCCGGCGGCGATATCCAAAATTTTGAGTATCAGCTCACCGTTCAGGGTCAGGCTGAGTATTATGAAGTTCGGATAGTTAGCAGCAGTGAGGATGAAGTGCTGGCAATTAACCGCAACATTACAGCCCGTAAGCGTATGGCAGAGCAGCTGGAGTTCTTAAGCCTGCATGATGCGTTAACCAAGGTATATAACAGGGCGTTTTTTGAGGAGCAAATCAAACGGATTCAACTCGTCAATGATGGTGCAGCCGGGATAATCATGTGCGATGTGGATGGTCTGAAGATGATCAACGATACGCTGGGGCATATGGCTGGTGATCATATATTGCAAGTTGTCGCAGGTATATTGACTAATTGCTGCCGGGCGGGCGATCTTATAGCCCGGATCGGGGGGGATGAATTTGCGATCCTCCTGCATAGCAATTCAGTAAAAGGAATTGTAAGCTGCAGCCAGCAAATACGTGAGCGGATTGATGTCTATAACTCCCAAAGCCCCACTGTGCCTATTAGTTTATCGATGGGACTGGCCGTATGCGCACAACCGCCTCTGGACATACATACCTTGTTAAAACAAGCCGATGACAGCATGTACAGGGAAAAACTTCACCATCATAACAGCACGCGCAGTGCGATTGTTAAAGCATTGATGAAGGCACTGGAAGCCCGTGATTATATAACTGAGGGGCATGGCGACAGACTGCAGGATTTAATAGAAGCATTTGCCGGGACTGTTGAGCTGCCTGTCGCGAGTGTTGCCGACCTTAGACTGTTTGCCCGTTTTCATGATATTGGCAAAGTTGGAACACCTGACAGTATATTATTTAAGGCCGGCAATTTGACGGCTGAAGAATGGGTTAACATGCGGCAGCATTGTGAGATTGGTTATCGTATAGCGGTTTCGGCGCCAGATTTAGTACCGATTGCCGACTGGATACTTAAACATCATGAATGGTGGGACGGCCATGGTTATCCACTGGGGCTGGCCGGTGAGGCCATTCCGATTGAGTGCCGGATGTTGTCTATTGTAGATGCCTATGATGCAATGACCAGTGACAGACCTTACCGTAAGGCTATGTGTAAAGAAGCGGCATTGGCCGAACTCCGCAGATGCGCCGGCAAGCAATTTGATCCGGATTTGGTAAGCAAATTTTGCATTCTTGTCGAAGAATTGTAAATAGTTACATGAAGTTTTTTGTAGGAAAGTAGTGAGGCAGCCCAGCCGAATCCGGTGGACTGCCTCACTACTTTTTTAGCCACTGCTCAGAATAGTGAGCAGTAAGGGTAAGGCTATTTGATATATGGAATGACTAACGGCCCCAGGGGGAGTACCGCAACGCTGGCCTCCGGCTTCTTTTTCAATAATTCTGTAATGGCGTCGCAGGGGCTGTTTACCGGAATAAACTTAGCGTCTTTTACCGTTTGGGCATCAAGACTGGAATATAAATAACAGTCCGCTTTACTCTGGATCATAGCCTGCGATTGGACCTGCCATTGGTCAAACACCCGGAAATCAGGGCTATTAATCATAGCCAGCAGCTCTTGCGGCGTTTCTCTCATTTTAAGTATTTTGGCAAAATTGCCATGATCGGGTACACCGTCCGAACACTCGGAGCAGGATAAAATAGCACCGCCCTGCTTGACAACCTGCGCAGCAGCACTCATGCCTTTGACAGTTTGATACAGGTTTTGGTCGAGGGGATACCCGGAGTTAGTGGTAATGACAATATCAAAGGGGTTATCCACGGGGTACATGGCATGATTCTTTACAAAAGCGCAGCCTGCCCGATGGGCGGCAAGCAGTTCGCCGGCAAAGACGCCGGTAATTTCCTTATTGCCATTTAAGGTTACGTTAAGAATAAAATCGGGTTTTGCCATCAGGCAGTTTTGGGTGGCGGCATCCTGAACCGGATTACCGTCGATAATTCCCCAGGTACTGTTCGTACTGCCGATCATCTGCGCGTTATGAAAGTCCTGGATCGTTGATATCCCGGCAATACCGGGACAGATTCCCTTTGGACCGCCGGAGAAGCCGGCAAAAAAATGGGGTTCGATAAAACCGGTTACTATTTTAAATGTACAATTCACATAGGTCTTGTTCAAATAGACATCAGAGCCGTAGCTGTTTTTTCCTACCAGTACTAATTCTTCAGGCTCAAAGGCATTGTGATTAATAACGCGGACTGTATCCACAACTTCCTGACCCAGCATCTGTACCAATTCTTCCTTGGTATTGGCGCGATGACTGCCAAGCCCGTTGATGATGACAAAGTTTGCGTTAGGCACATGGCAGAGTTCTTCCAGCAACCAGGGAACCAGTTTATGATTTGGCGTGGGGCGGGTCATGTCAGAGATGACAATAGCTACAGTATCTGAAGGGGTTACCATGTCTTTTAGCGCCGGTGTTGCTGCAGGCTGGCGGAGGGCTTTTTGAACAGCTGCTTTTTCATCGTTTAAGCCGGATAAAGGAGTTGGTTCAATAATGACCGCCCGATCAGGGACCATAATATCGAGACCGGTTTTTCCATAGGCTAGAGACACAGACTTCATATTGTAACACTGCCTTTCATCAATTGTATTTTATTGTTAGCTTGGCACTATAAGTCTATTTTATCCTGAATTTACAAAATCTCAATACCATTTTTAAACAATAAGACCCGGAATAAACGCTGATGAAAAGTAATGCTGCTCTGCTGGTTAATAAACCTCATTGCCAACATCCCAACGATTGACAATATAAGCAGTACGCGATATACTGAATATAAATGATAATGATAATCATTACATAAGCCATTCGTTTATTTACAGCATACTATGTAAAAAGGGATAATGGAAGGAGGCGGCATACATGCTATACAGGCAAACCGGGGAGTCGTTACTACAGACTGAGGATCAAAAAAATCCCACTTATTTTTTTAAATGGCTGGTTGTTGAGCTGGCTCCAACCATCTATGGGGAAAAGCCGGCAACATTACTAACCTTCACTGACAGTCGCAGATTTCACCGGCTAACTTTTTGGCGTAAGTTTGGGCCGGCCTTTTTCCGGCAATCAGATATTGAGTGGGCTATTGTACGGGAGGCAGCAAACAGTCTTACTGTTTTATTCTATCATCCTGCCAGCCTGTCAGGCTGCTTACAGCAATCAGATCACCGCCGGTTCCTGTCAGCGTTTGGCTACCGGTCGGACTGTCCGTTATGGGAAAATATGAATTGCCTAAAAAAAAGGTATCAGCATGGCTGTCCTCATGAAATCGGCTTGCTGCTGGGTATCCCCCTAAAAGATGTGCTCGGCTTTATGGGGCAGGGCGACGAATGCTTAAGCTGCAGGGGGCTGTGGTGTATCTACGGTGATCCGGAGCCATCACTGAAGGTGATGGAAAAAATTGATGAATGTAAAACCTATGCCGCCGGCCTAATCCATAGCGGTGTCAGCCCGCGTCGCATCCTATTAGAAAAGTATAGTAAAACTGCGTAATTATTGCAGGATTAATAACTGATTTTCCCGCGTATCCTATTGGGGTATGCGGTTTTATTTTTAAAAAAAATTTACTTGCACTTTGGGGCAATTATGTTACAATCATAGAGTGCTTTTGGTGAAAATATTGTTGTAAAAAGGAGCGATGATAAGTGAAATATTTCAGGTTATCCCAGGATGCTGTCAAAGCACTGGCTGATAGCTACGGCACTCCGTTATTAGTGCTATCTTTGGAACAAATTGAACTTAATTATAATTTGCTGGCAGAGAACATGCCTGGCGTAAAGATATATTACGCCGTCAAAGCAAATCCGGATGAACGTATTGTCCGGAAGCTTAGTTCGCTTGGCGGCTATTTTGATGTCGCCTCTGACGGCGAGATGCGCATGCTGAATCATTTAGGTATTGACGGAGAGCGTCTGGTATACGCCAATCCGGTGAAAACGGGCAGCGGGTTAAAAGCAGCCTGTGAAACCGGCGTCAATAAGTTTACCTTTGACAGCGAGAGTGAAATTGGCAAGATGGCGGCAGCTGTTCCCGGCGGCACCGTGTTGCTGCGGATCCGGGTGGATAATCCCCGGGCACTGGTTGATCTTAATAAAAAGTTCGGGGCTCATCCTGATGAGGCGCTGGAGCTGCTGCTTAAGGCTAAGGCGGCCGGCCTTGACGTTGCCGGCCTGTGTTTTCATGTTGGCAGCCAATCAACAGGAACTGAGGCGTACCTTGAAGCACTGAGCATATGCCGTCGGCTATTTGATGCTGCCGGCAAGCAGGGCCTCAACCTGCGCATCCTTGATATCGGCGGCGGTTTCCCTATTCCCACATTAACCGAGGAACCGGATGTAGCCGCTATGGCTGCCGGCATTTATAAGGCGGTTAAACAACATTTTCCCCATACTGAGATCTGGGCCGAACCAGGCCGGTATATCTGCGGCACGGCCGTCAATCTGATTACCCAGGTTATTGGTACTACGGTGCGTAATAATCAGCAGTGGTATTTCCTTGATGATGGGTTATATGGGACATTTTCAGGGGTTATTTTTGATCATTGGGATTTTGAGCTTGAAACCTTTAAGTCCGGCAAACGTATTCAGGCCACTTTTGCCGGTCCCAGCTGTGATTCGCTGGATGTTATGTTCCGGGATAAGCCGACAGTGGCGCTGGAGATCGGGGACTTGATACTTGTGCCTAATTGTGGGGCCTATACATCAGCCTCGGCAACTGTATTTAACGGTTTTGCCAAAACACAAATTGTGGTTTGGGAAGATATATACGGAGAAATCATGGCCAAACTTGAATTGGCAACTGCCGGATAATTATATTGCAACAGAACTTTAGCATAGAAGGCTCCCGTTGTTACACGGGAGCCTTCTATGTTTACCCCGGCCAAATTTATAAAATGTAGAGACCGTACGTAAGCGATACGCAAATAGTATTAGTTATTATAAAGCTTCCGGGCAATTGTTGCCACATGTTTTCCTTGGAAGGCAGCTCCGGCAAGTTCATTGGCACTAGGCAGTCTTTCGCCTCTGCCGCCGGCGATGGTCGAAGCTCCATATGGCGAGCCGCCCGTCATTTCATCGATGATGGTTTGGCCGGCAAAGGTGTATGGTAAGCCAACAATAACCATGCCATGATGCAACAGGGTAGTATGCATGCTAAGAATCGTTGATTCCTGGCCGCCATGCTGAGTGGCTGTACTGGTGAAAACGCTGCCGGCTTTGCCGACCAGCCTGCCCTGCTGCCATAACTGACCGGTGGCATCCAAAAATTGGCGCATCTGTCCGCACATATTGCCAAAGCGGGTTGGCGTACCAAAGATAATGGCGTCGGCTTCGGCCAGTTCATCAAGCGTACAAACCGGAATATGACTGAATGACTTTTGGGCTTCAATAGCCCCCATTTTCTCCAGAATCTCAGTGGTTAATGTTTCAGGAACCCGCCGTAAAACGGCTTCGGCCCCGTCTACCTCGCGAATACCGGCAGCAACCGCTTCCGCCATACGATGCACATGCCCATACAAGGAATAATATACAACCAGAACTTTCAATTGGCTCACTCCTTTACCTAATATGTATTATTCTTAAATAACTTATTTCTCGTTAAAATGCCAATATCCTTCCTGAATATGTAATTTTTTTATGAGGCGGCTAATCGTTATCCTTCTGAGCTGAGCGGGGATATGCTCACCTTATTAGGATGTCCTGAATTGGATTAAAAAAATAAATGATAATTGCGAATATTGATGAAATCAGGCAGGAAAAATGGCATAATATGACGTATTTTGTATATTAACTTGTCTAGACGAACAAACGATTATATATATAGCTTATATTCTAAACGATTATAAAGGGAGGCGTACGATATGAATAAATTGACAGCAGCAATTGCCGCTGCGGAGCTATACCGGGATCTGAACGCGTTTGACTGTTCCGTGCTGGTGGCTAATGCCGAAGGGGTCATTATTCATTATATTGAAGGGAAAACCTTTCAGGCTAATGTAAAGCTGGGCCAACCGGCACCGGGAACGTCGGTTAAAAATTGCCTGGCTACCAGACAAATTGTCAAAACACTGATTCCAGAGCACCTATATGGTGTCAAGCTGCGTTCGATTGTCCGGCCTATAATTGAGGAGGATGGAACCCTTTCCGGGGTTGTGGGTATGGCAATCAGTCTGATGACCGAAGAAGCTTTGCACAATGCGGCGCATACGATTGCGTCTATGACTGAGGAAATAACAGCCACTACGGAGGAACTGGCCGCTTCGGCCAGCCGCTTGGCACATGAACTTGCTAAAGTAAAGAGTGGCAGCGAACGTGTAATTACTGAAATTAATAAGACAGATGAGATTTTAAAATTTGTGAGTGACGTTGCTGCAAATTCCAATCTGCTGGGGCTTAATGCAGCTATTGAAGCCGCCCGGGCCGGAGAGCAGGGCCGCGGTTTTGCGGTTGTTGCCGATGAAATACGCAAAATGGCAGTTAATAGCTCCCAATCGGTTAATGATATAAAAAAAATCCTGCAGAATATTGAACATGAGGCGATTTCGGTAGTCGAAGTTATTGGCAGTACAGCCCAATTGAGTGAACACCAGGCTTCGGCTACCGAGCAGATCGGAAAAACGATGCAGGAGCTGACGGCGACCGCCAATGAAGTAGAGAATATTGCCAATATGGTGTAAACCGGCAATGGTGCCGGAATAAACTACCCCTGGAGATTCGGCCAAAGCCGGTATGATCTCCAGGGGTAGTTTGTCAACAGTGGGCTAATTAAGTTTATCGGGAATATTCAAAGAACCCTTTGCCGCTTTTACGTCCAAGGTAGCCGGCTTGAACCATTTTCTTAAGCAGCGGGCAGGGACGGTATTTGGGGTCACCATAGCCGGCATAGAGGACTTCCATAATCGACAGCACCGTATCATTGCCAATCAGGTCAGACAGTGCCAGCGGTCCCATGGGATGGTTAAAGCCCAGCCGGGCTACGGTGTCAATGTCTTCGGCACTGGCAACCCCTTCCATGAGTGCATAGACAGCCTCATTTATCATGGGTATCATAATGCGGTTGCCGATAAAGCCGGGGAAATCTTCAACTTTGACCGGCTCTTTTCCTAACTGGCAGGTTAAGGACTGGATCTTGTCAAAGGTTGCTTGTGATGTTGCCAGACCATTGATGATTTCTACGAGTTTCATGACCGGCGCGGGATTGAAAAAGTGCATACCGATAACCTTATCTGCCCGCCCGGTAGTGGCGGCAACCGCTGTGAGCGGCAGGGAAGAGGTATTTGTTGCCAATATAGTGTCAGGCGGGCACAGTTTGTCGAGCAACTGAAAGATCTCTCTTTTAATATCCATTTTTTCTACGGCTGCTTCAACAACCAAGTCGACGGCACAAACGTCGGCAGTCAGTTCCACTGCACCGGTAATCCGGTTCATAATGCCGGCTTTTTCATCAGGTGTCAGTTTGCCTTTTTCAACAGCCCGGCTAAGATTCTTGGCAATTGAGTTTAACCCTTTTTGTACAAACTCCTCATTAATATCTCTAATAATTACAGTAAGGCCGCCTTGGGCCATTACCTGGGCAATACCGCTGCCCATTTGTCCGGCACCAATGATTAATACTTTTCTAATGTCCATAAGCTACCCCCGCTAGTCTCTTTTCATTACCGTGGCCTTGCCATCAATAACCACAGTTCCCTCCTGGTTGGTGACTGTGGTTTTTAAGATCAGCCGGTTTTTGGCGTCGATCTTTTCTATAACCTCAACTGTCGCGGTAACGGTGTCGCCGATTTTTACCGGGGCCTTAAAGGCTAGTTCCTGGGCAAGGTAAATGGTGTTGGCCCCAGGCAAGGTTGTACCAAGCAAAGCGGAGATAAAGGCAGCTGACAGCATGCCGTGGGCAATACGTTCTTTAAACATGGAATTCCTGGCAAATTCGGCATTGATGTGCACAGGGTTAAAATCACCGCTGAGGCCGGCAAAGGAATACACGTCATATTCACTTACTGTCTTGGCCATACTGGCCTTGTCGCCCACTTTGATGTCAGCAAATTTTACATCTTGTACCATAAACAGCACCTCCTGTTATAGAATCTAATGGTTAGCCAGCGGCTTTGATTTTCTTAAACTCTGCAATAAGGGCCGGGATTACTTCCAGGACATCGCCAACGATGCCATAGTCGGCCATCTTAAAGATGGGAGCATCCGGATCTTTATTGATAGCAATAACGATATCGGAAGAGGACATGCCGGCTAAATGCTGGATAGCACCGGAGATGCCGCAAGCGATATATACTTTAGGGCCAACGGTTTTGCCGGTCTGGCCAACCTGGTTTAAAGCCGGTATCCAGCCGGCGTCAACCGCCGCCCGGGAAGCGCCGACTGCGCCACCCAGGACAGCTGCAAGCTCTTCAATCAGTTTGAAGTTTTCCGGCTTGCAAATACCCCGGCCGCCGGAAACAATAAACTCGGCTTCTTCCAGATTACAGGCAACCGTACTTCCCTGAATTACTTCTATAAGTTTTGTCCGGATATCGCCGGGGTGCACTTTGCTGGTTACCTGAACCACCGCTCCGGTGCGGGAGAAATCCTGGTCAGGGCGCTTAAATACTTTTGGCCGGATGGTTCCCATCTGGGGCCGGTGGTCAGGGCACAAAATGGTCGCCATTATATTACCGCCAAAAGCCGGCCGAGTCCAGGCAACCAGCCCGGTGGCCTCATCAATATCTAAATTGGTGCAATCCGCAGTCAGGCCGGTGCCTACGCGGCAGGCGACCCGGGGACCAAGATCCCGGCCGTCATTGGTTGCCCCCATCAGAATAACCGATGGCCGGTAGGTATTAATCAGGTCGGTGAAGGTAATGGTATAGCCATCTGTGGAATAATGCTTAAATTCAGGGCCTTCAACCAGATAAATTTTATCGGCACCGCTGGCAAAAATCTCTTTGGTCAAGCCGGCTACATCCTGGCCAATCAACACAGCGGCCAATTCCTGGCCCATTGTATCGGCAAGTTTGCGGCCTTCACCTAACAGCTCGTGGCTTACATTACGGATGAGACCGTTTACTTGTTCAATATAGACCCAAACGCCTTTATACAGGTCTTTGTCAATGGTAATTGATTTTTCTTCTACCTCACGAATAATAGCCCCGACCGGACAAACATCCACACAAGCGCCGCAAGCCGTACACGCTTCGGTGATGACGGCTTTATCGCCTTCCATGATGATAGCGCCGAAAGGACAGGTGCCTACACAGGCGGTACAACCGATACATTGTTCAGCAATTACTTTTACAGCCATTATTTAACCCCCCCCTAAACGATCTTGGCATCAGACAGTTTTTGAATTAATTGGGCCGCCGCCGCCCGGGCGGTATCTGCCTGAATAATTTCACCCTGAGTACGCTGTTTGGGGGTAAAGATTTTACGTACCTGGGTTGGTGAGCCTTTGAGACCGATTTTCTCGGTTTCTACTGGTACATCGTTTACCGTCCAGACAGGGATTTCTTTGCGGTTGGCTTTCATTGTGCCTTTAACAGTAGGGGTGCGGGGATCGTTAATTGATTTGACTACAGTCAGCATAACTGGAGTAGAGACCTCAATCACTTCATACCCTTCCTCCTGTTCCCGCTCCACCCGGAGATTGTTGCCGTCAACGTCAATTTTTGAGACATAGGTGACTTGTGGAATAGCAAGGTGCTCGGCAATCTCAGGACCTACCTGGGCGGTATCGCCGTCTATGGCTTGTTTGCCGCAGAGGATGATGTCTATGTTGCCTAATTTTTTGATACCGGCAGCCAGTGTATGGCTGGTGGCCAGTGTATCGGCCCCGCCAAAGGCCCTGTCACTCAGCAAGACCGCGTCATCTGCACCCATCGCCAGGCACTCTTTAAGTGCGTCTTTGGCCTGTGGGGGTCCCATGGTAATGACGGTAACTTTGCCACCATGCTTATCTTTAAGCTGTAAAGCAGCCTCAAGGGCATTTTTGTCGAAAGGATTGACAATGCTGGGCACACCCTGGCGGATTAATGTATTGGTAACAGGGTCAATTTTTACCTCCGTGGTATCAGGTACTTGTTTTACACAAACTACTATTTCCATCAGACCTTTAATCCTCCTGTATAAAAATCGCGGTGCTGCATTTTTGCATTGCCGGGGCCGGGAGAATGGCCAATTGCTGTTCTCACCGGCCGGCAAGTGCTATAAGAGTTGTATTACCGCAGAACAGCACTGGAAATAACCATGCGCTGTACTTGGTTTGTTCCTTCGTAAATCTGGGTAATTTTCGCATTACGCATAAGCCGTTCAACCGGATATTCACGGCTGTAACCATAGCCGCCAAATATCTGTACCGCATCGGTTGTTACCGCCATGGCCGCATCGGATGCATACATCTTGGCCATGGCTGCTTCTTTGGAGTAGGGCAAGCCCTTATCTTTCAGGTAGGCCGCACGATAGACAAGCAGGCGGGCGGCTTCAACCTTAGTGGCCATATCGGCCAGCATAAAGGCAATTGCCTGGTTGGTGGCGATTGGTTTGCCAAATTGTATACGTTCTTTGGAATATTTTACGGCATGGTCAAGTGCTGCCTGGGCAATGCCCAGGGCCTGGGCAGCTACACCGATGCGGCCGCCATCCAGGGTTGCCATTGCAATCTTAAAGCCGTCGCCTTCTTTGCCAAGCAGATTTTCTTTCGGAACTTTAACATCCTGAAAGACGAGCTCCATGGTAATTGAGGTATTGATCCCCATTTTGTGTTCTTTTTTACCAAAAGTGAAGCCAGGCATGCCTTTTTCCATAATAAAAGCGGAGATTCCTTTTACCCCTTTGGTTTTGTCAGTCATGGCAAATACGACATAGGTTTCCGCTTCGCCGGCATTGGTAATAAAAATTTTGCTGCCGTTCAGCACATAATGGTCTCCCTCTAGGACGGCAATTGTTTGCTGGGCGGCGGCGTCGGTACCGGCGTTGGGCTCAGTTAAACCAAAGGCCCCCATTTTTGTACCTTCCAGCAAGGGTGCCAGGAACTTTTGTTTTTGCTCCTCATTGCCAAAGGCATAAATCGGCCAGGCACATAACGATACGGTCGCGGAGAGGGTGATGCCGATGCCGTCGTCCACCCGGGACAGTTCCTCTACGGCTAGGATATAGCTGAGCACATCGCCATCGGCGCCGCCGTACTGTTCAGGGAAGCAAATACCTGTTAACCCCATTTCCCCCATGGTATCAAAGAGCTCGCGGGAGAAAATCGATTCTTCATCACGCTCGGCAACACTAGGGGCAACCTGCTTTTCGGCAAATTCCCGCACCAGTTTTTGTGTCATCTTTTGATCTTCAGTCAGTTCAAACATCATAGTAATAGACCCCCTTATAAAAAATTATATATACCACCTCCCTTTTGGCTAAAAGGGAGGTGGCAGCTAATCCATGGAACTAGAGCCGTTCGACGATGGTGGCAACACCTTGGCCGCCGCCGATGCACAGGGTGGCCAGGCCGAGCGTAGCCTCTCTCGCTTGCAGGGAGTGCAGCAGGGTGACAAGTATCCGGGCACCGCTGGCCCCGATCGGATGGCCAAGGGCAATCGCGCCGCCATTGACATTTACCCTGTCTTGGGGGAACCCAAGCTCTTTGCCTACGGCCAGAAACTGGGCTGCGAAAGCCTCATTGGCTTCAATTAAGTCGATGTCGCTGATGTTCAGGCCGGCTTTGGCCAGCGCTTTACGCGTTGCCGGCACCGGACCCATGCCCATAATGGAGGGGTCAACACCGCCTGCGGCGTAGGAACGGATGCGGGCCAGCGGTTTCAGACCCAGTTCGCCGGCTTTGTCGGCAGACATGAGGACAAGAGCGGCAGCGCCGTCATTAATACCTGAGGCGTTACCGGCAGTAACGGCGCCGTCTTTTTTAAAGGCCGGCTTTAAGCCGCACAGTGATTGGGCGGTTGTGCCTGCCTTGGGATATTCGTCAGTGTCAAAAGTGGTATCGCCTTTTCTGCTTTTGATTACTACCGGGCATATTTCCTGTTTAAAAGCGCCGGACTCAATAGCTTTGAGGGCCTTGGCCTGAGACTCGTAGGCCAGCCGGTCCTGGTCTTCTCTGCTGATATTATATTGAGCCGATACATTTTCGGCGGTAATGCCCATATGATAATCGTTAAAAGCACACCAAAGACCATCGTGGATCATGACATCGGTAAGCTTGCCATGGCCCATACGGTAGCCCCAGCGGGCTTTGCTGTCCAGGAGATAAGGCGCCTGGGACATATTCTCCATACCGCCGGCTACTACGATATCGGCGTCGCCGGTCATGATCGCCTGCGCTGCCAGATTTACTGTTTTCAGGCCGGAGCCGCAAACCTTATTTACAGTATAAGAAGGAACCTCTACCGGCAGGCCGGCTTTTATGGCTGCCTGACGGGCAGGATTTTGCCCAAGGCCAGCCTGGAGTACATTGCCGAAAATGACCTCGTCGACAGCTTCTTTATTGATGCCGGCTTTCTCAACTGCGGCCTTAATGATTAAAGCACCAAGGTCTGTCGCGGCTACCGAAGCCAGGGAGCCGTTAAAATTGCCAATGGCTGTACGCATTGCGCTGACGATTACTACTTCTTTCATGGAATGCACCATCCTTTAGTGAGTATTGATTGATTTATACCTGTTTACCCAGGCCCATGGGCGTTGCGCGGAAGATGCGTTCGTCCATGAGTTTCAGGTCAGAAGCGATAATTGGCTTGAATTCCATGTGAGCCAGAATATCTTGTTCCAGATCAACACCGGGAGCAATTTCAATAAGTGTCATACCGGCGGCAGTCAGTTCGAAAACGGCTCTCTCCGTGATGTACATGACAGGTTGTTTTACCTTTTGGGCATACTGGCCGCTGAAGGTAATCTGCTCCACCTGCTCCAGAAACTTTTTAGCTTTGCCTTCATTCAGAATCGTCAACTTGCCGTCGGCAACCTGTACTTTGAGACCGCCGGCGGTAAAGGTACCGCAGAAGAAGACCCGTTTGGCATTTTGGGTAATGTTGATAAAGCCGCCGCAGCCAGCAACCCGGCCTTTGAACTTACTGACATTGATATTGCCTTGTTTGTCGGTTTCAGCCAGTCCCAAAAAGGCGAGGTCAAGGCCGCCACCATCATAAAAGTCGAATTGATAGGGCTGGTCCAGAATGGCTTCGGCATTGGTAGCCGCACCAAAACTCTGGCCACCGGCAGGTACGCCGCCAACAGGCCCGGCCTCGACCGTCAGGGTCAGCGTGTCACCAATGCCTTCCTCGTTGGCCACAAGGGCTACTCCTTCCGGCACGCCGATTCCCAGGTTCACTTTGGCATCAGGGATTAATTCCAATGCGGCCCGTCTGGCAATTACCTTCCGTTCATCCAGCGGTAATGGCGCTATGGCAGACAGGGAAACACGAATCTCGCCCGAATAGGCGGGATTATATTGCTCGCCGAAGGTTTGCATATGCAAGGCGGGTGATTCGGCAACCACAATATAGTCAACGCTGATACCGGGGATTTTAACATTCATGGGTTTTAGACTGCCGTTAGCTACAAGCCGCTCAACCTGGACAATGACAATGCCGCCGGCACTTTTGACAGCCTGAGCAATCGATAATTGCTCCAAAGAAACTGCCTCATGCTCAATGGTAATATTGCCACGTTCGTCGGCGCTGGTGCCGCGGAGGAGTGCCACATCTACCGGGAAAGGTTTATACCATAACCATTCCTCACCACCCAGTTCGATGACTTCAACCAGATCCTCGCTGGTTACATTGTTGATTTTACCGCCATCAACCCGGGGATCAACAAATGTATTCAGGCCAACCTTGGTAATGACACCAGGCTTCCGGCCGGCTAAATTACGAAACCAGTGGGTAAGTGTTCCCTGGGGGAAGTTATAGGCTTCTATCTTATCCTCAACAGCCAGCTTGCCCAGTTTGGGGGCCAGATTCCAGTGGCCGCCGACTGCTCTTTTCACCATGCCTTCTGATCCGAAGTGATTCAGGCCACGGTCTTTGCCATCGCCCTGACCGGCACAGTAGATTAAGGTTAAGTTTCTGGGAGCACCCTCGCTGATAAAGCGCTCTTCCAATGCAGCCGTCAACGCTTCCGGATGACCGTTGCCGACAAAACCGCTGGTTGCAACAGTTTGGCCGTTCTGTATAAGTTTGGCTGCGTTCTGTGCGCTGATTACTTTTGCCAATATGCTCACTCTCCTTGTGAAATATCTCTCGAAACTCTTTATTGCAAGGACCATGCCAATCGGTTTGATTAGTCAGATGAAAGATTAAATAAAGCTGTTTTAACAGAGTGTGATCAAGTCGCGGCCCGGTGATTGTCTTCTGCCTGGGCACCAACCGGACGCAGCTGCTGTGGCAATCCCATTTGGTGACAGGCAATTTTGCTCAGGGTATTATGTGTTTACACTTTTAAACACATGCGTCTAAATTCTTATACACTTTCCCTAGCGGCGGATAAGTTATTGCTAATAAAAAACCTGTGTTGTTTTTCAACACAGGTATTTTACTTGGTCTACCAGAATTTGCAACAAATTCTGTGGACATAAGAACGGCTATACACTAAAGGGCAGAGCCAGTTTCGGCCATCGCCCTTTAGATCCTGGCACAAGCCAAGTCTTAGCTTGCAGTGAACAAATTATAGGATTCCGGTCATGGTATGGAGGAGAATAATTACGAATACCATGAGGGTTTTAAGGCAGGTTAGGACAAAAATATCGCCATAAGAGTCTTTGTGGGTTAAACCGCAGACTGCCAGTAAGGTAATAACTGCGCCGTTATGGGGCAGCGTATCCATGCCGCCTGAGGCCATAGAGGCTACCCGGTGCAATATTTCCGGCGACATACCGATAGAGTTTGCCCAGGCCAGCCAGTCCTTGGCCATCAGATCTAAAGCAATAGACATACCGCCTGAGGCCGAGCCGGTAACGCCGGCGAGGATATTGACTGTCACCGCTTCCGATACCAAGGGAGAACCGCCCACTTTGATGCTCATTAACGCACTGGAGATGGATTTGAAGCCGGTAAGGGAAGCGATAACGTTGCCATAACCTACTTCCGAGGCAGTATTCATGATTGCCAGGAGTGAGCCAACGGCACCGGCATTAAGCGATTTGGCCAGCATACCGGTTGAACCAAGGTTTTTATAGCCTAACACAATAGCGAGGCCAATACCGGTAACCAGGGCAATAATCAAAGACCAGATGCTAATGACATTACTGACAGCGGCAGCGGTCATCGGCAGTTTCATGGCTTTAAAAGGTTCGAGGATTGCCGGATCCCAAGTAAACATACGGGTCATGGCGAAATTAACGATCAGGACGGCGAGTAATGGCAAAATAGCCAGCTGCCAGGACGGAAGCGAGGTGTCGTTTTTAATTTCCGGTTCGTTAATGGTATGTTTACCATAGCCTTCGCCGGCCGCCGCCGCGCTCCGCCGCCGATGCTCCAGCCATAAAATGCCTAAGGATAAAATAGCTGTGCCGCCTAATAGACCCAGAATAGGAGCAGCATAGATGTTGGTACCGAAAAAGTTAGTGGGAATTAGGTTTTGTATTTGGGGTGTGCCGGGAATACAGTCCATCGTGGCCGTAAATGCACCGAGGGCTATAGTCGCAGGCAGCAGCCTTTTGGGGATATCGGCCTGTTTAAATAACGACGACGCAAAAGGATAGATGGCAAAAACAACCACAAACAGGCTTACGCCGCCATAGGTAAGTACGCAGCCGGCCAGAACAATCGACAAAATAGCCCGATCCTTGCCTAAGCTTTTAATAATGGCTTGGGCAATACCTTTAGCCAGGCCCGTATCTTCCATCAATTTTCCAAAAACGGCTCCAAGTAAGAATACCGGGAAAAATGATTTAATATACGTAACTGCTTTGGCCATAAACAGCTCGGTGTAGGCTGGCATGAGCGAAAGCCCGGATAATGAGGCAGCCAGTAACGCAAATACCGGTGCGAATAAAATTACTGAAAAACCACGGTAGGCAAAGAACATAAGTAAAAATAAACTAAGGAGAATTCCGATTACTTCCATTTAATTACCTCCTAAAAGATATTAGCATGTTTGGTAATGATCAGGTGTTTATTGCTGGGACAACCTCCTCCTTACATAGTGCGCAATTCAGATAAATTTATAAGCAAGTATCGTGCCAATAAACATTCTTTTCCGCAGGGAGGGGTAAAATCATTATTTTCTGTCTTCTGAATGCGGATTTGACACCCGAACGACAGTGACGGGTGTTCATATTAATAGACAGTGTGTGTATGAACTGCGACATATATACATAGTTTTGCCTGTAAACATATGTCGCACTTGCTTGCCTGGTCAGAAAGTATTTGATCATGAGTAGGAACGATCAATAGCTCGTCTGCCTTAAAGCAGTAGAATACTGCAGGAAATTTCTCGCAAACCAGTAATTTTTTCCACAGGATATTGGCATGGTTTTTGCAACATACTTACATTGAACATGGCAACTGCTTGCATTATTACTCAATATTGTTTTTAATAGGGAGGTATTTTTCGATGAAGGGTTTAAAGAACAAGGTTGTAATTATTACCGGGGCTGCGGCTGGCATCGGCAAGGCAACTGCGCTGCGGTTTGCTGAAGAGGGTGCAAATATCGTAATTGCCGATTATGCTGACGGCTCAGCCGCTGTGCAAGAGGTGGCTGCTAAAGGTGTGCAGGCTATCTACGTCCAGGTTAATGTTACTGATCCGGAAAGTGTTAAGGCTATGGTAGCTAAAACAATAGAGGTTTTCGGCAAGGTAGATGTTTTAATTAATAACGCCGGTATAACCAAAGACGCCATGATGAAAAAGATGACGAAAGATGCCTGGGATTCAGTGATTAATGTTAATCTGACCGGTGTTTTTAACTGCACCTCGGCGGTACTGCCACAGATGCTTGAGCAAAAAGCCGGCGTGGTGCTGACGACCTCTTCGGTAGTCGGCCTGTACGGCAACCTCGGCCAAACCAATTATGCTGCTGCTAAGTGGGGGGTAATTGGTATGACTAAGTCCTGGGCCAAGGAGATGGCCCGTAACGGTCTGCGGTTTAACTGCGTGGCCCCTGGTTTCATTGCCACTGAAATGGTCAAGAAGATCCCTGAACAGGTTCTTAACGAAAAAATATTGATTAAAGTTCCTGCCGGACGGTTGGGTGAGCCGGAAGAGATTGCTGCAGCCTTTGCTTTTCTCGCATCTGATGATGCTAAGTTCATTAATGGCGCAGTCCTTAGTGTCGATGGTGCTTGTACGCTGTAATAAATATTTGCTGGTTATTTTAAAAATGATAACGCGGAGTATACTAACTCCGCGTTATCATTTTTCTTTTATTATTATGAAGACTTTTTTTGTAGACACTAACAGGAGCCCCGTTTTATAATTGTTTTGACAGACGAATTGTTGCAAGCTAAGTTGGCTGTATTTTTAGACATTATTTACAGGAGGTCCCGAAGAATGCAAAAATGTGGAGTAAGCGGCCTGCTGGAAGCATTCGCGTCGACCGGTATGACGGAAATGAGGACTGTGCTTGACTCGGTCTGCAATGGAATAGTCGTGGTCAACTACCATGGAGTTATTACATTTTTTAATACCGCTGCCGAGCTGATTACCGGTTTAAAATCTGAACATGTTCTTGGGCAAATGGTCGATGACGTTATCCCCAGCACCGGGCTTATTAGAGTTATGGAAACCGGCGAGGCCGAACTTAATCAACGGCAGAATATTGGAAAATGCGAAATATTAACAAACCGTACGCCTATTATTAAAGAGAATACTATTGTTGGGGCTGTTGCTATTTTTCAGGATATTACCGAGTTTAATGAGGTAGTTACACAACTTGAAGATATGAAAAGGCTCAAGAGTACACTGGAATCAATATTGGAAAGTATGCACGAAGGCGTTGTGGTCGTGGACAAAGACGGTATGGTAACGATGCTTAATAAGGCCTACAGTGAATTTCTTGCTGTTGATCCCAAGGCTGTGGTAGGGAAGCATGTCGCTGATGTTATTCCTAATACCAGGATGCACCTTGTGGTGCAGGAGGGTAAGGCGGAAGTTACCGATATCCAGAAAATACAGACAAATACCAGTGTTGTCACGCGGATTCCCATTGTTAAAGATGGTGAAATCATCGGCGCTGTCGGCAATATGATTTTCAGGGATGTAAAAGACCTTAAATCTCTTGCCGGCAAGATTAGCAAGCTGGAGTCAGAATTAGAGTATTACAAAGAAGAACTGTTCAAAGTGTATGGTGGTAAGTTTACGTTTGACAATATTGTCGGCAATAGTGACACTATGAAATGCCTCAAGGAAGTGGCCGCCAAAGCGGCTAAAGGGATGTCGACAGTATTAATTCTGGGGGAAACCGGCACCGGTAAAGAATTATTTGCTCATGCTGTGCACAATGCCAGCCGGCGGCGCCAGGGTCCCTTTATTAAAATTAATTGTGCGGCACTGCCTGAGAACCTGTTGGAAGCCGAATTATTTGGCTATGAAGAAGGTGCGTTTACAGGTGCCCGCAAAGGGGGGAAACCTGGCAAATTCGAATTGGCTAACGGCGGCACTATTTTTTTAGATGAAATAGGTGAAATGACGCTTGCCATGCAGGTCAAGCTGCTTAGGGTGCTGCAAGAGCGTGAATTGGAACGCCTGGGCGGAACCAAACCGATTAAGCTTGATATCCGTGTGATTGCAGCAACTAACCGTGATCTGGAGAATATGATCCAGCAAAAGCAGTTTCGGCAGGATTTATATTACCGGTTAAATATATTTACAATTAATATTCCCCCGCTCAGAGAACGAACTGAGGATATTCTGCTGTTATGCCGCATGTTATTCCAAAAAATCAATAATCAGGTTGAACACTGGGTAGAGGGGATTACCCCAGAGGCGTTGGCTTTATTAATGCAATACAATTGGCCTGGTAATGTCCGCGAACTTGAAAATGTCCTGGAACGGGCCATTAACCTGATGGATGATGAGATAATTATTGCTCCGGAGCATTTGCCGCCGATGCTTAAAAAGGTGAATGGGATAAAAGCTGAGTCCGGGAACGGGGATCAGCCCAGCGATTTAGCCGACATAAAAGAAAATGCCGAGAAACAGGCCATTATGCGGGCACTGGCTGCAGCAGGCGGCAATAAAAGCAAAGCAGCTAAAATTTTAGGTATTCACCGCTCCGGTTTTTATCAAAAAATGCAGAAATATAATCTTATAAAATAATTTGTGGCAGATGAAAACAATCCCTTGCTTCCTGGCGAATAGGCAAGGGATTACCTATATGTAATGTTTTCCGGTGGCATCAGGCGCGAAATATTGCTGCCAGTATAAACATAGATGACCGAGTGGGCCTTAAGTCCTAATAATTTAAACAGTAGGTCTGATAGGTCAGCAGGAAATAGTCGGTTAAAATTAATTTAGAATGTTGGCCTAGCAGGCAAGCGGAGAAAAAACCCGGCTGTGTTTATTTGAATTAGTTAATGTAGGCAGGACCGGGAGCAGTTTCCGCAAAAACCCTAGGGGGTAAGATAGATGGTTAAGAAGATTAAGGTATTTATCGCCGATGATAGTGCGGCAACACGGGAGAACATCTGCAAACTGATGGAGTTTGATTCCGAGCTGGTGATCATTGGCCAAGCCGAGTCGGGGCTGGAAGCGGTAGCAAAGGCCAAGGAGCTGGAGCCTGATATAATCTTAATGGATATAAACATGCCAGGTATGGATGGTATTACGGCCACTGCCCAGATCACCGCTGAAGTTCCGGACTCCTCAATCATTATGATGAGTGTGCAGGGTGAGCAGGAATACCAAAGACAGGCAATGGATGCCGGTGCTAAAAATTATCTTATAAAACCTTTTAGTGGTGAAGAATTGCTGCAGGTCATTAAGAACAGTTTGAAAAATAAAAAAACAGGCAGAGCGCTAATGCCTAATTCAGAACTGAAAAACCAGGGTAAACTGGTTGCCGTTTTTAGTACCAAAGGTGGTACCGGCAAGACAACGATTGCCATAAATTTAGCGGTGGCACTTGCGGCTAAGACCGGCTTGGAGACAGGCATAATTGATGCGGATCTTCAATTTGGTGATGTAGCTTTATTGTTAAACCTTATGCCCCGTTCTACAATAGCCGACTTAGTGCAGGATGCTGCTCAGCTGGATAAAAAAAATCTGGAGAACTATTTGGTACACTTTAATCATGATGTAAAAGTACTGGCAGCACCTCTACGGCCTGAGCAAGCGGAGACGGTAGCAAGCCGGCATTTGGCAGCCATACTCAAAGCTATGCGCGCAAACTTTGCGTATACAGTTATTGATACCGCCTCTGTTGTTTCCGATTCTATGCTGACTGTGCTTGAGGCGTCAGATATTATTCTGGTTGTAGCTGCACTTGACCTGCCAACAATTAAGAATGTAAAACTATGCCTGGAGATGCTGGAATCCCTTGGTTATGGTAATGATAAAATCAAGGTGGTGCTGAATAAAATTACCACTGACAGCGGTATGGAGACCAGTGAGGTGGAAGAAAGTCTGAGATATAAATTTGCTGCTGCTGTGCCCGGTGATGAGCAAGTGGTTGTGTCTTCTGTAAACCGGGGGGTTCCCTTTGTCAGCAGCCATCCGGAAACAGCGGTCGCAAGAGGGATTAATGATTTGGTTTATCTGATAACCGGCGGCCAGGAACAGCCGGCAGGTCAGTCGGGCCTCGGGGTTGTAGAAAGGGTTAAACGGCTATTTGGCTGATTGGTTTTATAGACAAAGCCACAAGCCAAGTCTTTTCTTATTATTTTCGGGCAGCAGGATATGGGGCAGGTATGACGAAATGGCTTATAATGTACAGATACAATTAGAGTGGTGAGGAGCCTGGGCCTGCATGAAGAATCTTGATGTGAAAATCTTAGATAAGATTGTTAAAGGGACGGTTGCTGCGGTCGAAAAAAGTAAATCCCAGATTTTTGATATATACGAGGCTGCCCGGGGTGAGACAGAAAACGTACGGCGGGATGTCGAGCGGATTAAACAGGAAACGGCGGAAATTATTTTCAAGGTTGATGAATTGGAAAGAAAAGAGCGCCGTTCGCGTCTTAGGTTGATGGAAGTTAGCCGGAATTTCCGCAACTATACCGAGGTTGATATTAAAGCTGCTTACGAAGATACCAGCAATGTTCAATTGGAACTGGCGATGGCCCGTCTGCAGGAACAGAATTTACGCCGGCAGCGTGATGATTTGGAGATGCGGCTTAGAGTACTTAAGAACACGGTTGAGAAAGCGGAAGAGCTTGTTTCTCAGGTCGGGGCCGTGCTGGGTTATTTAGGCAATCAGATGGGAACCGTGGTCACTCAGATCGAATCTTTGCAGGCCAGTCAGATTTTTGGTGCTAAAATAATCCGAGCCCAGGAAGAGGAACGTCGTCGTGTGGCCCGGGAGATTCATGATGGTCCGGCCCAGGCCATGGCCAATATTGTTTTTCGGGCAGAGGTGTGCGAGCGCCTGATTGATACGGATATTGCCAGATCCAAACATGAACTTAAAGACTTGCGTGAGCAGGTCAGAGTTGCGCTTAGAGAAACCCGCAAGATAATTTTTGATCTTAGACCGATGACGCTGGATGACTTAGGTCTTGTGCCCACAGTTAGGCGGGTGCTTGATACCATGAAAGAACGGTGCGGTATTTTTCCGGAGGTCATAATAATTGGCGAAGAGAAGCGGCTGGATTCGCATATTGAAATTGGTTTATTCCGGATTATCCAAGAGGCGCTTAATAATGTGGAGAAACATGCCCGGGCATCAGGGGTATGGGTTCGGCTCGACTTTCGCCTAAGCATAGTGTCGGCAGTTGTCGAGGACAATGGCCGGGGGTTCGCGTCGGCCGACAACCTTGGCAGCGAGAGTTTTGGCTTGATGGGTATGCGCGAGCGGATCAATCTCCTGGGGGGAGAATTAAACATAAAATCCGAAATAGGAAAAGGCACGCGAATCTACGCTGCTGTACCACTAAAATCATAAGCCAATAGCTGCCGTATAAACGACAGCGGCATGTATTGCAGGAGCCTTTCGCCCCACGGGGCGGAGAGGCTTCTTTCGTATTATCAGAAGTTCATCCTCTCCGTTAATACTTTATCAATGCGGTATAGGACTATGTTCCCATTATTGCAAGAAGATAAGACTTAGGTATGATAGTGCTGCCGGCGTACGAATGTTACAATTAAACTACCGGTAGTAAATCCAACTGTTTGTATGGGGTGATTAGATGAACATTACCCGCTATTTCAAACAAAAACGCGGACAGGCTTCGATTCAGACTGCGATTGTGTTACCTGTACTGATATTGCTTTTATTCAGTCTCTTTGAGTTTGGACAGGTGATGAATCAGTATCTGGTGCTTACTGCTGCCGCCCGGGAAGGTGCCCGCTCCGCTGCTGTAGGCAATGACTTTGCGGCCAGGGCCGCTGTTAATAATGCTGTGGCCAGTATTGGCAATAATGACCTGCTTGTTAACATTGGCTATGCAAACGGTAAACGAGCGCAAGGGGAGTCGGTTACTGTAACTGTTAGTAAACCCCTTACGGTAATCACACCGATCCTGCGGGATATTATCAATCATGCCTCTATACCAGAGCCGCTGACTCTGCGTGGACAGTCGGTTATGAGGGTGGAAGTGCCATAATAAACCATAGCAGGAGCCCTGATGCTTAATGCGTCAGGGCTCCTGTCTTACATGCCGATTGTTAGCCTGGAATATAGGAGCAGCAGTAGTCGGCAACTGTTGCTACTTTAAGCTTAAAGCGTGACTCTGCCGGCACTTGGAAAGAGTCGCCTGTTTTATAAGTTTTCCATTCACTTTCTCCCGGTAATAATACTGTCATTTCACCAGCCAGAATCTCCATAATCTCTGCCGCTGCGGTACCAAACTCATAATCTCCCGGCAGCATAATGCCAAGTGTTTTTTTGCTGTTGTCGGCAAAAATTACGGTGCGGCTGGTTACCTTGCCTTCAAAATATACATTTGCTTTTTTTACAATAGATACCTTTTCAAACTGCTCCATATACATAATCCTCCCACTATTAAATTTTATATGTGATTACAGTTATTGCTATTTCTTTATTATAATTTATTGCCACACTTTAGTAAAACAGAAAAAGCCTATAACGAACAGTTCTTTTTGTCTTTAAACTTGTACCCTAAACGGCAGTATGTTAAAATATTTACAACTTGCATGGGTATAATATAGCAATGAATTTAAAGGTGGTGGGCAGTGTGCTTGATCAGAAAACAGTACCCTTGCTGACGGCGATGAAGGTTTATGTAAATGATAAAGTAATACCATTCCACACCCCGGGGCACAAAATGGGGAAGGGTATGCACCAGGCGCTGGCTGAACTGGTACCGTCACAGACACTGGCCCTGGATTTGGCGCTCATGGAGGAACTTGATGACCTGCATGAGCCTCACGGACCGGTGAAAGCGGCTCAGGATCTGGCAGCCGACCTGTATGGGGCTGATCATAGCTATTTTGTGGTTAATGGTACAACCGGCGGAATTTATGCAATGATACTGACAATTGCCGGACCTGGAGACAAAATTATTGTGCCGCGCAATGCTCACCGTTCAATTATCGGGGGCATTATTTTAAGTGGCGCCATTCCTGTATTTATGCAGCCTGAAGTCGATAATGAATTAGGACTGGCGATGGGGGTTACGCCGGAGACGGTTGCCGGCACCTTGGAACAACACCCGGATGCTAAAGGCGTATTGGTGATTAATCCCACCTATTATGGAGTTGCAACCGATTTGAAGCGGATTGTTGATATTGTCCATAGCTATGACATTCCGGTGGTTGTTGATGAAGCCCATGGCCCGCACCTTAAATTCTCTGACCGTTTGCCTGTACAGGCCTTAGATGCCGGTGCTGATATTGTTGCGCAAAGCACCCATAAGATCATTGGGGCGATGACGCAATGCTCGTTGGTGCATTGCCGGGAAGGGCGGATCCGTGTCCCCCGCCTTAAAGCCATGCTGCAATTGGTGCAGTCGACCAGCCCTAATTATATCCTCCTGGCTTCACTTGATGTAGCGAGAATGCAGATGGCGACTGCCGGTCATGCGCTAATTGAACGGGCTGTCGATCTGGCAAACCAGGCCAGGGAGGAAATTAATAAAATTCCCGGCTTATATTGCTTTGGCCAGGAAAAACTAGGTAATCCCGGTGTCCACAGTTTTGATCCGACGAAAGTAACTGTGACTGTTAAGGGGCTCGGATTAAAAGGGGCGGAAGCTGAACGTATTTTGCGTCACCAATATAAAATTCAGGTAGAATTGTCTGATGTTTATAATATCTTATTCCTCATCACTTTAGGCGATTCGGAAAAAGAAGTGGCGGCGCTAGTGGCGGCACTGCGGGATTTAGCTGCCACCCACCACGGAACCCGCGATTTTTCGGATATTAATGAGATTTATCTGGCCGGCAAATACCCCCAGCCGCCGGCCCAGGTACTTTCGCCGCGGGATGCCTTGTTTGGCAATACCTGCATGGTTCCTTTTCAGGATGCCGATGGCATGATCTGTGCTGAAATTGTCACTTTTTATCCACCTGGTATTCCTATGCTGTGTCCGGGGGAACGGATTACCCAGGAAATCATTGATTATTGCCATGTTTTGCAGAATGCCGGCCTGCACATTTCCGGGCCGGAGGATTACCTGCTTAAAACCATTAAGGTAGTTGACTGACGGAGGCTGTATGCGAGGAAAATTAATTGTTATTGAAGGAACTGACGGGAGCGGCAAGGCAACCCAGGCCGGGATACTGGTAGAACGCTTACAAGCCGAGGGCATTGCCGTCCGCAAGGTCGACTATCCTAACTATCAGAGCCAGTCGTCGGCGTTAGTCAAGATGTATTTGAACGGAGAGTTCGGCGATTGCCCGGAGGATCTCAATGCGTATGCTGCCTCCGCCTTTTATGCGGTTGACCGTATTGCTTCTTATAAGAAAGAATGGGAAAAATTCTATTTGCAGGGCGGCGTCGTTATTGCTGACCGCTATACCACTTCGAATATGATTCATCAGGCAGTTAAAATTAGCAACAAAGCAGAACAAAAAGAGTATCTTGACTGGCTCTGGGATTTTGAATTTGCTAAATGTGGTTTACCTGTTCCTGATGCCGTGTTTTTTCTGGCCATGCCGCCGGCAGTCAGTGTGCAGCTCATGTGCGGGCGGGATAACAAGGCCGGCAGCAGCCGTGATATTCACGAACAGAACCGTGCTTATCTGGACCTTTGTTATAATAATGCCTGTCATATTGCTAATCAGTTTTCCTGGCGCAGGGTTGATTGCACCGGGGAAGGGCAGCTTAAGTCCATTGAAATAATACATAATGAAATATACGGGCAGATTGGCAAACTACTTGGCAGGGGGAAATAGCAGCCCTGCCTTTTCTATTACCGTTTTTCTGCCAAATATTTGATTATTTTGCTAAAACCATTTATAATTTATAGGATAAGAAAGTATGTTATCTGCCCTGTAATTTCTAGGCAGGAGGACTATAGCACATGAGTATGAAAATAAATAAATTGGCCATGGGCAATCAGCCGGTGGTCGCTGAACGTGAACAGGCTGGCAAAGCGGAAAAAACAGGCGATTATTTTGCTGCCGACCTCCTGAAAACACAGGAAAAGCAGTCCTCTGAGCGCCTAAAGGCGATGCTTTCCGAAATCGATGAAAGTGGGCGCAGATTGTCCAATATGCCTACCTACGGCGAGCTTAAAGCCTATAAAGAGCTTGTCCGCAAATTTATTGGTGAGGCTGTATCGCGTATGTATACGCTGGAATCACGTGCCGGCTGGGACCGTCACGGCCGGCAGAAAATGTACACCACCATTCAGCAAATTGATGCCAAGCTAGGTGAGATGACCGAAGATGTGCGCCTCGGCCAGCAGCGCCAGCTGTCAATCATGTCTAAGCATGACGCAGTGCGGGGCATGCTGGTGGACTTATACACTTAGATGATGATAACTTGGCAGGAAATAATCGGACATGATACTAATGTGAAAATCATCCGGGCAATGCTGCTTGCTGATAAAGTGCCGCATGCGTTATTGTTTACCGGGCCGGCCGGTGTTGGTAAAAGCCTGGCCGGTACATTGTTGGCTGCCGGCATCTTATGTGGCGGTGGCAGTGGCAAACCCTGTGGGGCCTGCCCGGCGTGCATTATGTTCGACCGCGGTGCGCACCCCGATTTTATACTGGTGCGGCCTGACGGCCGGGCAATTAAGATCGACCAGATTCGCAATCTGCAGCACTTTGCGGCTTTAACCCCGGCTATGGGTTTACGGCGGGTGTGCATGATTGAGGAGGCAGAGCTGATGACGGTTCAGGCCGCTAATAGTTTGCTTAAATTATTAGAGGAGCCGCCCCCGGGTTTTGTGTTTATCCTTGTGTCAGGAACAGCCCAGCCGGTGCTGCCGACCATTCTATCCCGCTGCCAAAAGCTCCAATTTCAGTCACTGCCGGCCGGCTTGCTCGCCCAGGCGCTGATTGACAAAGGGTATAGGCCGGAAGCGGCCAATGTGGCTGCGCGGTTAAGCGGCGGCCGCATGGGGACGGCACTTGAATTATTGGCTCCTGAGGGTCTGATGAATCGGAACAAGGCGATCGAATTGTTAGACAGTCTCCGGGACAAACGGATGGCGGCTGTGTGGGGGCAGGCACTTGCGCTTGACGGTCTTGACACGAAAGAAGTCTTAGAAATTCTGGATTTTTTGGTGTATTTATTGCGGGATATTGTACTTGTAGCCGGCAGCCATAGTGAGCATTTAATATATAATATGGATTGCAGTTCTCAGTTAAAAGGCTGGGCGGATACTTGGCCGGAAAGACAAAGTATTATGGCAGTCAGTGCCGTGAAGGATACGATGCGGGCTATTCACGGTAATGCCAATACCCGGCTGGCGATCGAGGCATTACTTTTAAAATTGAAGGATTTAGCGGAAAAAGGAGATTTAGTATGTTGACAGTAGTGGGAATCCGCTTTAAGAAAGCGGGTAAAATATATTATTTTGATCCCGGCGGCATGGAAATAAATGCCGGTGAGCATGTTATTGTAGAAACTGCCAGAGGTCTGGAGTTTGGTGATGTAGTTGTTGGTCCGCGGCAAGTGGAAGACAGTCAGATTGTAGCTCCTTTGAAGCCGGTATTGCGTAAAGCCACCCCGGAAGATGAGGAAAAGGTCAATGATAATCGAAAAAAAGAGAAAGAAGCCTTTAAGATCTGCGAACAAAAAATCCTGGCCCATGACTTGCCAATGAATCTGGTGGACGTGGAGTACACTTTTGATGTGAATAAGATCATCTTCTACTTTACGGCGGAGGGGCGGATAGACTTTCGCGAGCTGGTAAAAGATTTGGCCAGTGTTTTCCGCACGCGTATTGAACTCCGGCAAATCGGCGTCCGGGATGAGGCCAAATTAATGAACGGAATTGGTTGCTGCGGCCGCTCGCTGTGTTGTGCAACTTTTTTAGGGGATTTCGAGCCTGTGTCAATCCGGATGGCCAAAGATCAGCATCTGTCGCTTAATCCGACCAAAATATCGGGTATCTGCGGCCGGCTGATGTGTTGCCTGAAATACGAAAACGACTGTTATGGCGGCTGCTGCGCCAAAAAGGTGGTGGCGCCGGCTGTTGGCAAGGAGGTTGTCACGGTCGAGGGTGAGGGCAAGGTGTTAACAATTAACCAGCAGAAACGGACGGCAACTATTGCCCTGCCTGAGGGGAAAACCTTAATTATTCCCTGGGATGAGGTAGTGGAAAAAGAATAATGGCAGCTGACGGGATTCGGTTAAAACCGGGTGAGCGGGTAGATAATCTTATTATTAATAATATGAAACTAATTCAGCATCCTGACGAGTTTTGCTTCTCGCTGGATGCTGTGTTGTTGGCGCAGTTTGCCAGCCTGCGTTCAGGCTGTGAGGTGATAGACCTTGGCGCCGGTACCGGGGTCATCGGTTTGTTATTGCTGGCGCGGGGGGCAGCCGCAGTTACCGGTGTGGAACTGAATCCGGTGATGGCCGACATGGCTCGCCGGTCGGCTGCCTGTAACGGTCTTGCCGACAGGCTTACCATCATCAATGGTGACCTGCGGCAGATTAAAGAGTTGTTAGCAGGCGGCAGCTGCGAACTGGTTGTTTCCAATCCGCCCTACCGCCCAGTGGGGGGCGGCTACATCAGCCCTAATAGCCGGGTGGCCATGGCGCGGCATGAGGTGACTGCCAATCTGACCGATATTATTGCGGCCGCGAAATATCTGATCAAGTACCGTGGCCGGTTTGCTATGGTGCATCTGCCGGAGCGGCTGGCCGAAATTACGCTTGCTATGTGTGCGGCCGGTATTGAACCAAAGCGGCTGCAGTTGGTGTATCCGGCAGCCGGCAAAAAACCCAACATGCTCCTGCTTGAGGGAGTGCGGGGGGCCAAACCGGGGCTTGATGTATTGCCGCCCTTAATTGTATATACTACAGATGGGAACTATAGTGAAGATATCATGAAGATGTATAGTCAGGACAGGTGACTTCTGTGACAATAACAGGCAAAGGAACGCTCTTTCTGTGTCCTACACCGCTCGGTAATCTCGAGGATATGACTTTCCGGGCTGTCCGGGTGTTAAAAGAGGTGGCTGCAATTGCCGCCGAGGATACCAGGCATACACGCAAGCTATTAAATCATTTTGATATCCATGTGCCGCTGATCAGCTATCATGAGCATAATAAAGAAGAGCGGGGGCCTGAGCTCATCCGGCACCTGTTAGCAGGTGAAAGCATTGCGCTGGTCAGTGACGCCGGGATGCCGGCTATCTCTGATCCCGGGGCTGACCTGGTGAAGCTGGCCGTTATGGACAAGGTGCCGGTAGTGCCGCTGCCGGGACCCAATGCGGGGCTTACGGCTCTGATTGCCTCCGGGCTTGATACCAATCATTTTACATTTATCGGCTTTTTGCCCAAAACCAATAAACACCGGCGGGACATGCTGGCCAGCTTAGCCGGACAACCCCACACGCTTATATTTTACGAAGCGCCACACCGGGTACGTACAACTTTACATGAAATTAAAAGCGCTATGGGTAACCGGCAAGCGGCTATTGCCCGGGAATTGACCAAAAAATTTGAAGAATTTGTCCGTGGTGACCTGGCGAGTATCGAACAGCATTTTGCCGAAAATCAACCGCGCGGTGAATTTACTATCCTTGTGGCCGGCTGTCCCGCGGAGGAGAAAGTGGCAGGAGCGGCGGAGATTCCCACTGATGCTGACATAGTACAGGCTGTTGCCGGGCTTGTGAATCGGGGGATAAATAAAAAAGACGCCATCCGTGAGGTGGCGTCTCAGAAAGGTCTACCGAAAAGAGTCGTGTATCAGGCTGTTCTTGACAGCGATTTAGTCTAAGACAGACTATACAGCTTTATTGCCCATCGATTCGAGGCACTCTTTGCAGACGTTCTTGTTCTTGAAATTGGTTACATCGGCGGCGTTACCGCAGAATACACAAGCGGGCTCATATTTCCGTAGAATAATGCGGTCACTATCTACATAAATTTCCAGGGCGTCTTTTTCTTCAATATCCAGAGTCCGGCGCAATTCAATAGGAATTACCACCCTACCTAGCTCATCTACTTTACGTACTATACCAGTTGATTTCATTTTTCTTTCTCCCTTCATACTCTACTATAAGCTAATAACATTTAATCAACAAGATTCGACAAAACCTGCTCAACTAAATAATACCAAATATTACAATGCTTGTCAACCTAGAAATTTCCAAATGGCAAATTATTTTTGAATTGCAGGAAAACCTGTGTATAAAAATACTGTACAATGTCATATAATACTACTTTATGTCGAAAAAGACAACTGTTGACAATTATGATAACAATGTCTATAATTGGTAAAATATACGAAAAGCGCGTTATGCTAAAAGGAGGATCTTATGCCGAAAAAACCCTTTTATATTACAACCCCGATTTATTATCCCAGTGACCGGCTGCATATCGGCCATGCCTATTGCACTACGGTTGCCGATACAATTGCCCGCTATAAACGGCTGGCCGGGTTTGATGTGTTGTTTCTGACCGGCTCGGACGAACACGGCCAGAAGATTCAACGTAAGGCTGCAGAGAATAATACTACACCACAGGCTTATGTGGATAAGATTGTAGCGTCCTTTAAACATTTGTGGGAAAAACTTAACATATCTAATGATGATTTTATCCGCACTACCGAACAGCGCCATCATGAGCTGGTACAGGCTGTATTTCAAAAAATTTATGATCAGGGCGACATTTATAAGGCCGAATATGAGGGCTGGTATTGTACGCCCTGTGAGACATTTTGGATGGAACGTCAGCTTAATGAGGGAAAATGTCCGGACTGTGGCCGGGCTGTTGAGATTGTAAAAGAAGAAAGCTACTTTTTCCGGATGTCTAAATATCAGGAGCGGTTACTTGGTTACATAGAGGAAAATCCTGAGTTCATTCAGCCAACATCCCGCCGCAATGAGATGATTAATTTTATTAAAGGCGGCCTGGAGGATCTGTGTGTATCACGAACCACCTTTGACTGGGGTATACCTGTTCCGTTTGACACCAAACATGTCGTGTATGTATGGTTTGATGCGTTGACCAATTATATTACGGCTGCCGGTTACCTGCATGACCGGGAGAAATTCGCTAAATACTGGCCGGCAGATATCCATCTGGTTGGCAAAGAGATCGTTCGTTTTCATAGTATTATCTGGCCGGTTATTTTAATGGCCCTGGGTGTCGATCTTCCGAAAATGGTCTACGGCCATGGCTGGTTGGTTGTTGAAGGCGATAAAATGTCCAAATCTAAAGGCAATGTCATTGACCCGCTGGCTTTGATTGATGAGTTCGGCCCTGATGCCATCAGGTATTTCCTGCTGCGGGAAATTACTCTGGGGCTTGACGGCAACTTTTCGCGGGATGCGCTGATTAACCGGATTAATGCCGATCTGGCTAATGATTTGGGTAACTTGCTGCACCGCAGTTTGAGTATGATTGGCCGGTTTAACGGGGGTGTAATCGAGGCTCCCGGCGAAACGGAGCCTATTGACCAGGAGCTTATTGAACTGGCACGGGTTACTGCCGCCCAGTATGAAAAACACATGGAAAACCAGGATATTAATGCGGCGCTGAAAGATGTGTGGGCATTAATCGGGCGTACGAACAAATATATTGATGAGACCGGACCCTGGGCATTGGCCAAAGACCCGGCTAAAAAAGGCCGCCTGAATACCGTGCTGTTTAATCTGGCTGAAGTACTCAGAATCGTTGCTATCCTGATTTCGCCGTTTACACCTGTAACCGCGCCTAAGATTTGGCAGCAGCTTGGACTTGCCGCTGATTTTGCCGGCGTAACCCTGAGTGAGGCCCAAGCCTGGGGGCGTTTGCCGGCGGGGACCGTGGTTGCCAAACCAGAACCCATTTTTCCGCGCATTGAAGAAAAGCCGGAGGAACAGGCGGAAACTAAGGCTGTGGACACCATGCCAGTTATGGCAGAAACAACAGAGCCGCAAGAACCTGCCATGCCTGAGATTACTATTGACGAATTTGCCAAAGTTGATCTGCGGGTGGCTAAAGTCCTGGCTGCCGAAAAGGTTAAAAAAGCGGACAAACTGCTGTTGTTAACAGTCGATCTGGGTACTGAGCAGCGGACGATTATCTCCGGTATTGCCAAACATTATGAGCCTGAGCAGCTTGTGGGCCAGAATGTCGTCATGGTCGTTAATCTAAAACCTGCTAAAATCCGGGGGATTGAGTCCCGGGGTATGGTTTTGGCAGCATCGTGCGATGACCGGTTGCAGCTGGTTACCGCCGACATGCCGGCTGGCAGCAGGGTGAAATAAGATGCTCTTTGATTCACATGCCCACCTTGACGATAAAAGGTTTGCTGATGACCGGAGGGCGGTAATTGACCGGGCGGCAGAAGCCGGCCTTGTTGGGATCATCAATGCCGGGGCCTGCATGGAGTCATCGGCCCGCTCAGTTGCCCTGGCAGATAAACATGACATCATTTTTGCTGCTGTCGGTATTCACCCGCATGATGCCCGGGATGCTAAAGATGAGGACTATGAACAGCTGGCTGCCTGGCATTCTTTGCCGAAGGTAGTGGCAATTGGTGAGATTGGCTTAGACTATTATTATGATTTGTCACCGCGCGAGGTACAACAGCAGGTGTTTATCCGCCAGCTTGATGTGGCCCGCCAGCTTCAGAAACCGGTTATTATTCATGACCGGGATGCCCATGGTGATATCCTGGCTATTGTAAAGAAAGAAGCGAAGGGGCTGACCGGGGTATTTCATTGTTTTTCCGGCAGTCTGGAGATGGCGAAGGAAATAATTAAACTTGGTTTCTATGTATCGTTTGCCGGACCGGTAACGTTTGCTAAAGACGGCAAGCTAAAAGAGGTGGCAGCCAATATACCGCTGGAGCGTCTGCTTGTGGAAACCGACTGTCCCTATCTGACGCCCCAGCCTTTCCGGGGGCGCCGTAATGAACCGGCCTATGTTGAGTTTACTGCCGCCGAGGTGGCCCGGGTGCGGGGGCTGGAGCCGGCCGCGCTGGCTGCAGCGGCCACGGCCAATACGAAGCGCCTGTTTGGTATCAGCGGCTAGTCCGGAGTGCCGGCGTACATATTTTTAGGAATAAAATGGAATTCGGGCGAATATCTTAAAATAATTAAGAATTTGCCCGATTTTTATATGTATATATTTACCAGACATTGGTAATACTCCCAATAGAGAGTGGATAATAATGGTTGTAATCTGTTGATTGTTTGACTGATTAACCATGTTATGATATAATTGATTGGCTCGCAGAAAGGGGGGTATTCATGAGTGATGAAATGTCCGTACTGACGAAGTACAGGGACAGGAAAGCGGTAATTATTATCGCGCTGCTCCTGGCATCACTAGTGGCAACCGGATTTGTTTGGGCGTATAAAAAAGTACATATTGTAGCAGATGATCAAACGTATAGCGTTAATACACTATACAAGAGTCCGCACAAAATATTAAACCAAGCCGGCATTACGCTTAGCCCTGAAGACGAAATCAGATTGTCGACAGCCAGTGTAAATACCGGTACCGTTATTGAGGTATTCCGGGCTGTACCGGTAACAGTAACCTATCAGGGCAAAACCACCAGCATCCTTACCGGTATGCCGACTGTCCGGGAGGTTGCCGACCAAATGGCCATTCCCCAGGACAAAATTAAACTCCTTCCGGGGGATGATGCCAGGCCGGCTGCCGGGATGAACATCCGGGCGGTCACGCTGAGCGAAAGAATCGAAGAGCAGGAAACGCCTGATTTGTTTCAAATTGTCCGTCAGCCTGATGCTACCCTGGAAAAAGGCGTAGAAGAGACTGTGCAGGCCGGTGAGAATGGTGTAAAAAAAGCCACCGTCCGCGTCCGTTTCGAGGATGGGGCCAAGGTGGCAGCCGATGTGCTGGCCGAAACGGTTGCTGTAAGCTCGAAGCCGCAGATCGTTCGGGTCGGCACCCGGGATATTGTTGACACCTCGCGCGGGACGATGCGCTTCCGGGACGTCCGTTACATGGAAGCCAGCGCTTATCTGCCGACAGATGGTTCGGCTCAAGGTTTAACAGCAACAGGTATTTCCGCCCGGCGGGGGATTGTTGCCGTCGATCCGGCAGTAATTCCGCTTGGCACCCATGTATATGTTCCCGGTTATGGGATGGGGCTGGCCGCTGATACGGGCGGCGCCATTGTGGGTGATAAGATCGATCTGTGTATGGAGAATGCATCTGAAGCCTGGCGCTTCGGGCGCCGGATGGTAAAGGTATACGTGTTGGCTGATTAGCAACAACCGCCTGTGACCCTGGAATAGGGGTGCAGGCGGTTTTTGTGCCCGAGCGAAAGCTGCGAGAATGCATTGATCTATATAGGGCGTGGAAGCCTGCCTGCCGTCAGAGGCTTTTGCCCGACAAAACTGTTGTAATGACAGTCGGCAGGAGTCAGGGTCCAGGGCAGCGAATCTAAAAGGATTACTATCAAATAGCCGAAGGGATGATGCACTTGGCTGGCTTAAATCGTAAGTTTTTACAGGATACCTGGGGCCTGATCCGCGAATACTGGTATTCGGAGGAGAAATGGCGGGCCCGGGGCCTGCTTGCCGTAATTGTAACCCTGAACCTGACCTACGTCTATATTTTAGTGTTGATTAATAAGTGGTTTAACCGGTTTTATAATGCCCTCCAGAACTTTGACAAAGAGGAAGTTTTCAGCGCCCTCGGTGAGTTTTGTCTGCTGGCTGCCTGTTATATCATTGTTGCTGTTTATCAGCTTTACCTCCAGCAAATGCTTGAGATCAAATGGCGACGCTGGCTGACACATAAGTATCTCAATAACTGGCTTACGAACCGGATGTACTACCGGTTGCAGCTGACTGACAGTTATACAGATAATCCTGATCAGCGGATTAGCGAGGATTTCAGATTATTTACGAGTTATACCCTGCAACTATCATTAGGCCTGTTGAAGGCAGTCGTTACCCTGGTATCATTTATTGCTATTTTATGGCAGTTGTCCGGCACAATAGTAATCCCCTTCGGTAATCAGCAACTGGCTGTCTCCGGATATATGGTATGGGTGGCTATTGTGTATGCTGTAATTGGTACCTGGCTGACCCATAAGATCGGCAAACCTTTGGCCAGGCTTAATTTTGATCAGCAGCGCTATGAGGCAGATTTCCGGTTTAGCCTGGTACGGCTGCGGGAAAACAGTGAAAGTATTGCCTTTTATGGCGGTGAGGCCCGGGAAGAGCGTTCTTTCATCGCCCGGTTTGGTAAGGTGTTCGATAATTACTGGCAGATCATGCAGCGGCGCAAGCACCTGACCTGGTTTGCTTCCGGCTATGGGCAGATTGCAATTATTTTTCCGCTTGTGGTAGCTATGCCCCGCTATTTTGCCAAAGAGATTCAGCTTGGTGGCTTGCTGCAGACCTCTCAGGCCTTTCGTAATGTGCAGGAATCATTGTCTTATTTTGTCGACAGTTATGCCTCCATGGCCGAGTGGAAGGCTGTATCTGACCGTCTTACCGGTTTCATCGGCAGTATGCTGCAGGTAAGTCAGCTGCCTCAGAGCAATGCTGTTATTGAGGTGAGTCCTGATTCGGGCTTAGTTGTCAGCGGCTTAAACATTGATTTGCCTGATGGCCAGCGAATTCTTTCCGGCCTCAATTTGACAATTCAGGCCGGGGAGTCGCTGCTGGTTGCGGGTCCGTCCGGCAGTGGTAAAAGTACCCTCTTAAGAACTTTGTCCGGGTTATGGCCTTATGCCCAGGGCCGCATAACCATCCCGGCGGGCCATAATTTTTTGTTTTTGCCACAAAGGTCATATTTGCCATTAGGGACGCTGCGGGATACGTTATTGTACCCGGGGCTGAACCGTCAGGTAACGGATGAAGAGATCTTAGCGGCTATGTCGATGTGCAAACTTGAGGGACTAAAGGGTTATCTTGATAAAACGGAGGACTGGTCTCATATTTTATCCCTGGGGGAACAACAGCGGATTGCCTTTGTCCGGGTGCTTATCCATCGGCCGGAATGGCTATTTATGGATGAGGCCACGTCCGCTCTGGATGAAGCCACAGAACGGCTGCTGTACGGTTTGGTGCAGGAACGCCTGGCAGGAACTACGCTGGTTAGTGTTGGCCACAGAAATACCCTGAACAGTTATCATAAGAAGAAGCTGTCCCTTGATGGCCGGGGTCACTGGAATTTGTTGATCATGTAGCCCGCAGATAGGAATAAAACCGCCTGACCGGCGGTTTTATTCCCGTATCGACGGCTTTGTTTACAGGCGATATAGATAAAAAAACGTCAAATGTGATAAGATAGTCATATCGTACAGGTAATGGGGTAGATTAGATGATAAAAGAAGTAATAGTGGTTGAAGGCAAGCAGGACATTGCTGCGGTCAAACGGGCTGTTGCTGCTGAATGTATTGCTACAGAAGGATTCAATTTATTGCCGCGCTGCTTAAGCCGGATTGAACAGGCTTATCAAAAAAGGGGTATTATTATTCTAACCGATCCTGACAGTGCCGGGGAGCGGATCAGAAAGTTTTTATCAGAACGATTTCCTGAGGCCAGGCACGCTTTTGTACCCCGGGAGCAGGCGAATGCCAATAATGATATCGGTATTGAACAGGCTGCACCGGCGGCCATCAGGGACGCGCTGAGTAAAGTCCGCCTCCATGAATGGGAGCCAACCGGTGAATTTACCTGGCAGGATATTATGGCTGCCGGTTTAAATGGTGTGCCGGACGCTGCCGGCCGGCGGGCTGCGGTGGGGGAAAGCTTGGGTATAGGGTATGCGAATGCTAAGAGCTTTCTGTACAGACTCAATCATTATGGGGTCAGCCGGGCTGAATTTATGACAGCAACAACCGGATTGGCGGCCGCGGCCAGGCAAAACAGCGGTGTGGAGGAAGAGTAATATGGCGATAAAACCGTGCATTGCACAAAAAGACGTAACGTTACATATCTTAAAAACCTTCGGCATTCATATGAGCAAGCGGTTGGGACAAAACTTTCTGATTGACAGTAATGTTGTGGACGGTATTGTGGCCGCAGCCAAAATAACAGCAGGTGATGCCGTACTGGAAATCGGCCCGGGGATCGGCACCCTGACCCAGGGACTGGCCGAAGCCGGGGCTGCAGTTACAGCGGTGGAGCTGGACCGGCGCCTGTTGGATGTACTGGCTAAAACGCTGGATGGGTATGATAATGTCAAAGTAATACAGGGCGACATATTGAAAATCGACATTTCCCGGGAAATTACCCAGGAAAAGTACAAAGTTGTTGCTAATTTGCCTTATTATATTACAACCCCGATTATTATGAAGTTCCTGGAGGAACGTTTGCCAGTCGACATCCTGGTGACTATGGTGCAAAAAGAGGTAGCCGAGCGTATGGTTGCTGCTCCGGGCGGAAAAGACTATGGGTCCTTGTCGGTAGCCGTGCAGTATTACACTCAGCCTGAAATTATGTTTTTAGTGCCGCCCCGGGCGTTTATTCCGGCCCCGGCCGTAGAATCTGCGGTTATCCGCTGTACTGTGAGGCCAGAGCCGCCGGTACAAGTCAGCAGTGAAAAAATGTTTTTCCGGGTGGTCAAAGCAGCCTTCGCCCAGCGCCGAAAAACTCTGGCTAACAGCCTGAAGGCCGGTGGGCTTGATAAGGAAAATCTTATTCAGGTATTAGAGCAGGCCGGGGTTGACGGCCGGCGACGGGGCGAGCAGTTGTCGCTTGCGGAATTTGCTGCTGTCGCCAATGCCTGGACAAATCTTAAACAATAAAAACTGGAAGCCCTGCTCATTTCGAGCAGGGCTTTTCGCTTAAAAACAGGTCTAATAGGTCAAAACGGCGTTCAATATGGTACCCTAAATAGGTTTTGGTTTGCCATTGGCGGTTGCGGCTCTGGTCATGGAACGCGGCAATGGCTTCAAGGCAGTCACCGACAATGGTATCAATGATCTTGTTGGTATGAATTTGGTTTTTTACCGATGAACCCAGACGGTAGTGCGGAATTGTTGTTGCTATATCAATTTTTAGTTTATTGAGGCGTGCGAGTGCCATTGTGACCGGGGGAACAGCCAGCTCGCGCAAAGAAATTGTTTCCAGCAGGCGGCGTGAGACTGCATGCGGCCCATGGGCCGGACTGGCTAGATTTATTTTTTTGTCTAATCCTAGCTCTTTATTGAGGTTTAGCCGCCACTGGAACGTTGGATTGTAGCGCTCAATATGGCGCGGTGGCGATGGATAACAGTTTGTTAGTGCCATATCCATATGTTTTAATAATACACCGTCGACCAGTTCCATCAAGTTTTCATTAAAGGTGCCTACCATGTCGCCGTCCACAAAGACGACAACGTCGCTACCCAGAGCCAAAGCCGCTTTAGCACCTACGGCGCGGGGCGTGTCAATTCCTAAACATTCGTGAAAATAGATAATCTGCAGTTTAGGGAGACGCATCGCTAACGCTTCACGCATTGTACTGTCCTTTGATCCGTTTGCCACCAGAATAATGTGATCAATCGGTAAAGTTCCCAGATTCTGCAATACAGTAGTAATGCGGCCTCCTTCGTTTTTGGCCGGTACGACCACGCAAATCACGTCCATCACCTCGGAGTAAGCATGCGTGTGCTGTGCTATCAGATAAAGCGGTCTCCACGGGGGCTCACTATAGTATATAGTGGGGATTAGGCGTTTGCTACTGCACCGGCAAGGATAATTTTGTGGCACTTATGATCGACGACACATAGTATGTAATAGTTACAGCGTTAGCTAAGGGGGGGAGTACATGGACATTCAAGTCGGCGATCTGGTCGTCAGAAAGTCTCATGGCGGCGATATAGTTTTTAAAGTAACAGATGTGTTCGAAGATGATGCCCGGAATATTCATTGTGTTTTAAAAGGACTGCACCTTAGGTTAATAGCCGATTCGCCGATAGATGATTTAATGCCAATAGAAGCCGAACATCTGCGCAATGAAATTGTGCGTATGGAAGGTATGCATAATGATACGCTGAGACGGGTGTTAATGCGCCGCAGTCGTGAACGCGAGCAAGTTGAGTTAAGGCGCTCGGAGGTAAGCAAGAAGTTTACTTTTTTCGATTTGCCGGGCCGGGTTTTACATCTGGACGGTGATGAAGAATACCTGAGAATGTGCCTGAAAACATATAGTCAGCTTAATATTCAGGCCGAGGGGCGCTGGGTGGAAGAAAGCAAACAGGCGGAAGTGCTTGTTGATTTATTGGAAGAATTCAGACCGGATATTTTAGTGCTTACCGGTCACGATGCCTTGACCGGGAATGGTAAAAAAGATTTCGCCGATATTAATAATTACCGGAATTCAAAACATTTTATAGCCGCTGTTAAAAAAGCCAGAGTATTTGAGCCTTCCCGTGATGATCTGGTCATTTTTGCCGGTGCCTGTCAATCCCATTTTGAAGCTATATTATCATCAGGTGCCAATTTTGCCAGTTCACCTAACCGCATTTTCATTCATGCGTATGACCCGGTCTTCATTGCCGAGAAAGTAGCATTCACTCCGATTAACAAAACTGTTGAAGTGAGTGATGCGATTACTGCTTCCGTCACCGGGATTGACGGTGTAGGCGGTCTGGAAACAAGAGGGAAATTCAGGCTGGGCATGCCGAAGACACCGATTAAATAATGCTAAAAAATACGCCTTTACCAGGCGTATTTTTTAGTCTGCGGGAATTTGTAACTAGATTCTGTGGACATAAGAACGCCTATACCCTACGGGGACAGACGGCCTCCTTCGGCATCCTGAGGGATTTGGCAAATACCCAGCTTTTTATGCTATCGTTTCGGCAAATTACTGGCAGTTAAAGGAAAGAGGTTTGTTTTCAGCGAAATATAACTAAAGAAGTAAGCCTGGAGGCGCTATGGTGTTGAAAGCTGAGAAACGTCAAACCAGTCGGTCAGCCTGTAAAGCTACCGGGGTTTTTTATACGCCGGAACCTATTGTTAACTATATTCTCGAACATACCCTGGCCAAACACGATGTTGTGACTAACCCGGCCCCGCGGGTATTAGATCCGGCCTGTGGCTCCGGCAACTTTCTGGTAGCAGCCTATGACCTTTTATGGATAAAATTCACTACTAACCTTGCGCTGCTCAGGCGGCGCTATGGCCGGCACCAGTATACTGTCAAAAATGGTAATAGCGAAACACGACTCACCGGTATCCAGTATTGGCAACCGGAAAATCTCCCCTATCACATTATCCGCAGTTGTTTATATGGGGCTGATGTGGATGCGGATGCCGTTGCGGCGGCCAGAATCCGCCTGGCAGAAAAAGGGGCCGGCACGGTAGTAGTTGCAGAAGATCAATTGCTGGTTTGCGACAGCCTGATCAAGTGGGAGAGGCCTGAACAGGCTGATAATTATGACCCCCAAAGCTCGCAATCTAAGCTTGCGGCCCGATTCTGGGGGCAAGAGTTTGATTATATTGTGGGTAATCCGCCGTATATAAGTTTTGGGTTAAACCGGGTAGGAAAAATGCCGGTAGATCAGGCCGAGTATTTAAGGCGTAATTATCCGCATTCGGCTCAGTATAAGCTCAGCTACTATGCTATTTTTTTTGAAAGAAGTATTCAAGCATTAAAAACCGGCGGTTACCTGGGTTTTATTACTCCTGACAGCTACCTGCTCGGGCGTTATTATTCCAAAATTCGTGAATACATCATGAAAACATGCTCGATCCAGGCTATCAGCCTGGTAAGGAGCAAGTTATTCACCGGTGTTCTGGTAGGCATTCCGGCTATTACTATTCTAAAGAAGGTTACCCAGGATATAGCCGGAACTGAGGTAACAATCAGTAAAATTGACAACAGCGGGATCAGCATAGACACATATCAGTATGAGCAACAGTATTTTTCGCGGCAGGTGTATAACCGGTTCCGCTTATTTTTCCACGCTACCGATAAGATACTGATCGACAAGATCGAACAAGCACCGTACCTGTTTAAGGATCTCACCAAAACCAGGACTGGAATGCGTTCATTAACCACGCAGGCAGATATCAAAGGCAAAACTAAGCTAGGGCCTACATGGCAGCGGGGGCTAATATCCTCAGGTCAGGTACTGCCATTCTGTCTCAACTATCAGGGTGACTGGCTTGACATAAACCCGGATAAGCTGAATAAAGGCGGCTGGAACGCCGCGGTTATAGCCGGACCCAAAATTGTTTTGCGTCAGACAGGTGATAGCTTAATCGCCACAATTGACAGATCAGGTTTATATCATTTAAATAATATTCATTCCCTGGTGCCCTCCCGGGAAGGGGTTAGTCTGGAATTCCTGGCATGTATTCTTAATTCCAAGTTGATGAACTATTACTATCATACGATAACCTTAGAAAAAGGCCGGCCTATGGCGCAAGTGGATATTGAAACTGTCGAGAAGCTGCCCTTAGTGACACATCCTCATTATATGGATAAATTGGAAAAGCTGGGATTAAAGCTGACCCAGCTGTCAAACTCAGTCTGCTGCAACAGCCTGGAACGGCGTAATGAGACCGGGGCGATCAGCGAATTAACGGCATTGTTCAATGAAATGAATGCATTGGTGTACAGTTTGTACGGTTTGTCGGACAGTGAAATTGGCTATATCGAGCAGGCTGAAATTAATATGGAAAAATTTTATAAAAAATGAGGATAAGGCAGGAGAGAACATCAGGCGGACGTCCTCTCCTGTACTGGGAAACTATTGTTTAGGGTGGGTTTCGGCAGCTTTAGCGGCAGATATAATAGTGGCAGCTTTTTTGTTAGTCAAATTGTCGGTGTCTTTGCCGCCATAAGGGCCTTGTTGTCCCTGCGGTTGACCGAAGGGCCCATGTTTTGATTCGGCGTTATTATCATAAATTTTACACATCATACATCACCTCCTGGTGATAGTGTTTCCTTAACTGTTTGTTTCGCGCCTGGTAATTTTAGTTGCTGAAGTTATATGTTTCAAAATATAAACGGTTAGCAGCCTGTGACAGTAAAAACCCGCGCTTCAACAAAGCGCGGGTTTTTGTAGATAACTACATGCACTTGGGGCAGCCGCCGCGGTGCTCGTGATAGTCGAATTCATAGCCACAGTATGGGCATAGTTTAAACAGGCGGTAGGTGCAAATCCGGTATAATTTATAGTAGCACTTATAGGTCTTGACACATTCTTTAGTGGTCTGGCATTTCATTTTGGGGGTATAACAGGGTTCCATGTCCTGGCACTCATCCATATCGCACTTATCATATTTGTCCTCACAGCCGCATTTGTCGTCGTCGCATTTCCAGTGGGGGTATTTTTTATAACTTTTCATTAAAATATAACCTCCTTATATTTGAGAGATAAGTCGTTTTACCTGTAAGGCAGAACAACATCCTGCTATATACTATGAAGAATACGGAGAGAATGTTATGTTGATTTATGCATAACATTCTTTTTCATTAGGAATTAGCGAGGGCAGCAGCTCATTGCACTACAGGGTAAATGCATTTATCAGTACTGTTTTAGAAGCATAGCTCATAGTAATAAGTAGGATGTGCCTGCAGCTAATAGCTTTTGATAGGGGTTGCTGTCCTTTGCCGTTTTTTAGTTTTTTGTCACATAAAAATTAGAGCAGGCATATATATAACTAGAATATAAAAGGGGGGAATCTGCATGAACGATAGAGCCAAGAACAACTGCACTCTCGGTGCGGAAACGCAAACTATTATCGTGCGCCAAATAATAGGGGAAAAGGAAAAACAAAAAGCTCTGGATATTCACGTGGTTGTTCCGGAAAGGAAACCGTCAATTGAACAAATTGTTGATGTATTTGTCAAAGAAGTAGAAGTATGCAGTGTTGATGTTATTACGGATAAAGTCATAGTTCGCGGCGAATTCGAGATCAAGGCTATTTATGTAGCCTCCTTGCCTGATCAGCCTGTTCATGCTGTGGAAATCAAGCATTATAAATGGACTCTTGATATTGATATTCCCGGTGCCCGCAGGGGAATGGATGCTGAGGCCAGCGTAATTGTCGAGTTTGTTGACTATGATGTGGATGATCATCACCGCGCGTACAAGTACAAGAATTTTGAACCGATTGACTGCGACGACGATGATGATGACGATGACGACGATGATTGCCACGATCATGATCATGATCATGATTGCGAAGACCACGATGACGGCTGCGGACATCACCATCACCATCATCACCACAACTGCCGGGAATTTGATGTATCTGTTATCTTGAAAGTTACGGCTAAGGTTATGACTGACCGTGAAGTTAATATCGGAACCAGCAGCCTGCCCAACAAGCCCAAGGGATAATAGCCGGGGTAAAAGCCTTAATAAGGGGGGGAAACTATGGATGATGATAAAACAAGGGTAGTATCAGCCTCGACTGATACTTTATCCACAAACACAAAGACCGTTTCAGGCGTAACAACAGTGGAAAGTTCGGAACTCGTATGCGGCTGCCCTGAACCAGGGCCGGAAACGATTGAGGTCGAACAGGTACTGGGGGCTGAAATGGCCCAGCGGGTTGTCGAACTTGATATGATTGTGCCGGCACAAAAACCCGACATTGAGCAAGTAGTTGACGTCTATGTTAAAGAATTGGAAATTACTAAAATTGATGTGATTCGGGATAAGGTCATTGTTCGCGGTGAGCTAGAAGTAAAGGTTATGTATGTCGCCGATCTGCCTAACCAGCCGGTCCACGCTTTCGAGAAAAGACATATTCGTTGGACACGGGATATTGAAGTCGATGGTGCTGAGCCGGAAATGAAAGCGACGGCTGATGTCGTTGTCGAGTTTGTGGATTATGATTTCCATTGCCATCACGATAGGCGTAAAGTGCATGTCACTATTGTACTTAAGGTCTGGACCCGGGTGGTTACCACCACTGAAATGGATGTATACGCATTAAGTCCTATCGATGAAGTTGGGGTGCTCTCGGGTTCCGGGTCAACCGACAAAGCCAGTGCCAGCCAGTTTGACAATGAGACCGTATCGGCCTCCGAAACCGGGGGTGGCGATATTGAGGCTTTTGGCGAGCAAAATGTAATTGTCACCGGTCCGATTACTCCTTCGGCCGGAACGCCGACAAATGTCAGCGGTACAGTAACCGTAAATGGCAATAACGTGAATATCAGATCCGGGCCAGGCACTAACTTCCCGATAGTTACAAAGGTTAACCGGGGTACAACGTTAAATGTAAGAGAGCAGGCTTTTGGCTGGTACAAAGTTATACTGTCTGACGGATCCACAACTGGTTGGATTGCCAGCTGGCTGGTTAATGGTACTCCTTGATCCGGAAGACTAATGATAACGACCCAGGGATGAAGAAATCCCTGGGTATTGTTTTACATGATCAAACAGGATCGGTTTCTGATCCTAAGTAAGAACGACTAAGGCTTCTGCCGGCGTCCTCAGGGACTTGGCACAAGCCAAGTCTTTTCTTACAGGATCAGAAAGTATATCGGTTTCTGATCCTAAGTAAGAACGACTAAGCTTCTGCCGGCGTCCTGAGGGACTTGGCACAAGCCAAGTCTTTTCTTATAAAGCCTAAGTTTTTCTAATGAAAGATCCCGGAAGCTTGCGGCTGCCGGGATCTTGGAATAGGGGAGAGGAGTTGGCTGGATGTATCGGGCGATTGAATATCTGGGGCCAGTAGGACTGGGGGCAACGTCCCCCCAATTATTCCGGGCTGAAACCAAACCGGGGGAAAACAAGATCTGTGTCGTTAAACTATCTGCCAATCGTCTGGGTCCCAAGGTATTGGTAAATGAATTATTAGCAGTCCGGTTTGGGCAATGGCTCAAGCTTTGTTTTCCACCAGGCGGTCCTATCGAAATTTCTCCTGAAGTCCTGGGCAGCAGCAGACGGCTGACTGCCGCCCACGTAGTGCCGGGTTGGCATTTCGGTTGTGAGTATCTAAAAGGAGCCGGGTATGTAACTAAATATAACCTTCACCGGGCTGTGAACAAGGAGCAAATGGCCGGTGTCATGCTGTTTGATCACCTGTTTCATAATCCTGACCGCACTAAAAATCGTAAAAACCTGTTGATCAGGCGAGAAAACACTGGTTATAAACTATATGCTATTGATAATTCCCATTTATTTCGCCGGGGGAAATGGACAACAGAGATGCTTAAAAACCTGACAGAAAACATTACCCTGAATCACCGGCGGTCTTATGGTGTTCTGCTTAAATACTACCTAAAGCCAACACATTTTTTTAAATATGTGCAGGCGGTCAAGGACATTCCCGGTGAACAATTTACTGATTTCATTGACTCTATACCTGAGGTGTGGCTGCCTGATCGCGGTGAGCGGCAGGCTTTACTGGAATTTCTGGTGGCCCGGTGCGGTAAGGTCGATTGGGTAATGCGTCAACTGACAGATTTAATCCCTGATATACACCGGCGTACCAACATTAATTAAGGCAAACAGCTCTTCCGCATGGGCATTATGCATACGGATACAGCCGTTTGATACCATTTTTCCGATCAGCCAGGGTGCGCTGGTGCCGTGAACACCGTAAGCGTCATAATTAAGTCCCATCCAGCGCGTTCCTAAAATACCTCCGGGGTTAATAATTTTAGTGGCAATTGCATAGTTGCCAAGCGGGGTCGGGGTTGACGGCTTGCCGATGGCAACTGGATATTGCCGCATGGGGCTATTGCCGTCAAACAGGGTTAACTGCCGCTGTGACTTGACAAGCAGGATATTGGCCCTGGTCAGGACCTTGCCGGCCCTTTCAATATGCGGAGCCGGTATTACCTCGCTAACTTCAGCAGATTGATTTTGACAATAGCTGATATAACGCTCATCTTCTGCGAGTTTAATGGTTTTTAACGATTCCGGGACATATATTATTCTTACATTCATCGCTGGTATAACCTCCGTTTCCCGATTTCTCTGCTTCATTATATTCAGACCGCCTGGATTTGGTCAGCGCAATTAAGGGTATAAACATCTGGTATTTATGGTAAAAATAGGAGTAAAGGCTGAAACAGGAGATATTCTGACAAATGAGTGATAAAATGACAGGAAAGAAACAAGAAACACCGGGCAGTTTGCTTATTATCGGTGGTCATGAAGATAAAACCGGCGAATGTATTATTCTGAGAAAATTTGTGGACATGGCCGGCGGCCGGGACAGCCTTATTGTAATTATTGCCACAGCTACCGATGAACCCCGGGTGGTTGGCAGTGAATATAAAGAACTATTCACTTTGATGGGCGCAGCATCCGTGTACCTGCTGGCTGTTGCTAACCGGGACACAGCGAATCAAACCCAGCAGGCTGAGATTATTAAAAATGCCACAGGCATATTTTTTACAGGCGGCGACCAACTGCGGCTGACAAGTATCTTAGGCGGTTCAGCAGTTGACGCCGCCATTCGGGCTGCCTTCCGGCACGGGGCTGTTGTTGCCGGTACAAGTGCTGGCGCGGCCGTAATGAGCGAAACCATGATTGTGGGTGGTCACTCCAATGATTCCCCGAAGAAATCATCGCTGGTTATGGCTCAGGGCATGGGTTTTTTACATGAAGCAGTTGTTGATCAGCATTTTGCCCAACGGGGAAGGATTAACCGGTTATTGTCTGCGGTGGCACAGAATCCCCATGTGATGGGAATTGGGATAGACGAAGACACGGCACTGATTGTTGGCTCTGACCGGGTGTGCCAGGTGATCGGCTCACAGACAGTAACGATTATCGATGGTAAAAATATAATCTATTCTAATATATCAGAGTCTAATCAGACTCAGCCTTTGGTGATATCTAATGTCTTACTGCATATTTTACCGGCAGGCTATGGTTTTGACTTAAACCTGAGGTTGCCGCTTCAGCTTAATCTAAACTAGGTTTAGGGAGGACTACTTATGGAATTAATTTATTCACGCTTTATCGGCGGGCCTAATGTATATAGCTACCGGCCTGTAATCAAAGCCTTGCTGGATATTGGCGCCTATGAGGATATTGCCAGTAATGCGATTGCCGGCTTTGTGGCCCGTTTGCTGGCTTTATTACCCGGACTGGAGCAGCATTCCTGCTCGCGGGGTTACGCCGGCGGTTTTGCTGAACGTTTACAGGAAGGAACTTATATGGCTCATATCTTTGAACATGTTGCCCTGGAACTGCAGACGTTGGCTGGTCAGGAATATATGTCAGCCTTTGGCAAGACCCGGGGCGCCGGCCGGCCGGGCGTTTACCAGGTTGTAATAGGCTGTAAATCAGGTCCTGTCGGTCTGGCCGCTGCGGAAGGAGCATATTGCCTGCTTACAGCTGTGCTCAGGAACCGCGAATTCAATGTGCCTGAGCTGGTAGCGCGGCTGAAACGAGTTGGTGATGACGCTAAACTGGGACCAAGTACCGAGGCAATTTTCGCCGCGGCCAGGCGCCGCGGTATTCCCATATTACGCCCTGATTATGATAATAATTTTCTCATCATGGGCCATGGCAGCAGGCAAGAGCGGGTTTGGGCTACGGTGACCGGCAGGACAAGCTCGGTGGCTGTTGACTTAGTTGGCGATAAATATCTCACCAATAAACTTCTGCGTCAGAATGCTATCCCTGTTCCCAACGGGTATATAGTCGCCGGCAGCAATGAAGCCCTGACAGCATTTGCGGCTATTGGCGGGCCTGTTGTTATTAAACCTGCCGGGGGAAACCATGGCAAAGGGGTAACCCTTAATATCCGGAGTGAAGAAGAGGTTGAGCAGGCAGTCCGGTTTGCCGCGCAGTTTGATGAGCGTATTTTGGTGGAAGAGTATATAGAAGGCCGTCAATACCGGCTGTGCCTGGTTAATGGCAGGCTGGTTGCAGGTGCTGAGAGGATACCCGCTCACGTAATTGGCGACGGCAGCCGTACAATTGCCGAGTTGGCAGATATAGTAAATCTGGATCCGGCACGTGGTTTAGGACATAGCCGCGCTTTGACCCGGCTGGAGCTGGGGGCTGCTGCTCAAACTACGCTAGCCAGGCAGAATTTAACGACAGCGTCTGTTCCGCAAGCAGGTCAATTTGTTTTTATCCGGGATAACGCAAACTTAAGTGCCGGCGCCACCGCTGCGGATGTAACCGATGTTATCCATCCCGATACGGTACAACTGGTGGAACGGGCAGTTCGGCTGGTCGGTCTGGATGTGGCTGGCGTTGATTTGGTAATTCCTGATATTACAATGCCATTACAGCTCAACAATGGCGCCATAATTGAGATTAATGCCGCACCCGGTCTCCGGATGCATCTGTATCCGAGTACCGGTTTGGCACGGGATGTCGGAGCAGCAATTGTTGATTATTTGTTCCCGGCAGGCAGTGACGGCCGGATTCCGATTATCGCGGTTACTGGTACAAACGGTAAAACAACAGTGACTAGGTTGATTTCCCATATTTTCCGCCTTGCCGGCCATAAAACCGGCATGACTACGTCAGATGGTATTTATGTGAACCACGAATGTATCGCCCAGGGCGATACCACCGGGCCGGTAAGTGCTGCTATGGTATTGGCCGACCCCACCGTGGAGGTTGCTGTACTTGAAGTGGCGCGGGGCGGGATTATTCGCGGCGGATTAGGTTATGATGCTGCCGATGTGGGGGTTATCACCAATATTACGGAAGATCACATTGGTCAGGATGGTATCGAGGACCTTGATGATTTAGCCCATATTAAATCATTGGTTATTGAAACCGTCCGCCCCGATGGTTCAATACTGCTTAATGCCGATGATCTCCGGATCGTGACCCTGCGATCACGGGTTAAAGCGGAAATTATTTATTTCAGTGCCAAGCCGGATAATATCATTGTCAGACGGCACTTAGGCGAAGGCGGCAAGGCCTGTTTTATTAAAAACGGGGTAATTTACCTTGCAAAGGGGCAGAATGAACAGCCGGTCATACATATCACCGACATTCCGCTGACCTTGCAGGGGTATGCCGGACATAATATTCAAAATGCGGTAATTGCCGCGGCTGCTTGCTGGTGCCAGGGCCTGCAGCCGGCAGAAATCAGCAAAGGGTTAATCAGCTTCTGTGAAAACCCGGGACGGCTTATGTTAATGGATGTTGGCAATTTTCGGGTTTGTGTTGACTATGCACACAATCCCGCCGGTTGTCAGGCCCTGGTGAGTACCCTGCGGCGCCTCAATCCCCGGCGGCTTATTGGTGTTATCGCGGCGCCTGGTGACCGGCGTGATGATATCATCGTCCGTTTTGGCCGGGAGGCAGGACAGGGTTTCGACAGGCTGTTTATCAAGGAAGATGCTGACCTGCGTGGCCGTCAGCCCGGCGAAACGGCGGCTTTACTTGTTCAGGGAGCGCTGGAAGCAGGTTTTGCCACTGAACGGATTATAACCATCCTTGACGAACGGGAAGCTGTGGCGGCGGCTTTGGCCCAGGCTGAACAAGGTGATCTCGTTGCTGTCTTTTACGAGCAGTATGGAATAGTTCTGGAAACTATAACCGGTTTCTGTAAAACTGATGCTGCCTGTCACGAGGACAAGGCAGAGTATCAGGAACTGGTTGTTGCCGGCGTCCGTGTTGAAGGGTAAGAAAAAAATTTTGTGCGGAAAATTGGCAGTTGCAGGCAAATACATGAGCAGGTAGAATATAATACTGTAAGATGTATGTGGAGGTGTTCCGTGATGGAGACAAGCAGTCTAATTGTTGATCAGGAACTGCAACTGGTGGTTTTTCGTCTGGCTAGAGAAGAATATGGCTTGCCTATTACCAAAGTGCAGGAGATAAATCGCCTGGTTCCTATAACTAAACTGCCGCAGACGCCGGCCTTTATGGAAGGAATTATAAATTTACGGGGAAGGATTATTCCCGTAATTGACCTACGAAAACGTTTTCAGCTAGAGATCTCCAGCTATAATGATGACAGCCGGATTATTATTGTCGAGGTTGATGGGCAGACGGTTGGTATCATTGTTGATTCTGTGACTGAGGTAGTTCGTTTGGCGGCAGTAAGTGTCGAACCGCCGCCGCCGACCTTTATTCTGGATGCCAGATATATTCAAGGTGTGGGTAAACTTGACGACCGGTTGCTTATCCTGCTGGAGATTGACCGGATTCTGACTTCACAAGAGACGATAACATTAAAGCAGTTAAGCGCTTAAGGTGTCCGGAATGCTGACACTTACAGCCTATGCTAAAATTAATCTGGCGCTTGATGTATACTCTAAACGGCCTGATGGCTATCACGAAGTGGCTATGATTATGCAGTCGGTTAGCCTTGCGGATACAATCGTATTAACCGGACAGCCGGCAGGTATTGATCTTAGTGTTACTATTCCGGGTTTGCCAGCAGATGGTAATAACCTGGCTTATCGTGCCGCTGTGCTGCTTAGGGAATATGCAAAGACCGGTAAAGGTGTACACATTCACCTGGAGAAGAAAATCCCGCTGGCGGCAGGTTTGGCTGGCGGCAGCGCCGACGCCGCTGCAGTGCTCAGGGGATTGAATCAGTTGTGGCAGCTCGGCCTCAGCTTGGACGAGCTTAGCAAACTGGCAGCCGAATTGGGATCAGACGTACCTTTTTGCCTATATAATGGCACCATGCTGGCAACAGGCCGGGGGGAGATTGTAAAACCATTGCCGCCTATGCCTGACTGTTATGTCATATTAGCTAAACCGGCTGTTGAGGTATCAACCGCCTGGGTGTATGGCCGGTTTGCAGCTAATGAGATCAGAGTCCGGCCGGATATTAACGCAATGCGTGAAAATCTTGCACAAGGCAATCTTGCCGGTGTGGCCAGTCGTTTGACAAACGTTCTTGAAAGTGTCACAATTCCCGCGTATCCCCAAATCGCAGAAATAAAAAATGCTATGCTGACATACGGGGCCATGGCGGCATTAATGTCTGGCAGCGGACCTACTGTATTCGGTCTTGCCGGCAGTCAGACCCAGGCTGAATGGATTGCCAGGCAATTAAAGGCGCAAGGGGTGCCGGAAATATTTGTGGCAAAAACAGTATCAAAGGTGGAGTGATTGTGGAGAGGCGATTGGTACCGATTAAATTAGACAGCTACAAACCGCTACGGGAGGTTGTGGCTGAAACGCTTAGAGAAGCGATTGTAAGTGGCACGTTGAAGCCCGGCGAGCGTCTTATGGAGATTCAATTGGCTGAAGAACTGGGGGTTAGCCGGACACCGGTCCGTGAAGCAATCAGAAAACTGGAGCTGGAAGGTTTTGTGGTGATGATTCCCCGGCGGGGGACCTATGTGGCTGATCTGTCGATCAAAGATATAAATGAGGTATTTGAAATCCGGACAGCCCTTGATGTGCTGGCAGCCGGCCTGGCTGTTGAGCGCATTACCGAGGATGAACTTGAGCAACTCGAACGTCTGCTGGTCGAGATTGGCGAATTGATTGAAGAGGACGATGCCGATAAAATCGTAGAATCTGACAGCCAGTTCCATGATATTTTATACAGAGCCAGCCGGAATGACCGTTTAGTGGGCATTATTAATAATCTCAGAGAGCAGTTCACCCGTTTTCGTTCCATCTCGATTCAATATCCGGGCCGGATGCAGAAATCAGTAGAGGAACACCGGCGTCTGGTGGAAGCGATTGCCAGCCGGGACACTGATCTGGCCCAGCAACTGGCTCGCGAACATATGGAAAACTCAGAGCAGACATTGCTCCAGGATTTGAACGAGCGCCGTCAGACTTAAATTCTCGAAGGGGTGTACTAACACATGTATGATGCTATAATCCTAGCTGGTGGCGAAAACAGTGAACATCTAAACCGCTATACGTCCCAGCCTTACGAGGCGATGATTGATATTGCCGGTAAACCAATGGTTGAACTTGTAGCCAGTGCTCTGGCGGCCAGTTCACAGGTATCGCGCATTTTTATTGCCGGTCCGGTTGGTGAATTGGCTACATGCTCCTTTCCGGACAAAGCAGTCATTGTGGCTGGCGGTCGGACAATTATCGAAACCATCAGCTTAGGGATGAAGGCATTAGGACATGAGAATCTGACACTGGTCGTGACGGCCGACATTCCCCTGCTGACGCCGACGGCTGTCGAGGATTTTCTGTCACAGTGCGCCGGTATACAGGCCGAGTTATATTACCCTATCGTTACCCGCCGCAACCATGAACACCGCTTTCCGGGAAATAAACGCACTTTTGTGCGCTTACGGGAAGGGACTTTTACCGGGGGAAACATTTTTTTGGTTGACCCCAAAATAGTGACCCGGTGTATGGCAGTGGCGGAAAGAATTATTGCAAATCGTAAGAATCCGTTTAAGTTATGCTGCTTGTTAGGCTGGACTTTTGTTGTGCAGTTTCTTTTTGGCCGGCTCAAACTAAAGCAAGTGGAAAAAAGAGCAGGCGATATTTTGGGGATCAAGGGTGCGGTAATTCAATCGCAATATGCAGAACTCGGCATCGATGTGGACAAACCCAGTGATTTGGAATTAGTACGGAGCTGTTTTATACAAAGTCTTTAATAAGACGCGGGTAATCCGCGTTTTTTGCTGTCTGCCAGAGTATAATAAATTTCTGTGGACACAAGGCTTGTGACGACATTCCGAGGGGCTTGGCACAGTCAAGTCTTTTTTTGACCTACCAGAATTTACAATAAAATTCTGTGGATATAAGAAACGACGAAGGCTTCTGCCGGCGCCCTGAAGGACTTGGCACAAGCCCAGTCTTTTTTATTTTTTTGTTCCCGGGCAGGAATTGCTGCATCTATAGAGAATGTGAATAAAAAAATATATTTAGGAGAAAATATTCGGTATTTCCCTGATTGTGGAGGCAGTAAGAATGGATAAAGTACGGAAAATGGAGAGGGTATCTGCATTAACCAAGTTGATTGCAGACAGGCCCCGGCATTTGTTTTCACTCAGTCAGTTTAGCGAGCTGTTTGGTGCTGCTAAATCAACAATCTGTGAAGATATTACCACCATAAAGGAAACACTGGGACATTTCGGGCTGGGAACCATTGAGACTGTCGCGGGGGCAGCCGGTGGAATACGGTTTATTCCTGCTGTATCGCCCCGGGAGACTGATAAACTGCTAAATGAACTGGCCCAGCGTCTGGCTGAGCCGGATCGCATTATTCCCGGCGGTTTTTTGTATATGTCAGATTTACTGTTTACCCCTCATTTAATGGTCAAAGTAGGCGAGATATTTATGGAACGTTTGGCCCATTTATCGCCTGACTATATCCTGACAGTTGAGACTAAGGGGATCCCACTGGCTTTTATGACTGCACGGGCCTTTGACTTGCCGTTGATTACTGTGCGGCGCGGCAGCAAGGTAACAGAGGGTTCGGCGGTTAGTATCAACTATGTAACCGGATCGTACAAGCGCATTCAGTCTATGTCGCTGCCTAAGCGGGCTCTGCCGGCCGGTGCCAAAGTGCTGATTATCGATGACTTTATGAAGGCCGGCGGCACTGCCCGGGGGATGGTAGATTTGGCCCAGGAGGTAGGGGCTAAAGTGTGTGGTATTGGGGTGCTTGTGGCTACAGCGGAGCCGGAACCCAAATTAGTGGAAGACTATCTGGCCTTGCTTATTTTACATGAGGTACATGAACATACTAAAGTAACAGATATCAGGCCGGTGCTCACAACCGGCTAATGTGATCTTACGGGCTGTTAGCGCAGGCCCCATTAGCGTTAAAGGGGGAAGACAGGTGTTTAGTACTATGACCGGTGTAACACTGTCAGATATTGAGAAAGCCAGGGAAGCGCTGGCTGGAGTTATTCATCACACTACTCTTGACCGCAGCAGTACGTTTAGTTCGTTGGCAAGCAGTGAGGTTTATTTAAAATTAGAAAACCTGCAGAAAACCGGATCGTTCAAGATCCGGGGCGCCTATAATAAAATTAAGCATTTAACCCCGGAGGAAAAACAGCGCGGGGTTATTGCTGCTTCCGCCGGCAATCATGCCCAAGGCGTTGCTTATGGGGCCAGGGCAGCCGGTATTAAGGCCACGATTGTTATGCCGGAGATTGCGCCGTTGGCTAAAATAACGGCTACCCGGGGTTATGGGGCTGAGGTTGTTCTGGCCGGCGGCGTCTATGATGAAGCCTATGCCAAAGCGCTGGAACTGCAGGCCGAAACCGGACAGACATTCATCCATGCTTTTAACGATCATGCCGTTATCGCCGGGCAAGGGACAATTGGTCTGGAAATTTTAGAGGACCTGGAAGATGTCGATGCTATTGTCGTGCCTATTGGCGGGGGGGGTTTGATTGCCGGTATTGCTGTGGCCGTAAAAGAATTGGCCCCCCATGTAAAAGTGTATGGTGTGCAGGCTCAGGGAGCGCCGGCCATGTATATGTCCAAAAAGGCGCATGCTATTAAAACGACCAGGGACGCGGAAACGTTTGCTGATGGTATTGCTGTCAAAATTCCTGGAGACTTGACTTTTGAACTGATCGAAAGATATGTGGACGATATTGTTGTCATTGATGATGAAGCAATTGCCGGCACAATTCTGATGTTGTTAGAGCGGGCCAAGCTGATGGTTGAAGGTGCCGGGGCGATTAGTCTTGCAGCTATTTTACATGATAAGATTCCGGCAAAGGGCAAGCTTGTCAGTGTAATCTCCGGTGGCAATGTTGACGTCAATTTTATATCCCGCATAATTGAACGTGGTCTGGTAAAGGCCGGCCGGCGTGTGCGTCTTCAGACTGTTGTCGTAGACCGGCCGGGCAGCCTGCAGCGGCTGCTGGCTGTCATTGCCAGGCTGCAGGCCAATGTTTTATATGTTTCCCATGACCGGGTTGAGCGGCACGTGCCCTTGGGCCAGGCGGTTGTCGAGATCGGGCTGGAGACGAGAGATGTTCTTCATACAGAGCACATAATGGCTTCCCTGCGTCAGGAACAGTATAAGGTGGACATTATTTAACGGCTGCGCTGAGGCAAAAGCTGGTTTATTTGCATACCTTAGAGGAATATGAAATTTTGTGTCGAAGGGATATTACTTGTTCCAAATTGAGCAATCCTGATCGTTTAACAACCGTCGGGAATGGAGGTATATAGATGTCTGATTTGATGACCATCATCCTCGCAGCTGGTAAAGGCACTCGCATGAAGTCGGCGTTGCCCAAGGTGTTACACCAGGTTGGTGGTAAATCCATGGTACAGCAGGTACTTGATGCCGCCAAGTACGCCGGTGCCGTTAAGAATGTTGTTGTCATTGGTTTTGGCGCTCAAAACGTAGCCGATGCACTGGCCGGCCAGGCCGAATTTGTTGTTCAGACAGAACAACTTGGTACCGGACATGCTGTGATGCAGGCCAGGCAGCAACTGGAGGTATTTGCTGGTACGGTCATGGTATTATGCGGGGATACCCCCCTTTTGACCGGAGCACTTTTGGAAAAAATGTATGACGAGCATTGCCGAGTCCAGGCTGCGGCGACGGTACTTACTGCAGTTATGCCTGATCCGGCCGGCTATGGACGGGTAATCCGCAATCCTGCGGGCCAGGTTGTCAAAATCGTTGAGCACAAAGACGCTGCTCCGGACGAACTGGCAGTACATGAGGTTAATACTGGTATCTATTGTTTTGATGCCAAAGAACTGCTGCGAGCGTTGGATGGTTTGACCTGTAATAACGCCCAAGGCGAGTACTATCTTACAGATGTTGTCGCGATTTTAAACAGCAACCAGCATAAGGTATGGGCAGTCGCAGCCCCTGATTACCATGAGACTTTGGGAATAAACTCCCGGTCCCAGCTGGCTGAGGCGGAAGGAATAATCAGACGCCGGCAACTGGAATTGCTCATGGACAATGGCGTTACAATCATGGATCCGGCAAGTACCTTTATTGACGCTCAGGTTGAGATCGGGCCTGACAGTATTGTCTACCCTTTTACCTGGATAGAAGGCAATAGTAAAATTGGCTCCAACACTGTGCTCGGCCCTAATAGCCGCATTGTGAATACCGTGATCGGCAATCGGTCAACCGTGCATTTTACTTATGCCCATGACTGCGTAATCGGTGAGGATGTAACGGTAGGGCCTTATGTTCATTTACGGCCAAACACGGACATAAAAAATGGCGTTAAAATCGGCAATTTTGTAGAAGTAAAAAATACAGTTGTCGGCGAAAAGAGTAAAATACCGCATCTTAGTTATATCGGCGACACCGATATGGGGGCTGGTGTAAATATCGGCTCAGGTACGATTACCGTTAATTATGATGGCAAGCATAAACACCGCACAACTATCGAGGATGGGGCATTTATTGGCTGCAATACTAATCTGGTAGCACCTGTCACTGTCGGTCGCGGCTCTTATATTGCGGCAGGTTCAACAATTACCAAAAACGTTCCCCCCGGGTCATTGGGAGTAGCGCGCTCACGCCAGAGCAATCTGGAAGGCTGGGCGGAAAAACAGCGGAGGTAAGAAAAAGTGGAAGATACGAAACGGTTACGAATATTCAGTGGGAATGCCAATCCGGCATTAGCTCAGGAAATTGCAGCCTATCTTGGTTTGACTGTGGGCGATGCGTTTGTGGGCAGGTTTAATAATGGTGAGATTCAGGTTATGATTGATGAAAGTGTGCGCGGCACAGACGTCTTTATCGTTCAGCCGACAAGTTTCCCGGTTAACGATAATATGATGGAATTATTAATTATGATTGATGCTGTCAAACGGGCATCGGCTAGAAATATTACTGCAGTTATTCCTTATTATGCATATGCCCGCCAGGATAGAAAAACCCGCGGCCGGGAACCTATTTCAGCCAAATTGATGGCTAATCTCTTAACGGTAGCAGGCGCTACCCGGGTTGTTACCATGGATCTTCATGCCGGTCAGATTCAGGGTTTCTTTGATATTCCTGTGGATAACCTGCCGGGTGTGCCTACCCTGGCTGAATATATTATGTCTTTGCAACTGGAAGACCTTGTCGTTGTATCCCCTGATCTGGGCGGTGTTTCGCGGGCCCGGCTGTTTGCCGACCGCATGCATGCGCCGATTGCCATTATTGAAAAGCGCCGGCCGGCTCCAGGGGTAGCTGAGGTAATGAACCTGATTGGCAATGTCGAGGGAAAAACGGCTGTTATTGTCGATGATATTGTTGATACGGCCGGCTCACTGACTGAAGGGGCTAACGCCCTGTCCCGCATGGGCGCCAAAGCGGTATACGCCTGCTGTACTCACGCCGTGTTGAGTGACCCGGCGGTAGAGCGGATCCAAAAATCGAATATTACCGAACTTATTGTTACTAATACTATTCCTATGTCGGAAGCAAAATCCAGCCCTAAGATTAAAGTATTGTCGGTTGCCCCGCTCCTGGGTGAGGCGATTATCCGGATTTTCGGTGAACTGTCTGTCAGTAAGTTATTTGACGATTAAAATAGATGGAAATAGTGGCCGCCTGCTTTGGAAGCGCATTTATAAAGACACTGTTGTTTTGGCGAATAAGATATAATGGAGGTCACTTACATAGGGCGCGACTACTCGCGCCCTATTTGTAAGTAAATGACTATGGACAATTACGCTATTACCCGGGCCCGGGTCACGGACGTCCCGGCTATTGCCAGCCTGTTTACGGAAAGCTTCATGGATAGTGTGCTTCACCATTGTGGCGGACGTTTACCCAAACCTCAGGCTATGGAGGACGTATTCACTCTGGTGTATACGGCAGAACCCGAAGCCGCCCTGATCGCCAGAGAGCGATCGGGAAAGCTTATTGGTTACTGCTTTGCCCCAGTCCGGTTAAACCAACTCTGGATTCAGGCAATTACCGGCGGCCATCTTGCCAAATGGGCCTGGCGCTGGCTAACGGGTAAGTATGGTTTTGGTCTCCATCCTGTCAAAGTAATTTTCTTAAACAAACTTGCTTTTTTACGCTCGGCTGCCACACCCGGGAAAGCAGCCAATGCCCGCATTTTATCAGTGGCTGTTTCACCGGCTGCGCGGGGTTTGGGTGTGGCCAGTGCTCTGATGGCAGAAGCAGACAGTTATTTCCGGGAGAAGCAGGTAACGCGGGTACGGCTGGAAGTACGGCCGGATAACCGCCCGGCTATCCGGGTGTATGAAAAGTTAGGCTACTATCCTGGCGGAACTACCTCTGATTCGCAGGGACCCTGGTTGATCATGTTTAAAGATTTTCCTGAAACGGGGTTAAAAACCAATGTTTGATATAAAAGTCCGGCTTATCAGTATGCTGGGGCTATTAACAATAGTAGTTATCATTAGCTTGGTTCTTGACTATTTCCGCGTGCTGCGCCGGCCGGTCCGTCTGGGGCTGGGAATTGCCGTCCTGGGCATTACTGCCGGCTTTGTTCTTACTCTTAACGCAGTGTTGCCGGAGAATCGCTTTTACGGTCCCGTGTTTTCAGAGATTCAGACAAGTGAAAAACTGGTGGCGATTACCTTTGATGACGGGCCAAACCCGCCGTACACCGGACAAATACTTGATCTTCTGAAGGAACGGCAAGTTCCGGCCACCTTCTTTGTTCTGGGGCACAATGTTGCCCAGTACCCTGATTTGACCAGGCGTATTGTTGCCGAAGGACACCAGTTGGGCAACCATACCTACAACCATGTGGATCTGCTCAAACTTGACCGGAATGGTGTTGTTGAGGAGATTGAGAAAACCAATCAGGTGATTGCCGCTGCCGTCGGATATGCACCGCATGTTATGCGCCCTCCTCACGGTTTCAGAGACGCGGTGGTTATGGACATTATGGCTGAGTATCAATTGAAGGTTGTAGAATGGTCTGTTGCCAGTCGTGACTGGCTGAATCCAGGGGCAGAGGTCATAGCCGACAGGACACTGCGTAAAGTTAAAAACGGGTCGGTCATTTTGCTGCATGATGGTGACGGCATAGCCGGCAGGTCGCCGCGCTCCCAGACAGTGGAAGCTGCCAGGCTGATTATTGACAGGTTATTGGCCCAGGGGTACAAGTTTGTTACTGTTGATGAAATTCTTGAGAGTATGGAGGAGTAGTGTGAAAATTATTGTCGGCCTGGGCAATCCCGGGCAGGAATATGGGGCTACCCGTCATAACGTAGGCTTTATGACTGTTGATAAATTAGCTGAAAAATGGTCAATTACCACGTGGCGTGAACGGTATAATGGCCTGGTGGCTGAATACCGGGGCGAGGAAACGGTGCTCCTGGTTAAGCCTCAGACCTATATGAATTTGAGTGGCCGGGCAATAGTGCCGCTGGTTAATTTCTACAAGGTGCAGCTTAACGAGATTACAGTAATCTATGATGACCTTGATTTGCCTGCCGGGCGGCTTCGCCTCCGGCTGAAAGGCGGCTCAGGCGGCCACCGGGGTATTGAGTCCATGCTTTATGAATTAGGCAATGATGATTTTAACCGGGTACGGATTGGCATTGGCCGGCCGCCTCAGGGCTGGGAAACCGCCAATTATGTCCTTGGCCGGTTTAACGGTGAGGAAGCACCGGTCATCAGCGAGGCTATCGATCAGGCTGCCAGTGCGGTAGAATGTATTTTGCAGGAAGGCTTTACGAAAGCCATGAATAAATTTAACAAAGGGTAAAAATGATGATTACAGCTCTTTATGCTGATGAAAATGGCGAAATATTTGATGCTCCCGGTTACCGGGCTGCTGCCCGCCTGGGGGATGGCTTGCTCGCGCTGAAGCCGGAGGACCTGATCAGGCTGCCTGAGGGGGCAGAACTGATGTTTCTGCCTGGCCGGGTTGCCCTTCATCTTGCCGGTGCTACTTTTAAACCAATGAAAGGCTGCCAGGCTGTGGCGGCGATGTTGCCTGTTGGCTACACCCGTACCCTGTTGCCTGCTTATGCCCGGCAGCAGGGGGCTCCTCAACTGCCCCTGTTTGGTTATACGGCGGCAGCACTTTATCGTGATGAAATCTATGTGGCTGCTGTAAAAACGGCAGATAATGCGAAATGGCACCCGTACCGGTATAATACGCCGGACTTAAAGAAAAGGGTGGCAAAAGTCAGGCGTGATTTGCCTGGCAACCGATTGGTGGACCACTTAGCCAACTGTTCACTGGTATGGCACTGCTGTACAGCACAGAACTTGTTTTACCGACGCTGGGAGGCCGGTATTCCTGTTTCCCCGGCCTGCAATGCCAATTGTCTGGGGTGTATTTCGCTGCAGCCATCTGAATGTTGTCCAGCACCCCAAAGCCGTATTTTATTTTCACCGACACCGGCCGAGATAGCTGCTGTTGGTCAGTATCACCTCACACAGGCGCCTGAGGCGATTGTTAGCTTCGGCCAGGGCTGTGAAGGAGAGCCGTCCCTGGCTGCTGAGTCTATTGCTGCCGCTATACAAAACATCCGTAGCGCCACAACCCGTGGCCAGATCAATATTAACACCAATGCCGGCTATACCGAAGGCATTAAAGCCATTGTCGATGCCGGTCTGGATAGTATGCGGGTCAGTATCATCAGCGCGCTCCCGTTGACCTATCAAGCGTACTATCAGGCTAGTTACAGTCTGGACCATGTACGGCAATCGATTGCATATGCCAAGCGGCGCGGTGTCCATGTGGCATTGAATATGCTGCTTTTCCCCGGGCTTAACGACCGGCCTGAGGAAGAAGCTGCCTGGCTTGATTTTCTGGGTGAAACCGGGGTAGATATGATCCAGCTCAGGAACCTGAACTTTGATCCGGATTCTTTCTTGACGTCTATGCCTGTCGGTGGTTTCCCGGGCGGTGTCCGTAAGTTTCTTGGCCGCATTACTAAAACCTACCCGGCAATCAGCCTGGGAAGCTTTACGGAATACATTTAGTGAGAGCTGCATATTTTGGCAAGCACAATACAAGCATACAAGACTGTGTACGGCATACCGGGCAGTTTTGTATGCTTTTTTTGCTTGTGGGCATGTTATATATTCTCGGGGCTTAATCAGGATAAAAAAATGGGCCAAAAACAATATGTATATTGACAACGAACATGAGTGGATGTATGATGTATACAATGTTAAAAATTATTTATAATAATTGTAACTGTGTAATGAAAAGGATGGTGGGACTATGTCTGAAAAATCACAGGGAGATTCTAATTCCCAGGCTGGTAGTAAAATCCCGCTTCCAGACGAATTTAGCGAACTGGGCAGCCTTGATCCCAATGTGGATCAGAATTTATTACGCTTATCTGGTACTGTGTAATCGAACACCCGGAATTTCAGTAATATCTGGAATTTCGGTATTTTTTTTGCAGGATTTACCGGCGCAGGTAAAGAATTATGGGGATATCCGGTTGCTGCATTTCTAAAAATAAGCTTACAGATGTAAAAACCCGGCATAGTAACACCTATGCATACATGAAAGCCGGCGTTATCTGTGAAAGATAAAAATTTGCAGGAGGCGGAATTTTGAAAACCGGCAATTATATTAAATATTGTTTTGGCACCTCCTACTGTCATGTGGATGCGGTACATGCAGCCTCACCTAAAGCCGACCAGTTTACCGATGAAATTGTGGCCGGAATTATCGCGAAAACAGGCTGTGCCGGTATTATTGGCACCGTTTCCCGGACGATCGCCGATCTTAATCGTCCGCCTGGACCGGGTAATGACGAAGCTGTATGGGAATACCGGGATGTCATCAGCCAGTTTTTATATAATACAGGCTTACTCGCGCCAGGCACTCGGAGTCTGGCCAAGCCATACCTGCATATCGGCATTCATGGGATGAAAGATCAGCCCCACGGACCCTTCAGCATCGAAGTGGGGACGATTTTTGGCCGGACGTGCTCTCCCCGGGTAAAAAAATGGTTTGGAGAAGCACTGAAAACTCAAGTCAAAGGATTTTCCCCGGATATTAAGGTTGTTTTTGATAAGCACTGGGTAGGAAATAAGTCTCTGGCCGCACACCGTTGGGGCGAGGGCCGGCGCTATCCCGGTTATGGCAGGAATTATAACGCTTTTCAGGTGGAAATTTCCCGGACGCTAAGGGAACATCACCGGCAGGCGATTATCGATATGTTTACTGCCGTTGTGGCAGACTTTAGTCTTATGTCTTTTAGGAGGTAGTATTGTGGCTAAAATCAAAAAAAATCTCAGTGACAGTGAAATGTTAAAAGGATGGCACGAACAGGTAACCTTTGAACATGCCTCTGAGGAGGAACAGCCTGTCCTGCCTGTGGTTAAAATGGCCAAGAAGGACCCGGCTGAAGATATTAACAGCGCTTTTCTTACACCGGAAATCCGGGAATCTGTCGGCAAAGCGCTGTTAGAGCTTAAACTTAATCTATATAAAGAAGGAATTGTTGATTACCAGGTGAAGGTCTCTTGCCAAGGGAACCAAATAGTAATGACGGCAGTACCGCTAAAAGCTAAATTGTCCAGTAACCAGCCTGTACAGCAGAGCGGCAGGAGTAAAGGATAGGTTAATCGGGCCTATCCTTTTTATTACCCCGGCAAATTTATAAAATTAAAGTATGATGCAAGGGCTAAGAAAATCTTTACCCTAAAGGGCACAGGCCGCTTTGCCGGCAACCTAAAGGACTTGGTATAAGCCAAGTCCTCCTGGCTATTTAATCGTGTGTCAATGGCAGCGGTTCATTAGTAAGCTCAAATAGTGCTGCAGTAAATTCTGCAATATGTTCTTTTTCTTCATTCATTAAATGGCAAAATAGCAGCTGGACTTCCGTGTTTTCAGCAGTTAGCATATAGCGTTGATATTTATTGGTAGCGAGAAGTTCATCGCTCAGGGCTTTGGTTAGGAGATTAACAGTTGGCATTTCTTTGCGGTCTGGCAGGATTATCTGCGAATCAGCAACTGCCGCTTCTTTAGCCGCTTTAGATTTAGAGGGCAGCGGGCGGGTCATTACCAGCAGGTCAAGACCGGCCTCACTGAGCAATTCGGCCTGTACCGGGTCTAACCGGGATATCTCCCGCATAATCTCCACATAATGCTCCATTTCCGTTGCGGCAATATCGAGAAATAACTGGGGCGTACAAGAGTTTCGGGCAGCATCCAGATAAAAGGCAATTGCTGTGCGCTCATCAGCAGCCGCATCTCTTAGGAGCAGTAAATCCGGATCACTGGGGCATGCTTCAATCGGGCATGGGTTAGTTGTTTCGGCTAAGGTTTTCGATTTATTCTTACGGGCTCGGAACATAGCCATACATCCACCTCCGTTTGTAATTAACTGCTATATTGTATGCCGGAGGGGCGCGGGTGTTAACCCTAATATTATTGATGTGTCAGCAATAGTGCCGTAATATTTTACAAAAAGAGGCGGGCAGGATGGACGAAAAACAACAAACTGATAAGTATATTGAGGGACTCCATGCTAAACTGGCACTGCTCGAAGCCGAAAACGTCCAACTTAAGCAGACTCAGCAACGGATAGCTGAAATAAATAATAATTATTTGATGCTGCATTATCTGACTAATAACATTCAAGACTGCCAGACGTCACAGGGGCTCTGGCAAGCTTACCTGCACAACCTGAGTAGCTGCGGCTTAAATTATGACGATGTTGCGGTAATTCTGCCTGATGATAATGACAATTTTACCATTAAACTTACCCTTGAGGACGGTATCCTAACGCAAACGGCATTTGTGCCGGAGGCTGATTATATCATGCAGGCGGCTACTCTTAAGGCCGCTGTTACCTCAACTGATAATTTGCAAGTTGCCGCCCCTATTGTGAAAAAAAAGGGTGTGGTCAGAGCCATTATTTTAGCCGAAAAAAACAGCGGCATCTTTTTTGAAGATTTACAGCTCCTGGATGTATATATCCGGCAAACAGCGGCTATTATTGAAAATATTATTCTTAATGAAAGTCTCCGGCAGTTTCAGGAATTATTAGGCCGGCAGCTTGATCAGTTTGTTATGCTCCATTATGTTACCAAAGCCATTCATGATGCCGGTAATTACTATGGTGTGCTGACAAATTATCTTACGACCTTATGCTCGCCGCTGGGCTTTGGTTTTCAGGAGGGAATTCTTTATATTCTGGCTGAGAATAAGCCGCAAAAAGCCACGCTAAAAGGAGACCGGCTTATGATAAATGATCTCGATCCATTTGAAACCGGCCTGATTGAACGGATTATAAAGGCAAAACATTATCAAATTTCACCCGATCACAGTCATTTATTAATGCCGCTTAAATCCTTCGGCAATATTACGGCGGTTATGGAAATAAACCATGATAAAGGGATCATGCCTGAACAGGTCCAGATGTTGGAGATATTTGCTATGCAGACATCATCTGCAATTGATAATACCAGACTTAAACTTCATTTAGAGTACTTAAGCTTCCATGATCAGTTGACAAAACTTTATAACCGGGCCTATTTTGAGACTGAGATACAGCGGATCGAGTCGGAAAATCGTTATCCGGCAGGTATCATAGTCTGTGATCTGGATGGGCTTAAAATGGTCAACGACACTTGGGGGCATGACGCTGGCGACGAATTTATTGCAGCAGCAGCACAACTTATCAAAACAGCCACGCCTGAAGATGCGGTAGCTGCCCGCATTGGCGGTGATGAATTTGGCATTATCATTACCGGCACAGCTGCTCAGGCAATAGACAAAGCGGGGCAAAATTTAAAGAAACTGCTAGTTAAGTACAATGCCGGCGGGCCGGATATTCCGGTTGGTATGTCAATTGGCTGGGCAGCCAGCGAGTCCCCGGTGGCTGTGATCGAGATTTTTAAACAAGCCGATGCCCAGATGTATCGTGATAAATCCCTTAACGCTGACGCCAGTCGTAAGCATATTCTCAAGATGAATAAGCGACGTTTAGGCATTGGTGCGGAAAAGCTTCAGTAAGGCAGTGACTCTGGAGGCGCTCATGTTGATTGTAAGGTCGGTTCATAAATATATAAATTATTGGGTGCTGGCCATGATTGTTCCGCTGCTGCTGACTGCCGGGGCGGTTTGGGTTGAGAGCAGGCATATGCATGCTCTCCAGCAGGAGCAAGGGCAGACCGCTGCCAAACTCAGATACGAAATGGAGGCGGCCTGGCTTGACAGCCAGGCCGTGTATATCAAGGCGATTGCCGGGTTATGTGGACGTCAGGCTGGTAATCAGGCCGCTATGCTGCAGGACTTTTATACCCTCCTTGATGCGAACACCGGGATAACGGCTTTAGCCTATGCCGGCATTGACGGGCGAATTCAGGTTGCGACTGCTGAACCTCCCGGGCGTTATATTGGCAATCATGAATATTTTACTGTTGCTGCAACTGGTCAGCAGTATACCGGCAAAATCCCAGTTTTGGAGTGGGGACTGGGAGAGGCCGTGCCGGTGGTGGCGGTACCCGTTACCATAGATAGTGAGATTGCCGGCATAGTTTACGGGGTTATTAGTGAAGCCCCTATGCAAGCAATAACCACCAAAGCGATTGCTGGCGGCCAAGAGAGTGAACTGCTCTTTCACCGTTGGCTAATCTGGCTGGGGGCCGTCTGCTTAGCGGGTCTAATACCGCCCTTATTAATGGGGATTTCTCGTGCCGGCCAGAGGGAAACCTCCCTGGGCCCGGATCCGGATCAGCCTGACTTTCCAGATCTGGGGGATACACTATCCGCGGCTGTGATTGATAAAACCCTGGCAGCTGCAGTTAAGATGCCTGCTGCAGGCAAGACAGCTGCAAGCAGTGAAACTCCGGCTGTAAGACCGCCAGTGATTACAGCCGCGATGTCTTCGCCGGCCCGGAGCATTCATGTAACTGGCCGTGATGGCCTGGCAGGTTTGGTTACGACTGCCGGCTTTGACCAAATCCCCGCCACCGGGGCAGGGGTGATGAATCAAGGTGTTATTGTCTGCCATGT
>JAEWGR010000100.1 GCA_023388195.1 Bacillota bacterium
CCGCCGCTCTGCTGCGGCCTTCATGTCGATATATGGTGAATAGATATTGGGACCCCGTGGCAACCCGGCCAGCAAGGCGCTCTCCGCTAACGACAGCGCCTTGGCATGTTTGCCAAAATACATTTGCGCAGCCGCTTCCACGCCATATGCCCCTTCACCAAAGTATATCTGATTTAAATAAGCCTGCATGATTTCCTGCTTAGAAAACTTCCGTTCAATAATCAAGGCCAGCAATGCTTCTTTTATTTTACGGAATAAGGTCCGTTCCTGCGTAAGAAACATATTTTTTGCCAGCTGCTGGGTTATCGTGCTGCCCCCTTCAACAACACTGCCTTGGCGAATATTTACGACTACGGCACGAATGATTCCGATCGGATCAATCCCAAAATGATTGTAAAACCGGGTGTCTTCATTGGCTATAATCGCCTGCTGAACATAAGGGGACATATTGTTAATTGTTACTACAATCCGGTTTTCCTCAAATAATTTTGAAATTACCTGACCGTTTATATCAAACACCTGTGTTGCTGCAACCAAATTAAGGTTATTCAGACTATCTGTCCCCGGTAAACCTAAAAATGCGGAACAAATATTGGCCGACAATGAGAATAAAACAACGAAAACGGTAATAATAATAATTTTTTTCGTCATAGGCATACACTCCTCTTAGCTATAGTATCCCCAAGCTGCCTAAGTTTTACATGCAGGAATAGTGAATCTAACGGAGAATATACGAGATTTAGACAGTGTCTGTCAATTTACGCAAAACAGGAGCAACTAATGAAGTATAAATCACGGCTGTTTCAGGGACTATGCAGTGTAAGTGTTGTGTGCCTTATCCTGTTGGTTGCCTCACCACCGGCGCTGATTATCTTCTCTACTATTAATTCGCCGGTGCCGGTGGCAGGATCGCCTCTCTATCAGGAAATTCCGTCGCCCGACCCTGCTTATACCTTGCCAGATCTGGCTGCCGACGCTTGTTATATGAATGAAAACCCTGCTTTTAAACCAGTTTCAGGCAAACCCGCTTATGATGTATTCACTGTGGCCCAGCGGCAGGCAAAAGGATTGGCCTTGGAAATCCCGCAAGTCAGCCCTTATCATGCGGAAAAGGTTGTTTATCTTACGTTTGATGATGGTCCGGCATCTGAAAATACACCGGCAGTGCTTGACATTTTACAACGTCACGGCATTAAGGCAACTTTTTTTATCGTGGGTAATCAAGCTGAAAGGTATCCGGATATTGTCCGCCGCCTGTACCAGGAAGGTCATGCCATTGGCAATCATTCCTATAATCATGTGTACCGTGACCTGTATCAGTCATCTAATACCTATGTTGCTCAATTGCAGCATACAGATGATATTATACAGAACGTTATCGGTGTCAGACCTCGTATCTCCCGGGCGCCGGGTGGTTCGGCCGGCAGTTTCACCAAAGAATACTGGGATAAGTTAAGCAAGCAGGGGTATGTTGAAGTGGGCTGGAATATCAGCTCCGGTGATGCTTCCAATGCAAAAGCCGGACGAATTGTGGATAATATTGTTGCCCAAATGAAAAATAAAAATTTATGGAGCCACGCTATCGTGCTGATGCACGATGGCCGTGGGCATAGTGAGACGGTAAAAGCCCTGCCTGAGATCATTAAATTTTATCAAGACCGCCAATTCGAATTCCGGGTTATCAATTTCGAGACCCCTGCCCCCTGGTAGCAATAGGTGTAAAAAATGCTTTGGACACTGGTCCAAAGCATTTTTTTAGTTAAACACTGTAATTGGGCGATTCTTTGGTTATGCTGATATCATGGGGGTGACTTTCTTTTAAACCGGCCCCGGTGATGCGGATAAACTGGGTTTTCGTAATAAGCTCCTGAATATTGCGAACCCCACAGTAACCCATACCGGCCCGCAGGCCACCGATCAATTGAAATACGGTATCGGCTACCGAACCTTTGTATGGTACCCGGCCTTCGATTCCTTCGGGTACAAGCTTGTCCATGTTTTCCTGGAAGTAGCGGTCTTTGCTGCCTTCCGCCATGGCTCCCAGTGAACCCATTCCCCGGTACACCTTATAGCTGCGGCCTTGATAAATAACAGTTTCGCCCGGGCTCTCCTCGGTACCGGCCAGCAGGTTGCCAACCATTACAATTTGGGCACCGGCGGCAATTGCTTTGGCCACATCGCCTGAATACTTGATACCGCCGTCAGCAATAACCGGTACGTTATATTCCTTGGCGGCCCTGGCACAGTTATAGATCGCGGTTATTTGCGGTACACCGATACCGGCAATGACCCGGGTCGTGCAGATCGAGCCAGGCCCGATTCCTACTTTTACTGCATCGGCGCCGGCTTCAATCAGATCACGGGTAGCCTCGGCTGTGGCCACATTACCGGCGATCAGGTCGATAGCGGGAAAGGCCGCTTTAATCTTGCGAACTGAGTCCAGGACGCCCTGGGAATGGCCATGGGCCGTGTCGACGACAATTACGTCAACCTTAGCACCAACAATGGCCTCTACCCGCTCCATCATGTCTGAACCAACGCCGATGGCGGCAGCTACCAGCAGACGGCCTTTGCCATCTTTAGCGGAGTTCGGATATTTTTGCGCTTTTTCAATATCTTTAATGGTAATGAGACCCTTTAAATTGCCTTCCGAATCAAGGAGTGGCAGTTTTTCGATCCGGTGTTCCCGCAAAATAGCCTTGGCTTCTTCCAGCGAAGTGCCGACATGGGCGGTGATAAGGTGCTCTCTGGTCATACAGTCAGCGATTTTACGGCTTAAATCAGTTTCAAAACGTAAGTCGCGATTGGTCAGTATCCCCACCAGCTTGTTATTGGTGGTAACAGGAACCCCTGAAATCCGGTATTTCTCCATAAGGTCGTGAGCATCTTGCAGCGTATTGTTAGGCGATAAAAATATAGGGTCAACAATGATTCCATGCTCAGACCGTTTGACTTTGTCAATTTCATTAGCCTGGCGGGCAATCGGCATATTTTTATGGATTACCCCGATGCCGCCTTCACGCGCCATGGCAATCGCCATCCGGGCTTCGGTAACGGTATCCATTCCGGAGCTGATAATTGGAATATTAAGCTTGATATTTTTAGTCAAATATGTAGATACTTCCACTTCCCTGGGCAGTACTTCCGATTTTGCCGGAACCAGCAAAACATCATCAAAAGTTAACCCTTCAGGACCGAATTTGTTGTCAAACATTGACTAAACTCCTTTCACTAAACACATCTAATAGGTATTTCTCAATATAATAACATAAATAAAGTTACCAAATCTACCATTTTTCATGTCTTTATAAAAAAAAATAAAAACAATGCCTGGCATCATACCAGGCATTGCGATTAACTAAGCACATAGACTTTAACATTTTGGACACCAAAATCATAAGCCGTAGCTACAGAAACCATGGCGATGTCGATACGGTTGCCTTTAATCGCCCCACCGGTGTCTTCCGCGATACCGTACATGCCGCTGCCATCAGCAAACTGGATATATACCCTTGAGCCCAGTGGAATGACCCGGGGGTCAACGGCAATGACACCTGGCCGTATCTGTGTGCCCATATACGTCAGATTGCCCCATTGGCCATTATCGTGTGGCCCGGGGGCATAGGCAGTGGCTTTAATATCCAGAACAGCTTTATAGCGTCCGGGCGCGCTGCCGCGTGATACTTCTGTTCCCCGGTCGCCTAACAGCATTTGCAAGGTACCCTGGCCGACAATACCGTCAGCATCAATGTTTTTAGCTTGCTGAAAGGCTATAACTGCTTGCTCGGTAGTTTCACCATAGACACCATCAATAGCAAGGGTATAACCTAAATCATTGAGGCGGGTCTGAAGCTCTTGTACATCCTGGCCTTCCATGCCAGGTTTCAGTGCCTGGTCACCTAAGGCGGCAGAGACTGGTGACAGCCAGAACGTGACGGCCAGAACAGCCAATACGCCGGTATTGTACACAATTTTTTTGATGTTTTTCATTAAAACACCCCTTTCTAAAGCCTACGAGGTTAGCTGACGGGTTCGGGACAAAGGGAAATCCCTACCGCATAACGCGGATTCACCCCAAAAATGGGTCCCCCATTCTCCTCTTAACAAGGAAATTCGGCTTGCCGATAGTGTACATGATTCTGGGTTATAAAGCAAGTTGACATAAGTTTATTTATTAATGAATAACAACTATAAACTCTGCTTTTTGAGCATATGCCCGGAAATGCTTGGGTTTTGATTAATTTAAAATTGAGCCTGTTAAAGAAAAGTAAAAGGGCTGCAGAGATGCAGCCCCAGATTAGCCTTCTTTACCCAATATAAACGGTGCAAAGCCAAGTTGGCCCCAATAATGATTAAGCAGGGATTGAATAATACCAGCCAGACGCCCTCGCATTATTTTTTTCGTCTCGGCTAACGAATGGAAAAACAATCTGGTCGCCGGATGGGGGTTATTGGCGGCTGCCTGCTGGTAATATTGAGCTGATCGATCAACCAAGGTGTATACAGACCAGAGGGCCGTAAGGGCAGGCAGGGATACCGGATCTGTCTCCTGCTTGTTCCGGGCCATGAGCTGCTGCCAGTCAGAGTCACTGCCAAGAAGCACGGCAGTGTCGACAGCCGGGTAGCTATGGGTATCCACATTAACGGCACTGGCAGCAGTGAGTAAGGTGTGGAAGTTTTGCTGGAATCTGCTAATTATAGTCATTGACGGCACCAGACCGGCATTGGCTGATAGTAACGTAATCTGATTGTTTAGTGCAGCTTCCAGTTCAAGCGCAAATTGAAACGGCAGCATATTGCTAGTCACCACCTTTACCTATTAGGAAAGTAGGCCATTTCCTGACGAAATGGCCTACTTTATCATCATTTATCTGCTGCCAGTATGCCAGCCTTGGCAATATGCTGGGTTGGGGCCTCCCGCAATACAATGGTTACCGCTTCCGGCGGGCATTTTGCTGTTTCTACAATGGCCTCTGTTACTTTCTTGACCATTTCACGTTTTTGCTCCAGGGACCGGCCTTCTAACATGTCGATTTGTACAATGGGCATAATTATCCCTCCTGGTTAATTTATATTTTTTATCTTCGCCATATATACATATAATCCCTGCCAGATGAATAGAGATAGTAATGACAATGGGAACTCTCTAGCACTAAATTATCCTATGTAGCATAGGATAAACTAGAGTTTCCAAAATCATGTAAAAAAAGAAGGAGGATTTGTATGGCGACCTTAAAAGATATTGAAAGAGTTTACGGGTGCGAAATTAATATTACTGATACGCCGCCCTTCACTACTACCCTGCCTGACAATGGCACGGTTAGCCTATGCTCCATTACTGTACCTACCCGCCGGGATGCCTATCTGGTACGAGCCGTCATTAACTGGAGCGTTACCTTTACTCCAATAATACCGGCCGTGGGTCTGATTGTTCTGAGCACACCCGGCTTTGCCCAGGCTCAATTCGAGATTTTGAAAGATGGCGGCCCCATTGCCCGGGTAACACAATCACTTGGACAACTGGGATTCACAATCGGTGATCTTTTTAACACCGAAGCCTCCAATTTTGGTGTTGCTGCCATGCAGGTGCTGGATACAACCTCACTCTGCGGAGCCTCCAATGAGCTTTCCACTTTTGAAGTACGTGCTACCAATGTTATTTTGACAGCACCGTTAAGTGTCAATGGCACCACAATTATCCCCTTAGGCGACATTGTATCAGCAGTTGGGCCTGTGTCGCTGGTGGTTGAGCAAGTTGATGCCTGCAGACAAGAGGATAGCAATCCTTAAAAGCATGGATATGTAGCGGGCACAGGCGTTGTGCCCGTTTATATTATTTTCGTTTGTGACGTTTCTTTTGCGCCTTGCGCCACCACATGCCACCGTAGATTGCAGCCACCAAAACGATAATAAGAATAAGCCGCATACTATTTTCACCGGCAAACACCAGGTCATGGCCTAGCAAGACTTTGATGATTACCGGCGGCAGTTTGCCGATACCTGTGGCCAGCAGGAAGTCTTTGAAAGAAATCCGGCTGATCGCGGCCACGGCGGTGATAATTCCTGACGGGGCTAAGGGCAGCAGTCTGGCCAGCAATAGTGCTTTAAAGCCATTGGCAGCACTATAGTCGTCTACCTGCTTCAAATAGGAACTTTTCTTAATCCAGCGCTCGACTGATGTGCGAAAGAAGTAACGGGCAAAGATAAACATGGCTATTGCGCCAATTACTTCGCCAGCCCAGGAAATCAGGATGCCGCCAAATAAGCCGAAAACAATACCTGCGGCTCCGGAAAGAATCATAAACGGGAAAACAATAGTAAATGTCATTACAACAAATAAAATGAGCGTAATAAGAACAGCGCCGGCACCAAAAGAGCGAAGGTATTCAGCCAAAGCAGCAATGTCACCCTTTTCAATAATCCCATACGCATGATGAAAAAATTCCGGCTGCCACATATACATTAGAATACCTATTGTTAGGACCGCCAGCCAACCCAGGGCTTTTTTCATTTTATATCCATCCTGTTCTTTAAAAACAGCGCTGTACATTCAGCGCTGTTTTGGGTTATTCATATTGAGAAAGTTCTTTTTTGAATATGTTACAAGAGCCGCCTAACCAGTGAACACAGTCGGCACAACGTCTGGCATAGCTGGCTGACGACACATTAAGCAGTGAATAACCATATCCCATAGCAGTGATAATATGCTCAAATTCCTGACATTCTTCCGCAATCTTCTTTAGTTGTTGTTCAGTATAATCTTTCACCATGCCGCACCACTCCTCATCAGATTTTCTTTTAGTGTGCGCGCGGCGGTGATAAATAATTAAAAAAATTTTTTCAATTTAGTTATTTGGATGTATAAACCCGGCTGAGAATGTCAATATTAGTAATGTAAATTTTCTCCTCTCCCATATTGGCGGCCTTCGGGCCGCCCCTTTTTTTTGTCTGCCAGAATTTATTGTAATTTTGGCAGACATAAGAACGCCTAAGGCTTCTTCCGGCGTCCTGGAGAACTTGGCATAAGCCAGGTCTTTACTTATTTTAATTATCTGCAGAATACCATAGTGAAATTTTCGCCAAACCAGTTTAACAATGTATGCCATACGCGGTCAAGATATTCCGGGGTACAAACGGTCTGCTGAGCGGCACGGCGCGCTTCCAGCAAAATATCAGTATCCCTGATAATATCAGCGATTTTTAAATCCGGAATGCCGTGCTGGACAGTACCAAAAAACTGGCCCGGTCCTCGCAAAATCAAATCCTTTTCGGCCAGGATAAAGCCATCATTAATCTCAGTCATGACTGTAAGGCGCTCCACTGTCTCCTGGTTGGTGCTGTCAGATAAGAGAATACAATAGGATTTGTGCTCTCCCCTGCCTACCCGGCCGCGCAACTGATGTAACTGAGCCAGGCCAAACCGGTCGGCACCCTCAATAATCATAACCGTGGCATTGGGTACATTAACACCGACCTCAATGACTGTTGTTGCGATCAAGGCCTGAATCTCACCGCTGACAAAAGCCGACATAATAACGTCTTTTTCCTGTGATTTCATTTTACCATGCAGCAACCCGCAGGTATAGTCTTTAAAAAATGTGGCTGCCATTTCATCATAAATTTTTGTTGCTGACTGCGCTTCCACTTTGTCTGAATCCTCGATAAGCGGGCAGACAATATAAACCTGGCGGCCAGCTTTAATCTGTTCCACCGCAAAGGCGTAGACCTTGTCCCGGCGGTTACTGGCCCGTGAATAAGTGGCAATTGGCTGGCGCCCGGGCGGGAGTTCGCGAATCACGGAAACATCAAGGTCACCGTAAACGGTAAGGGCCATTGTCCGGGGAATGGGGGTTGCTGTCATCACTAATACATCAGGCTGCTTGCCTTTGGCTTCCAGCTGTGCCCGCTGCTGAACGCCAAACCGGTGCTGTTCGTCGGTTACAACAAGCCCTAGATGCTTGAATTCGACATCAGCCTGAATCAGGGCATGGGTGCCGACAACAATATCAATCCCCCTCTCTTTGATCTGGCACAACAGCTGATCACGGGTTTTGCGGGTGAGTTTTCCGGTGAGAACAGCCAGTTTGATGCCCTGAGGAGCAAGCAGTTTAGCGAGCGAATGATAATGTTGCTCAGCCAAGATCTCAGTGGGAGCCATCAGGGCCCCCTGATAACCGTTTTCCACCGTCTTGGCCAGCGCCACGGTGGCAATTACTGTCTTTCCTGAGCCAACATCTCCCTGCAACAGACGCTGCATGGGTGTGATATCCTCCATGTCAGCTTTGATCTCCTGTAGGGCCTGCTGCTGATCACCGGTTAACGTAAACGGCAATTTATTCTCTATTGCCGTTATTAATTTTCCATCAGGAGCATGTTTGACTCCCAGGCTTTTATGTTTGTTTTTTTGCTTTAAATATGTCAGGCCACACTGTAATAAATATAGTTCTTCGAATACCAGGCGCCGCCGGGCTTCTGCCAGCATTTCCATATTGCGCGGAAAGTGGATGGCAGTCAGGGCCTGTTGGCGATTGATCAGATTGTAGCCGGAAAGTATGGCCTCAGGCAGGGTTTCTGCCTCAGACACTGGTAAGGTCTGAAATATTTCCACGGCCTGGCGGGTAAGTGTGCGGAGCTGCCACTGAGGGATATTCTCCGTAGCCGGGTATACCGGTATAATTTGTCCCGAGTCAGTATTAAAGTCAGCCGCTAATTCGATGTCCGGCTTATTTATTTCTATAGAATGCAGGCGCCGCTGAATTTTGCCGGAAATAATAATCTCCATCCCGGCTTTATATTTATTTTTAATATAGGATTGATTAAACCAGGTAAGCTGAGCCACCCCGGATTGATCCCTGACGGTTATCTTTACAATCCTCAGGCCCCGGTGTGATTTAAGTTCAGCGATATTAACAATGACGGCCCGAAAGGTTTCATTCAATCCATCAGTTAATTCCGCAATCAGCTTATGCTTACTCCGGTCTTCGTAGCGGCGCGGATAGTGCTCCAGGAGCTGACCTACAGTAAAAACGCCTAATTTTGCCAGCTTGGCTGCATTAGCCGGGCCAACCCCTTTTAAAAACTGTATTTTAGCAGTCCACAATTTCTGAATAATAATCACCTTACACTTTATCTGCTCCTGCCAGCAATTCATTTAATTCGGCCAGCAATGCCTCAACGTCAATCTCATGCATAGTGGCACCTGTTTCAATCGTTTCTGTTGTTGAGCCCATGCACCCAGTACAACCCATACCATATTTAGTAAAAATCTCGCAAGCTTTAGCGTGTAACCGGAGCGCTTCAATTATCGGAGTGCTTCTAGTGAACATAGGTAGCCCCCCTTCGCTTATTTATTTCTAATTTCAATATTATACGCACAATTCCTGCCGGTGCACACCCAATAGCAGAGATTTTGCGAAAATATCCTGAGAAAATTCGATTTGGCCTTGCACTTTACAAGTAAATTGTGCTAAAATAGTCACGTTGAGTACATGAGGATTTGTCCTACAGGAGGTGGAAATAGATGGCAAATGTTTGTGAGATCTGTGGTAAAGGTGAGCGTTCCGGCTTCAATGTCAGCCATTCCAACCTTAAAACCAAGCGCACCTGGAAACCTAATATACAAAAAGTTAAAGCTTTAGTTAAAGGTGAAACTAAACGCGTGAATGTATGCACCCGTTGTATGCGTTCCGGCAAAATCCAACGTGCAGTATAAACCTGCCGCACCCAGTTAATGAAGGACTTGATTAAAACAAGTCCTTTTTTACATTGATCAGGCATATAGCATTCCTGGTCATATGCGGAGCGCCTATACAGAGGCACCGGCGATTTCTGCCGGCGTCTGAGGACTTGGCCAAGCCAAGTCTTTTTTGTCTACTATAATTTATAAATAAGCTACGTGTCACAAGAACGCTAAAAATTCTACCGCCGTCCTAAAGACTTAGTATAACTCAAGTCTTTTTTTTATACAATCAGCATAGGAAAAACCAGCGTCCAATTGAACGCTGGTTTTTTTATTTGTATTATCGTGTTTCCAGTAGTTCTAAAATAGCGGCGAGTTCGGTGGCGTTAAACTGATATTTCTCATTGCAAAAATGGCAGCATATTTCGGCTTGACCTTCGGCCGTCATTGCTTTCAACTCATCAGCACCGAGGCTAATCAGCATATTTTGCACTCTTTCCCGTGAACACTGACAATTAAACCTCAGGTCCAGAACATCATAGAATGTAGTTGGTAATCCGGAAAAAACAGTTTCAAGGATACCTTTCGCATCCTGGCCGCTGTGTATCATATGTGATACCGAGGGGATCTGGCGCAGATTTGCTTCAATTTTTATGAGTGCATCTTCTTCGGCATCCGGCAACGCCTGGATAAAGAAGCCGCCGGCTGCCAGCGTTGTTGTGTCAGGAGCGATTAAGACCCCCAGGGCAACGCTGGACGGTGTTTGTTCCGAGACGGTGAGATAATGGGTTATGTCTTCCGCTATTTCGCCCGACACGAGGGCGGCACTGCCGGTAAACGGCTGTTTAAGACCCACAAAGCGGGTAATATGAATATGACCGCCGCCTACTGCCTGACCGACATCCAGTTTACCGTTGTGCAACGGTAAATCTACAAAGGGATTGCGGACATAGCCGCGTACCGATCCGTCAGGCGTAGCATCTGCCACTATTTCGCCAAGCGGTCCGTCTCCCGATATTCTAACTGTCAGGCTTTCAGCAGTTTTTAAATTGGCAGCCATTAACAAGGCGCCTGTCATCGTACGGCCCAGGGCCGCTGTAGCTACCGGAAAACATTCATGGCGCCGTCGTGCTTCCTCCACAAGCGTAGTAGTAACAGCGGCAAAGGCACGAATTCCAGGTGCTGTAGCCCTGATTAAATGATCATGCATAGATAGATACCCTCCGGCATTAGGCCAGCTCTTTAGAGATAAGCGGCTGACCTGTCGTTATATCTAGTATTTCAATCCTGCTGTCCTTTATCCAGGCAACAGTGCTGTACCCGTCAGGGTGTTTGGTCATACCCGGCGAGCCGGGATTAAGATAAAAGATACCGTTATGTTTCTCCAGGGCGGCGATATGGGTATGGCCGGTAATGAAAATATCGGCTTTTAAACGTAGCGCCAGCTCCTGCCGGGCTGCTTCGGTCAGATTATGCCCATGGGTTACCGTGATTCTCAGTCCGTTTAGCAGGAGATAGGTATAAGGCGATTGGACAGGGAGTTTGAGCACCATGCCGTCAACCTCGGCATCACAGTTGCCGCAGGCAGTAATAATAGGTACCGGGCAGTTATTAAGAGTTTCGGCCAGTTGCTTGGGATTATACTCAGCCGGAATAACATTGCGCGGACCGTGGTACAGCACATCACCGGCGTGGATAATCAAATCAGCATCATGGAAATAGCGGCTAAACACTAGCTGCCAGGTTTCCAGGCAGCCATGGGTATCGCTGATAATGCCTACTTTCATGATCAACCTCCAACAGGGTAGTTATGGGTTATAGTCCTTTGATCAAATTCGCCATTTCGATGGCCGATACGGCAGCATCAAAACCTTTGTTGCCGGCTTTGGTGCCGGCCCGCTCGATGGCTTGCTCAATCGTGTCAGTAGTGAGAACACCGAATATCGTAGGAACACCGCTATGCAGGCCAACCTGGGCTACCCCTTTGGATACCTCGGCGCAAACATAGTCGTAATGGCTGGTACTGCCTCTAATGACTGTGCCCAGGCAAATGACCGCATCATATTTCTTGCTCATTGCCATCTTCTGGGCAACAAGGGGAATCTCATAAGCACCGGGAACCCAGGCGATTTCCACGTTTTCGCCGGCAGCGCCGTGGCGTTTAAGTGCATCTAAGGTGCCACCGAGCAGCTTGCTGGTAATAAATTCGTTAAACCGGGCGACAATGATACCAAATTTTAATCCTTCCGCAACCAGGTTTCCTTCATAGGTTTTAATATTCTCCATTACTTTTGTGCCTCCTCATATTGTTTGAGTAAATGTCCTAATTTGGATTTTTTAGCAGATAGGTACCTGTTGTTAAATTTGTTGGCCAATATTTCCAATGGCACCCGTTCGGTGATTGTCAGTCCATAGCCCTCAAGCCCTATTCGCTTGCGGGGATTATTGGTAAGAAGCCTGATACTGGTCAAACCAAGGTCGGCTAATATCTGGGCGCCAATGCCATAATCCCTGAGATCAGGAGCAAAACCCAGGAGTTCATTGGCTTCGACAGTATCTTTGCCCTTATCCTGTAAAGCGTAGGCACGAATTTTATTAGCCAGGCCAATGCCTCTGCCTTCCTGCCGCATATAGAGCAGGACGCCACTGCCTTCTTTTTCAATCCGTTTCAGGGCGTGAGCCAGCTGATCGCCGCAGTCGCAGCGCAGCGAACCGAGAACATCGCCTGTCAGACATTCGGAATGCACCCGGACCAGTACATTCTGCGTATTGGTAATATCCCCTTTTACCAGGGCAATATGACACTGATTATCCAGCTGGCTTTCGTAAGCAATGAGTTTGAAATCACCATATTTGGTAGGCAGGTTGGTTTCAGCCGCTCTGGTAACAAACCGTTCATGCTTTTTCCGGTATTTGATCAGGTCGGCAATGGTGATGAGTTTTAGCTCATGTTTTTTTACAAATTCCATTAATTCCGGTGTCCGGGACATCGTACCATCTTCATTCATTACCTCGCAGATTACGCCGGCCGGGTAGAGTCCGGCCAACATGGCCAAATCGACAGCCGCTTCGGTATGGCCGGTACGGCGCAGCACGCCGCCTTCACAGTATCTGAGCGGGAAGATGTGGCCGGGCCGTCTGAGATCGCTGCCAGCCGTTTGGCTGTCAAGCACTGCCTGTACAGTAGCTGCTCTTTCGTGGGCCGATATGCCGGTAGTCGAGGCTTTGGCGTCAATGGAGACTGTAAATGCCGTACAATGATTGTCGGTATTCTCAGTGACCATAGCACCAATGCCGAGTTCATCGAGCCTATTGCCGATAATTGGCATGCAAATCAAGCCGCGGGCATGGGTAGCCATAAAATTTATGGCTTCGGGTGTTACTTTTTCGGCCGCTATAACAAGGTCACCTTCGTTTTCGCGGTCCTCATCGTCGATTACCACCACGATTTTGCCATTTTTTATATCTTCAATCGCTTCTTCAATTGTATTGAATTTCATCATAATTTCCTCCGTTTCATTACCTGGCTGCGGACATGCTTAGTGTCTCAGCACTAGAGGGCAAAACCATGCTGTTCGAGAAACCCAAGCGTTATCTTGTCAGCCGGTTTGCTGTCCGGCTTCAAGCCAAGCAGTTTTTCTACATATTTGCCAATAATGTCTGCTTCCAGATTTACTTGTTTGCCTGCCGGTTTAAGACCTACAGTGGTCAAGGCTGCCGTATGGGGAATCAGTGAGACTGTAAACCAGTCCGGGCCGGACTCAACGACAGTGAGGCTCGTACCGTCAATGGCAATAGAACCTTTGTTAATAATATAGCGCATGACTTCGGGTCCGGCACCAATCCTGACAATAACGGCATTGTCATTTTTCTCCTTAGCCAGAATCAGACCGACACCATCAATGTGACCACTGACTATATGCCCGCCAAGGCGGTCGCCAACACGGAGTGTGCGCTCCAGGTTAACCGTGTCGCCGGCTTTGAGTTCGGCCAGGGCTGTCCGGTCAACTGTTTCCGGCATAACATCGGCGGTAAACCAATTGCTGCTAAAATCGACAACCGTGAGACAGGTGCCGTTGACGGCAATGCTGTCGCCAAGCTTAACATCTGTCAGTACTTTGCTGCCGCTTACGGTCAGACGCACAGATTTGACACCTCGTGCTATTTGTTTAACTTTGCCGAGTTCTTCCACAAGTCCGGTAAACATTGTCTCCCTCCCGTCCGGTTATGTAACCGGTAATTAATATGTCGGCGCCTAGGCTTTCTGTTTTCAGGTCTTCCAGCATAATTGCCTGATCAACAGCCGGCAAGCCAGTGCCGCCTACCGGGCTTGGCGCCGTCCTGCCGCCAATTATTTTCGGAGCAATGAAGCAGTGGACTTTATCGATCAGATTGGCTGTAAGTGCAGCGGCATTGATTGTGGCGCCGCCTTCCACCAATATACTGGTGATGCGGCGTTCTCCCAATATTTTAAACAACTGGCGCAAGTTGATACCTGTTGGCGTCTGGTCAAGGGTTAGTACTTCAATGCCTTTGCTGCTGAGAGCGGCAACCCTGTCAGCCGGGGCCTCCCGGCCAACCGCGATAATGGTTTGTGCCTGCCTGTCAGTTACTACTTTCGCCTGCAGCGGCGTGCGGGCCATACTGTCAACAATGATCCTCACCGGGTTGCGGCCGGCCGCCGGCAAACGGGCCGTTAATTCCGGATTATCAGCAAGCACCGTGCCGATACCCACCAGAATACCATCATACATATCACGGAGTTTATGGCCATATGCTCTGGCAGCTGCACCGGTTATCCACTGCGAATGACCTGTATAAGCGGCAATTTTGCCGTCAAGCGACATGGCTGTTTTAAGAACTCCCCAGGGCATGCCGGTAATAATCCATTTGATAAATACTTCATTAAGCCGGGCTGCTTCTGCTGCCAAAACGCCGTCAACGACTTCGATGCCGGCTGCCCGCAGGCGGTTAAGGCCATTACCGGCGACCAGCGGATTAGGATCAGTCATGGCAGCAACTACCTTACTGACACCGGCTTTTATCAGGGCATCGGCACAGGGACCGGTCCGGCCGTGATGAGAGCATGGTTCAAGCGTTACATAGACAGTGGCACCTTTCGCCAGGTCGCCGGCCTGGGCCAAAGCGTGAATCTCAGCATGGGGTGTGCCGGCTTGCCGATGCCACCCCTGGCCGACAATACGGCCGTCTTTAACAATAACAGCACCTACCATTGGGTTAGGGCTGGTGCGGCCCTGGGCATACTGCGCAATTGTCAGGGCTTGCTGCATGTAATATTCATCCATAGAAGTCCCCCAGTACAGATATAAGATAAAACTTGGCTTGTGCCAGGTCCTTTAGGACGATGGCACAAGACTTAGCATATCCTTTAGATTACAGCCGTTGCATTGTACATATTCTGATGGGCAAATAAAAAACTGTTGATTAGCTTTGGGGCTATCAACAGTTAAAAGGAAAATTTGAGTAACTGCCATTCTGGCAGAATATACGCCTTTTACCATCCAGACTATACTGTCGGCTCTGGAATTACACCAGATCAACCGTAAAACGGCTCGCGGGCTGTACCGCCGGTCAGGAATCAAAAGATTTCTCTTTTTCACCTTGCCCCAAAGGCTTTGTATGTAATTATTTATTAGCTACTACCTATGTTACCATTAAGCGCCAAATTAATCAAGTCCCCGGATGGCCTTAATTGCTGCCGCTATATCAGGGGCGCCGTATACAGCTGAGCCGGCAACCAGGATATTGGCACCGGCGGCCGCAACCTGACGGGCCGTAACGGCATTAATACCCCCGTCGACCTCAATGTCAACCGTGAGGTTGCGGGCCGTAATCATAGCTCGCAAACGGGCTATCTTGTCAACTGCGGCCGGTATGAACTTCTGACCGCCGAAGCCCGGATTGACGCTCATAATAAGTACCATATCAATGTCACTAAGCACTTCTTCCACTACCGAGAGCGGTGTGGACGGGTTTAAGGATACACCTGCTTTTTTACCTTGCTCTTTAATGGTTTGAATCAGACGGTGCAGATGCGGGGCTGTCTCAGCATGAACCGTAATAATATCTGCCCCGGCTTTTACAAAGGGATCAATAAAATCCTGCGGATTGCTTACCATCAAATGCACATCAAAAGGCAATTTCGTAACAGGGCGGATGGCCGCGACAACCGGCGCACCAAAAGTAAGGTTAGGAACAAAATGGCCGTCCATAACATCAATGTGTACCCAGTCGGCTCCGGCCTGTTCAATCTTGAGTAATTCATCAGCCAAGCGTGAAAAATCGGCAGATAAAATGGATGGGGCAACTTTAATCGGCGTAGTCATCTAATAACCCTTCTTGCTTTCTCTGATTTCAGTTAAAATTTCCAGATAAGACTGGTATCTTTCCTGATGGATCAGGCCGCTGGCGACGGCCTGCTTAACAGCACACTGGGGCTCCTTGTGGTGCAGGCAGGTACTGAACTTGCAGGTTGGTGCCTGCCTGGCTATATCAGGGAAATAGTCCATCAGATGCGCTTCTTCTATGTCGTTGAATTCTGTGAAACTAAAGCCCGGGGTATCAACAACAAAGCCGCCGCCGGTCACCGGCATAAGCTCGGCAAAGCGGGTGGTATGTTTGCCCCGGCCAATTTTATGGCTGACTTCTCCTGTCATCAGTTCCAGTCCAGGCTGAGCGGCGTTAAGGATAGTTGATTTGCCGGCACCGGAAGGACCGGCAAATACGGTAATCTTATCAAAAAGAAGCGAACGGAGCGAATCAATCCCCAGCCCCTGCTTGGCAGACACGGTAAGCACTTTATACCCGATTTGCTCATACAGCCCGGCTAATTCGGCAACAGATTCCGTATCAGACAAATCGATTTTGTTAATGCACAGGACTATTTCCAGTTCGGAGAACTCGGCAATAACCAGAAACTTATCCACTAAAGCCGTGTTGATGTTGGGATTGACAGCAGCAAAGGTTAAGACAACCTGATCTACATTGGCTACCATGGGCCGTTTCAACATGCTGCGGCGGGGCAGAATTTCTTCGATGATACCTTTGTCCGGGCCGGTTAAGGTATAGGTTACCTCATCACCTACCAGAAGTGAAAAGCGTTCCTTCTTAAACCGGCCACGCAGATTGCAGGTAACGATTTTACTGCCGGACTGTACATAGTAGTAACTGTTATAGGCTTTAACCACAATACCTTTCAGCACATGATGGGCCTCCTATATTGTTTGTTCCTGTAATAATTTTTCATTGATATATACCTGAACCCGTACCTGACCAATACCTTCAACCGTTTTTTCCACCCGTTCCCCGGCTTTATGGGTACCCTCATACACGATACGGCGGCCATTGGCATCTGTTACCACAATTTGCAGTGATTGACGAGCTGGGCCATCAGGCACTGTTATTTGCACCATGGCTCTTTTAACAGCTCCCGGGACGCCCTTGGCAACAGAAAAGTCAATGGCTGTACCCTCGGACACTTCTGTGGCCGGCAGTGGGTTCTGGCCGACAATGGTTCCGGGCGGATATTTGTCGTTTAGTATTTCTGTCACCTTCCCCTGTTTTAGTTTCAGGCTTTCCAGCTGGGAAGCAACAGTACTTAAGAGTGATCCCTGGAAATCAGGCAGGGTAACTTTTTTAGGACCGGCACCTTTGCTTATAACAATATCAATAGCGGTACCTTTGGTTATTTGTGCTGGCGGCCGGGGATTCTGACTGATAACCGTATCCTGCGTGGTATCCTCCGCAAATTGCTCATCAATCCGGCCAACCTTTAACCCGGAATTCTTAATTTGCAGCTCCGCATCGCGCCGGTTAAGGCCGCGCAAGTCGGGAACCACTGTTATCTCACCACCCTTGCTGACAATAATGGTGATGGTTCGCTGCTCCTTGACGGTTGTCCCCGCTTCCGGTTGCTGAGAAATAACATAACCTGCCGGGACTTTATCATTAAAAGCATCGGACACGGTGACACGAAGGTTGTTACTGCTTAAGATATTACGGGCATTGTCTACCTGTTTACCGACAACGTCCGGCACAGCCACTTCACTAAGGCTCCAGAATTTACCGAAGCCCAGGAATGCAGCCAGTGCTGAAACCACTAACAGAAAAAGCAAGCTGCCCCAGATCCAGGGCTTGGAGATTTTTGTTCCCGGCCGATTGGGCGTGAGGCCCGGTGATTGGCCCTGATTGTTAGCATTGCCCGGAGTTGCTGGTGCTGTTATCGGCGGCAGAACCTGGGTCGGAAAATCATTGCGCGATAACCGGCGGGTGCTGTCATCCCGGAGGTAATGCTGGGTTAATTTAAAATCGGCAGTCATTTCGCCGATATCATTAAACCTGGCTGCAGGCTCTTTAGCCATGGCCTTAAGCACAATAGCCTCAATGAGCGGCGGAATATCCGGATTTAGTTCGCGCGGGGCCTTAGGCTCCTCCTGCAGATGCTTAAGGGCAATGCTGATCGGGGATTCACCGGTAAAGGGCACCTGACCTGTCAGCATTTCATAAAGAACAACGCCAAGCGAATAAATGTCTGACTTGGCACCTACGGCGGCCCCTTTGGCCTGTTCCGGCGAAAAGTAATGGACTGAGCCGATGATTGTACCGGAGTTAGTCATTGTGGAGGAAGTAACGGCCCTGGCAATGCCAAAGTCGGTTACTTTAATGCGGCCGGAACGGGTAACCAGGATATTATGTGGTTTAATATCACAATGTACCAGATTATTTTGATGCGCGTGTTCCAGGGCTTCTGCTATTTCAATAGCAATCCGCACCGCCGTTTCCACAGGCAAGGGGGCTTCCCGTTCAATTTTGTCTTTTAGTGTTTCTCCTGAAATGTATTCCATAATAATATAATAGGCTTGTTCATCCAGGCCAACATCGTAAATATTGACAATATTGGGATGAGAAAGCTTGGCGGCTGCCTGGGCTTCACGCCGGAACCGGCTTACAAACTCCTCATCATCAGTAAACTGTGAGCGGAGTACTTTAACCGCTACGGAACGGTCAAGCAGCTTATCATGTGCACGGTATACGTCGGCCATTCCCCCGCCGCCAATACGTTCCAGAATTGTGTATCGATCATCAAGTGTGCGATTGAGCATATATTCACCCCCTTATCGTAATGCCTGTACCAGGACTTCCCGTGCTGCCGGTGCGGCAATGGCGCCGCCGGAACCAGCGTTTTCCAGAACTACAGCAATTGCAATCTGCGGATCCGCAGCCGGTGCAAAGCCAATAAACCAGGCATGAGGCGAGCCGTGCGGGTTTTCGGCTGTGCCGGTTTTACCGGCAACGGCAATATTCCGGATTGCCGCTCCTTTGCCTGTACCTTCATTGATTACGGTGACCATCATCTGAGAAACTTGGCTGGCAAGCTGAGCATCTACCGGCGACAGCCATTTTTCCGGTGCGGCCTCTTTGATTACCGCCCCGTCAGGGGTGGTGATTTTTTGTACTAGATAGGGTTTCATCATAATCCCTCTGTTGGCAAAAGTTGCTGCCATCATAGCCATCCTCAGCGGGGTAACCAGCAAACTGCCCTGGCCAATGCCTGTTTGGGCCAAATCGCCATCCCCGAGTTTATTAAAATCCGGCAGTTTACCGGGAATTTCAGTGATATCACCGGTAAGCGGCCGGGAAAACCCATACCGCTCAAAACTTCTGGCCAGTTTCGCAGACCCCAGGTCCAGAGCCAGTTGGCCGAAAGTTACATTGCAGGATACTGCCAGAGCCTCTTCCAGATTGAGTTTGCCATGGGCTTTGTTACCAGACTCGGGCAGCACATAATCAGGTCCGATTTTAAGGGCCCCGGCACAATTGAACTCACGTTTGCCTGTGGCAATTTGTTCGGACAACGCCGTTTCGGCCACAAGAACCTTGATAATCGAACCTGGTGGATATAAGCCCTGCGTTGCCCGGTTAAGGAGCGGACTGCTCTCAGCCTGAGAGATATCCTGCCAATTGGCGTCAAGGCTGCCTGGATTAAAACCGGGACGGCTGACCAAGGCTAAAATAGCCCCTGTCCTGGGGGATATGGCGACAATCGCACCACGGTTATCGCCCAGCGCCCGATAGGCAGCCTGCTGCAGCCGCGTATCCAATGTCAGGGTAATGTTGTTTCCCGGATTATTTTTTAATAACTGACTAATCGCGCCTAACCGGCGTTCCGGGGCTATCTGACCGGACAGATAGCCGTCATAGGTGCTTTCAACTCCGGTTTTACCGTATTTGGGGCTGTCATAGCCGACTACATGCGCAAATAATGCGCCCCCGGGATATTCGCGGGTATACTCCTGCTGAGCTGTTTGTTTACTTATAGCAATTATCTTGCCCTGGCTATCGGTAATCAGGCCGCGTTCGACCTTGCGGGCTGCCTCGGCAGTGCGCCGGTTAAGAGGGTTAAAGGCCAGGCTGTTGCCCTCAATAACCTGAAGATAGGTAATATAACCCAGCAATGTTACCAGCAAGCCGATGGAGAATAGGGCAACTTTATAGATATTCCGGCGTATTGGCTGTTCCTGGCTGATTTTATTTTTCATGGGGCACTGTCGCCTCCGATATGGCAAATAACATACCCAGCAGGATAAAGCTGGAGACCATGGAACTGCCGCCATAGCTGATGAGCGGTAATGTTATCCCGGTCAACGGCAAAAATTTGGTTACGCCGCCGATGATAAGAAAGGTTTGCAGCGCTGTCAGAACGGCAAGTCCGCCGGCGAGCAGCATCGTAAATGATGTTGCTGCGGTCAGCGCTGTGCGAAAGGCCCGGTATACAATGAGAATATAAGCAATGATGACGGCGGCTGAACCGGCTAGTCCCAGTTCTTCTCCGATAGCGGCAAATATAAAATCGGTGTGTACCTCAGGAATTATATTCGGATAACCATAAGTCAGACCGCTTCCCAGTATCCCGCCTGAACCAAAAGCAAATAGTGACTGGACAATCTGATAGGCACGGCCATTGGGATCGGCCCAGGGATTAAGCCAGATATCAATCCGGACTTGTACATGGGGAAACACCAGATAACACATAACTGAACCTACGAAAAACAGGCCAAGTGCCAACACTACATAACTGAGTCTGCCACTGGCCATATAGGCCATGATTACGGTAGTGCCGAAATATAACAAGGCCGATCCCAGGTCCCGCTGGACAATAAGCATAGCCATGGTTAACCCCCATAACGCCAGCAGCGGTGCGATAAACCGGGGATGAGGCAGGGTGAACGGGCCATAATGCCTGGTGGCAAAGGTTAGGAGCTGTTGCCTTTCACTTAAATAGGCCGCCAAAAACAGGATAATAAGCAGTTTGGCAAACTCGGAGGGCTGAAATCGCACCGGACCCAGAATAACCCAGTTTTTGTTACCGCCAATATCGACGCCCAGCGTGATGGTAAGCAATAATAAAGCAATGCCCGCCAGACCGCATATATATTTATATTTGGCAATTGCTTGGGCCTGACGGAAAATATGACCGGTAAAGGCGAAAGCTATGAGTCCTGCCGTCAGCCATAATGCCTGCGGGAAAAACAAATCCGGCCGCAGCCGTAAGATCATTGTTAACCCAATAGAGGCTAACAATACTGCCAGCGGCAACAGCAGCGGGTCAGCACTGGCTGAAGATACACGCATGCCAGCGGCTGTTGCTGTCCACAATAAAATCAAGCCGCTTATTGCCCCCAGACCCTGATAACTAAACTGATTATTTGCTAACGTAACTGCGAGATAGCCATTGATCAGCACCAGACCGGCCAGAAGCAGCAACCCTAATTCGGTGACTCTTATCTGCTTCATAGTTAGTCCCTGTATTCCACAATAATTGCCGTAATGTTGTCATAGCCGCCGGCCTGGATAGCTTGCTCGACAAGTTTGTTGACTGCTTGTTGCGGATGGGCATGTTGTAAACAGATACTAAGTATATCTTTCTCTGATACCATGTTGGTTAACCCATCTGTACATAGCAATAGACGGTCTTCAGGTTGTTGTAAAAAACTTCCTGTATCAACACTGATTGTATCACTGGTACCGACGGCTCTGGTCAGAATATTCCGGTGTGGGTGTACCAGGGCTTCTTCCTCTGTGATGCTGCCGCTTTGCACTAATTCGGCAACAAGAGAGTGGTCGACAGTTATTTGTCGCAGTTGATTTTCCCTGATTAGATACAACCGGCTGTCACCCGCATGTCCCCAGTATATACTGGTTCCATCCGTATACACGGCTGTAACCGTAGTACCCATACCCAGGCACTCACTTTTTGCCTGGGCCATTTGGTAAATGATTGAATTGGCTTGAATAATGGCTGCTTTCAGATTTTGTTCCCAGTCAGAAGGCTGTCGGCAATTTTTAATGTATTCCTGAATGGTACTGGCTCCCAGGCTGCTGGCAATTTCACCAGCAACATGGCCCCCCATACCGTCGGCAACTACAAATAAATGCGGCGGCGCGAAAATAAAACTATCTTCATTGGTTTTTCGTACCATACCGATGTCTGACTGTGCAAATGCCAGCATGGAAGTCACCTCACAAACTTAAGAGTAACTGCTCCGATTTGTATGATATCGCCGTCCGCGAGAGCAGTCTCTTCTTCTATCCGTTGACCATTGAGCAATGTACCGTTTGTGCTGTTTAAATCAGCTATTAGGTACGTTTGTTTCGATGTAGATATACAGGCATGTTCGTAAGAAACAATGGAATCATCAATAACAACATCATTATGTTGACTGCGTCCCAGGGCCAAGCTTTCGGCTATGGGATATACAGTTTGTGCTAACAGGTTCTTGCTGTCATCAATAACCAACAGTGTCGGCTGTTCATTTCTGCCGGTATCCCCTTCCGGCCAGGAAACTGCTTGAACCTGAGGGGCCGTCTGCCGGATTAAATCTTTGGCGGCAATTTTTATTACACGATACAAGAAATAATAGAGCAGTAATACCAGGGTATATTGCAAGGTGATTGCAACAATACTGAGCAAATGTATGTTACCAGGCAATTCACTTCACCTCGTATAAAATCACAGTATTGCCTACTTTGATTCTGTCGCCATTTTTTAATTGCTTGTGGGTAATACGGTGACTGCCGACATAAGTGCCATTTAGACTTTTGGCATCATGCAGAACATGACAGCCATCTTCGTAAACAATATATGCATGCAGCCGTGATGTATTCATATCAGTCAGCGGCATTTCATTCGTATTCCGGCGGCCAAGGTTGATTCTATTGGCGGTACAGTCGACTTTAAGGCCGGCGTCAAGTCCCTCAATTACTGTCAATAGCCCATGCAGTAGCCGGGCCGGCGGATCAACCGGCAATGATGGATTGAGTTTGTCAAATATCCGGGTATCACTGCTCACGCTTTCCGCAGGCGCACTGCTTACTTCCCCGGGAATATCGGTGAAACTACTGATAACCCGCAATGCCTGCCTAGTTAGTTTTTCATCAGCAAACAGCTCAATCTGGGGACTGCCGGACATGGTGTAGCCTTTCCGCCGGCTCTCCTCAGTCAAATAGGCTGACAGTTCACCACATACCGCAGGTGCAAAAGGAGCCAGCCGCTCATACTCTTCCTGGCTTACATAGATTGAGTAATGATTAGGCACATATACCTGGGATACGCCTACAGTACGCTCATCTTCCAGCAGACGGCCCAGATATCTGGCAATCTCCACTGGCTGTAAACCACTGGTAAACTGTTTGTTAAAAAAACCTTCGATATATTTTTCAAAAAAGCTTTCGATATTGCGGACAAACTTCAAGTTGTAACACTCCCGCTGCTCTCGTAAATTCACAGATAAAACTTAGTCTCATTATACGCGATATCACCAGTCTAGTCAAAATTAACCATTATTCTGCAGAATCTTATGGCGAAGCTGGCCACAGGCTGCATCAATATCGGTTCCCATCTCCCGCCGGAGCGTGACATTGAGCTGGTAGCTTTTTAAGAGCTGCTCAAACCTGCCGATATCGGCAGGCGATGGCCGGTACAGCCCGCGTTCAGGGACCGGGTTGACCGGGATCAAATTAATATTGGCTTGGAGCCCTTTGAGCAGTGCGGCCAGTTCACGGGCATGTACCGGTTGGTCATTAATACCGGCAATCAGGCTATATTCGTAAGTAACCCGTCTGCCGGTTATGTTGGCGTAGCGGCTTCCTGCCGCCAGCACTTGCTCGAGGGGGTAATGTTTATTGAGCGGCATAAGCCTGGTTCTGAGCTCGTTATTGCTTGCGTGCAAAGAGATTGACAGGGTAATGGGAATCCCTTCGGCCGCTAGTTTATCAATAGCGGGCACAATCCCGGCTGTAGACAGCGTTATGCTGCGATAACTTAAGTTAAGACAATATGGTTCATGGATGAGGCGGATAAACCGCAAAACATTGTCGTAATTGGCCAAAGGTTCACCTGACCCCATAAGCACAATCGAATCGACCTTGTGACCTGCCGGTTTTAATAATTGTTCAATATACAGCACCTGGGCCAGGATCTCGCCGCCAGTAAGGTTCCTGGCCAGACCACCCAGGGTTGAGGCGCAAAAAGAACAACCCATGGCACAGCCTACCTGGGTGGAAATGCAGACACTATTGCCATAGGGCTGGCGCAAGAGCACTGTTTCCACGGCCATGCCATCGGCAAATGCCAGTAAAAACTTGCTTGTTTTGCCGTCGCCGGAATGCTGGGCTGCCTGCTCGCTTAATTGCATAATAGTGAAGTTGTCCGCGAGTTTGCCACGCTGATCTTTGGCAAGATTGGTCATTGCCGCAAACTCACGTACACCGTGTTTGTACAGCCACTCAACAATCTGCCGGCCCCGGTACGTCTCAAGGCCCAGTGGTTTTATCACCGCGGCCGCTTCAGCGGCCGTGAGGCCAAATAATTCAGTTTTCGCAGAAACTGTCATAATTAATACCGCCTTATTTGTCCCGTCTCATACGGGCTATAAAAAAACCGTCCACACCATCGGTGTGCGGCCAAAGCTGCAACATGGTATCAGCCCGTTTTTCACCTGGCAGGTATTTACCTGTTGTTTCCAGGCTGAACATAGGCTGATCCCGGAGAAATGCCTGAATAATATTCTGGTTTTCTTCCGGCTCAGTTGTACAGGTACTATAGACCAATACACCACCGGGTTTTACACACCGGGCGGCGCTGGCAAGGATCGCTGACTGCAGCCTGGGCAGGTCTTGTAACATCGCCTCTGATTTGCGCCAGCGGGAATCAGGCTTGCGCCTTAAGACACCCAGCCCCGAGCAGGGAGCATCAACAAGAACCCTGTCAGCCTTAAGGGGATACATGCTGCCCAAATTGACAGCGTCGAGTGCAGTTGTGTCAATATTGGTTAATCCCAGACGGCAGGCGTTTTCCCGGGTCAAAGCCAGCTTGTGCTCATAAATATCAGTAGATAAAACCTTGCCGGTGTTATTCATCAGGGCGGCAAGGTGGGTGGTTTTACCGCCGGGTGCCCCGCAGGCATCAATAATAAACTCACCTGGCTGTGGATCGAGAATATGTGCTACCAGCATGGAACTTTCATCTTGTACCTGAAACAGCCCGTCTCGCAGCGAAGCCAGGGTGCTCAGCCCCGGGTGTCCGTAACATACAATACCTTCCGGTGTCCAGTCTGAAATTTCGCAGGTTACCCCCTCGTCCGTTAACCGCTGCAGCAGTTCGGTGCGGTTGGTTTTCATTGTATTCGTACGGATTGATAAGGGCGGTGTGGTATTATTAATCCGGCATAATTCCTGACAGGCCGCGGTGCCCAGGCGTGCGGCCCAGCGTGCAATCAGCCATTCCGGGTGAAAATAGGTAAGTGCCAGGTATTTTACCGGTTCTTTATCCGGATCGGGATATACTACTTTCTCCGGGCTGCGGGCCGCATTTCTCAGTACACCGTTGACAAATTTAACAGTGCCGGCATGGCCGTATTTTTTAGTCAGTTCAACTGCCTGGTTGCAGGCAGCGGAAGCTGGTACTTTTTCTAAGAAGAATAACTGATACATACCTAAGCGCAGGATATTCCTAATAATAGGCGCCACTTTTGTAAGCGGGCGGCTCAGATAGCTGCTGAGCATCCAGTCCAAAGTGGCGCCGGCTTTGACAGTGCCATAGACTAATTCGGTGATAAACCGCCGGTCCTGATCGGAAAGCTGCCCCTGGGACAGCTGGCGGTTTATTTCACGGGTCAGGGCAATGTTGGCATAAGCACCGTTTGTTTCAATATCATTAATTACTTTTAGTGCAATTTCTCTGGCGTCAATTTTTTTTGTAGTCATATAGAGCCACCATCTTTACAATTTGTTTGCTAAGTGGTTTTTAAAAAGCTTTGAATAACCTCTTCCACTTTCTTAAGGTCAACCCGTGTATTGCAGCAGGGCCCAAATGGCCGGCTGTTGAGAACGCCGATTACAGGCAAGGGAAATACATCCTGGATACCGCTTGTCAAATCCCGCTCACAGGCAATGGCCAGTACTGCGTGGGGCCGGATGCCTTTAATTACCTTTCTGGCTAAGGTACCGCCGGTTACAACCGCCAGATGGGCGCCATAACGATTGGCCAGGGTTAGCAGATCACCAATTTGGCATTGACCGCATTGATGACAATTGGACACATTACGCGTTATTTTATGGGGGCAAGCCTCTTGCTGCAGGCAATGGGGCGTCATAATCAGCAGTTTGGCCGGCTGAACTTTTATATTTTTTTGTTTGATTAAATGGTTGCTGACTTCGATAAAAGAGCGTTCAATCCGCTCTTTGTCAACATCAAACAATTTTCCAAGGCAGATAGCGATCGGAAATAAGAGATTAATGGCTGACCAGGCCAAGCCCTGAAAGACGCCTAAAGTCCTGAACCCAAGGATAGCCAGCAGGATACCGGAAACACCACATATGGCAGCCAAAATAACTGCAGCCAGCAATGTGCCAAGCAACAAGGGCAGAAAGCTGCTGATATTGGTTAAACCTGGCAGGCTGACCACCCATAATCCATAACTGGATATGACTGCAAGCAGCAGGCTAATCAGAATTAGTGCTAAAAAAAGCCGTTTGCGGGGCCTGTGTACAACATCAATCATAAATGCCACCTTCTATTCAAATAGGTTGCCTATAGAAAGGCAGTAGCCGCAAACACAGTCGCTGGCCTTCATCCGCCGTTTTGATGCAGGCTGCACTTCCAGTAATTCGATCAAGCCTTGGCCGGTTTCGATAACAAGACCAGATTTAGTTATCTGCACAACCTGTCCCGGTTTTGCACAGGTCTGTATCTCGTTATGAACATTAGTCTGCCAAATTTTCATTGTTTTATTTTGCAGGGTGCAATAAGCACCAGGCCAGGGATTAAGCCCGCGCACCAGATTATGGATGGCAACAGCCGGCTGCTGCCAGTCAATTCGTTCTGTATCGCGGTCCAGCATGGGGGCATAGGTGGACTGAGCCTCAACCTGCGGGATTCGTGGCGCATGGCCGGCCGCCAGCTGTTTTAGCGTATCGGCAAGCACACTGGCTCCTAAGTCACTGAGTTTGTCATGCAGGCTGCCGGTTGTATCGGTTGGCAGAATGGGCAGCTCAGCTTTTAAAATCATGTCGCCTGTATCCAGGCCGGTATCCATATGCATTGTGGTAATCCCGGTTTTGGTTTCGCCATTGATGATGGCCCAGTGTATTGGTGCAGCTCCCCTGTATTTAGGCAGTAATGAAGCATGCACATTGATGCAGCCATGGGCCGGCAGCGCTAAGATGCGCCGGGGGAGAATCTGGCCAAAAGCGACAACAATGATGACATCCGGTGCGAGTGCACTTAGCTTGTTATAAAATTCATCGCTCTTGATTGTTTCCGGCTGTAAAACCGGTAGATTATGCGTCAGCGCTACTTCTTTAACAGGTGAATAAGCAAGTTTCTGTCCGCGGCCTTTGGGGCGGTCGGGCTGGGTAACAACCGCGGCCACCTGCAACTCTTCTTTGATAAGCATGGTTAAACATGGTACAGCAAAATCCGGCGTTCCCATAAATACTACACGTAATTTTCCCATTCGATTACCCCTTGCGCATGGTTTTGGCTAACTCAATGAACAAAATACCGTCAAGATGGTCTATTTCGTGCTGGAGGGCACGGGCCAGCAGGCCGACGCCGTTAATCTGAAATTTTTTGCCGCTCCTGTTTACAGCCTCGACAGTAACGGTGGCATACCGCTCAACCTCACCGCACATGCCAGGAACACTTAAACACCCTTCGGTACCGCTTTCGCAGCCATCTTTGGCAATAATTACCGGGTTGATGAGTTCGATCAAACCATCACCCACATCGATGACGACGATGCGCTGGGACACACCCACCTGCGGTGCTGCTAACCCCACGCCATCGGCAGCATACATAGTTTCTGCCATATCATTAAGCAGGTTTCTGGTTTTACGGTCAATCTTACCGACAGGGACGGCCAATTCTTTTAATATCTTGTCGCCTGCTTTTCTAATGTCCATTACCGCCAATATATTTTACCTCCTCTTACATCAAACCAATTAAAAAAATTTTACCATAATTTTGTTTGCCGCGAAAGACTAAAGGACATTTATAGGGTCAATGTCCACGATGACATCGCGCCGGCTGGCCAGGCCTAAGCCTGTCAACTGTTTGGTCACAGTGGCCAGTCCCTGGGTTTTTATAAGGATATTCGCCCGGAAGATATCTTTTATCCTATTTACTGAGGCCGGAAACGGACCGATAACGTCAGCATCTGTTATCGCCAGCGCTTGTGTAAGTTCTGCCGCCAATTGGCTGGCATTGCGGTGAAGGGATATTTCATCGGCGCCATGTACGGTTATTTTCACCAGATTCGCATAGGGTGGATAGTTTAACTGCCGGCGGAAGCTAATTTCATTTTGATAGAAGTCCTGGTAATTGTGACCGGCACCGGCGGTGATCGCGTAGTGTTCAGGATTATAGGTCTGCATAACCACCCGGCCCGGTTTTTTACCGCGGCCGGCTCGGCCGGCAGCCTGGGTCAGCAGGGCAAAGGTCTTTTCGGCTGCACGAAAGTCGGGCAGATTCAGGGCTGTATCGGCGGAGATGATGCCAACGGCAGTAACGTTGGGGATATCATGGCCTTTGGCCACCATCTGTGTGCCCAGGAGAATATCATAGTTGCCGGCGGCGAAAGCCGACAATATCTTGTCATGGGCCAATTTGCCACCGGTTGTGTCCTGATCCATGCGGATGATGCGGGCTGTCGGAAAGGCGGCAGCCAGAGCTTCTTCCACCTTTTGCGTGCCGGCGCCGAAATAGCGAATATAACGGCTGCTGCATTCCGGGCAAATATCCGGTACATTATGGCGCTCCCGGCAGTAGTGGCAGCGTAGTACATTGGACGAGGCATGGTAAACCAGGGAAATGTCGCAATGCGGACATTTGAGTACATGGCCGCATTCGCGGCACAGGACAAAGGTTGAGTAGCCACGGCGGTTCAGCAGGATGACAGCCTGTTCCTGCCTGGCCAATATTTCAGTCAGCATATCCTTCAGGGCTTGGGAGATGACGCTGCGGCGCCCTTGGGCCAGTTCCTGGCGCATATCGACAACTGTAACCTCAGGCATCGGGGTATTATAGACACGCTGATTCATCGGAATAAAAACATGGTCTCCCCGGAGCGCTTTGTAATAGGTCTCAACCGCAGGTGTTGCACTGCCAAGCAGCACAACTGCCCCGGCCAGCCGGGCTCTGGCCAATGCGACCTCACGGGCATGATAACGGGGGGTTTCTTCCTGTTTATAAGTAAACTCATGCTCTTCATCAATAATGATCAGGCCCAACCGGCCGGCCGGGGCAAACAAGGCCGAGCGGGCGCCGATCACAATGCCAGCCTGACCGGCCTGGAGACGGCGCCACGCATCATGCCGTTCGCCAACAGACAGTTTGCTGTGCATGACAACAACATCTTCACCAAAGGCCGCTTTGAATCGGGCCACAATCTGGCTGGTCAACGCAATTTCAGGTACCAGTACAATTGCCTGCCGGTTAAGGCGCCTTGCTTCGGCAACTGCCCTGATATAAACAAGGGTTTTGCCACTGCCGGTAACACCATGCACTAAGAACGAGGTATGAAGACCGGTGTTAATCGCCGGTATGATTAAAGCGAGTGCAGCTGCCTGTTCCGGTGTCAGGTCTACTGCCGGCGTCTGCAGACAGTCTCCGCCATAGCTGTTTCTGAAAAAGGGCAGCTGGCGGGTCGCCACAAGCCCCTGTTCTGCCAGCTTTTTTACTGTGTCCTGTGTGATGTTGAGACTGCGTAACTGTGTCGTGGTAAGGCTCCCGGGCGCAGCCAGCAAAGCGTTGAGCAGCCGGCGCTGGGCCGCTTTGTGTTTCGGGAGGGTTTGCTCAAGTTGAGCGGCTGTTTCCCGGCTGACGGCCAGATCGATGCTTGTTATTACACTGGCTTTACCCCGTTTGCGGACAATATCGGCACTGACAATTAGTTTATGCTGTAAAAAGAATTTTATCATAGCCTCCGGGTTGCTTGTCAGTTTGGCAAAGTCAGTTAACAGGACAGGTCCGTGTTCATATATGTAGGTAAGTACTGTGCGGAATTCAGCCGGTTTTTTGCTTAATAACACAGCTGTCTGCTCAAGATCAACACCGGCCGGGGCCTGATAGGCCTTCTGTGTTTTAATACCTGACTGGCCGGGAATAAATAAGCGCATAGCTTCACTCAGTGAACACAGGTAATATTCACTTAACCATTTGGCCGTGTTCAACATATTACTGTCAAACCAGGGCGCATGATCTAAAATCTCAAGAATTGGTTTTAAGCCTTCGGCTTTTTCCGGTTCCAGGCCAATAATAAAACCTTCCACCTTGCGGCTGCCAAAAGGCACAAGCACCCGGCAGCCCACCTGTACAGCGGCTAAGTGGGCCGGAATCGTATAGGAAAAAGATTTATCCAGGCTGCGGGCCGGGATATTCACAATAACCTGGGCAGTAGTTGACATGTTTTCACCACTTATCACCGAATAAAGAAACAGGGCTGGCGAAGGCGGGACGCCGATGCGGCCCTTATCAGGGCAGAAAGTTATACTTTCAAACAGGATAAAGAGAAGGGGACTGTGCAGTCCCCTTTTTAATTTTAAACATAGATATTCGCTTTTTAATTGTCAAATACCTGCTGGCGGTTGTCCGGGTAATGAGCGGCCATTTCCCAGTCAACCCCCGTGTCCATTGGCAGACGTTTAAAAAAACGTCTGGCCCGGTGGCGGCGCAGCGGCGAAAAACGCAGTTTCATTTAGGCACACTTCCTAACCCTGAATGGAATAGCCAAGTGATTGTAACGTTTCTTCAATATAGCCGCTGGGGGTAACTGTTTCGTCATGGGTGACTGCAACCTGGTGAGTGGTTAAGGACACTTTCACTGAGGAGACACCATGAAGATGGGACAAAGTATGTTCAATACGATCCCGGCAATGGTCGCCTTTAAGGCCCCCAACACGGTAAATGGATTGTTTGGTATTTTTTTGTGTAGCCAATGGAATACCTCCTTGTTACTGATTGAGTGTCCAGCATAGTTAGTATTACCATTGGTCAATAATTCATTAGTTATAGGTTGGCTTCTTTGCGCAGAATTTCCGCTTTGTCGGTCTGCTCCCAGGGCAGGCTGACATCTGTACGGCCAAAATGACCATAAGCAGCAGTCTGACGGTAGATCGGCCGCCGAAGATTCAGGGATTTAATAATACCGGCCGGTCTCAGATCAAAATGTTTGTTGATGAGTTCAACTATTTTCAATTCAGAAATTTTAGCAGTACCGAACGTTTCCACCATAACCGAGACCGGCCGGGCAATACCGATGGCATAGGCCAGCTGGATTTCGCATTTATCGGCTAAGCCGGCAGCTACTACGTTTTTAGCTACATAGCGGGCAGCATACGCCGCGGAACGGTCAACCTTTGTTGGGTCTTTACCGGAAAAAGCGCCGCCGCCATGCCGGGCCATGCCGCCATACGTGTCAACAATGATTTTCCGGCCTGTTAAACCGGCATCGCCTTGCGGTCCGCCGACCACAAACCGACCGGTTGGATTAATATAGTATTTTGTTTTGGCATCTAATAGTTCCTGGGGCACGATCGGCACAACCAGGGCGGCAATTAGATCTTTTTCAATTGTTTCACGGTCTACTTCCGGGCTATGCTGAGTGGACACAACAATGGTATCAATACGCACCGGCTTACCATCTTCATACTCAACCGTAACCTGGGTCTTGCCATCAGGACGAAGGTAGTCGAGTTCACCGCTTTTACGAACCTCAGACAGTCTGCGCGCCAGTTTATGGGCTAGAGCGATTGGCAGCGGCATATATTCGGGGGTTTCGTTGGTAGCATAGCCGAACATCATCCCCTGGTCACCGGCACCTATTGCCTCAATGGCATCCATGTCGCCCTGCTTTGCTTCCAGGGCTTTGTCTACCCCCATGGCAATATCCGGTGATTGTTCGTCGATTGAGGTTAACACACCGCAGGTTTCACCATCAAAACCGTATTTGGCCCGGGTATAGCCGATACTCTTGATGGTTTCGCGGACAATTTTGGGAATATCTACATAGCAATTAGTGGTGATCTCTCCCACTACGTGCACGATACCGGTTGTTACCAGGGTTTCGCAAGCAACCCTGGCTGATGGGTCGTGGGTCAGAATCGCATCAAGTACACTGTCGGAAATTTGATCGGCTATCTTGTCAGGATGGCCTTCTGTGACAGATTCAGATGTAAAAAGCACTCGTTTTTTTTCCAAGATCATTATCCCTCCCTGTTTATTAAAAAAAAGAACACCCCCGCAAGGGGGCGTGATTTTTCGTTCACTCCCATCTTACGGTCTTGCCGCCGGAATTGGCACCGTTTTTAGCCGAATACTGCTAAATGGTTGCCGCGGTTTCATCGGGCCAGTCCCTCCACCAACTCTTGATGAGTATAGAATATGCAATTTTCATAACAAATTTTAATTCAATTACTAAAAAAAATCAAGTAGAATTTGTCAGCATTGCACAAATCTTGTCTAAAATAATTTCTGCAACCTGTTGTTTGCTTTGCAGCGGCAGTGCTTCCACAACGCCATTTTTGTGAACAATTTTCACAATATTAGTGTCCAGGTTAAAACCGGCCCCGGGTAAGGTGACATCATTGGCTACAATCATATCCAGGTTTTTTTTGCGCAGTTTTTCCTGGGCGTGTTCAATCAGGCCTTCTGTTTCGGCAGCAAAGCCGATTAATAGCTGTTGCTTTTTACGCTGGCCCAAATCGAGCAGGATATCCGGATTTTTGACCAGGTTCAGGGTTAGCGTATCGCCGGTCTTCTTTATTTTTTGCTCAGCTGCCAGCTCTGGCCGGTAGTCGGCAACGGCCGCCGCTTTAATGACAATATCAACAGAGTCAAAATCGGCCAGAACCGCATTGTGCATCTCGGCCGCTGTTTCGACCCGTTTTATGGTAATTCCCGGCGGCACAGGCAAACCGGAAGGTCCGGAAATCAGAATAACTTCAGCCCCCCGTGCTGCCGCTGCCTGGGCCAGGGCATAACCCATTTTACCGCTGGAGCGATTGCCGAGGTATCTGACAGGATCGATAGGTTCCCGTG
>JAEWGR010000023.1 GCA_023388195.1 Bacillota bacterium
ACCTAACACTTCATTCGTTTCTGCGTTATAGAAGCGGATCGCTGTTGCCAGCCATATTTTGTTGGCAAAACTTATGGTTTGCTGGACAATTGTCTCCCCTTTAAGGGCCCGGATTAATACAATGTCCTCTTCATTAATTCCTTCCTGCTGCAGCATATCGATGACAGATGTGCCAATCATCATTCCGGTTTCGTTTACATGTCTGTTCATGTTGGCATATTCCTGATTATGGGAGGTTATAATGCCGTCACGATCCACCACAACAATCGCAAACGGGCAAGCATTGATAATTAGCTTAAGCTTTTCTGATTCTCCTGCATATTTATTTCGCAGCCCGATTACTGTATCAAGTACCGGCAATAGTTGAGGAAACTCTGCCAGGGCCTTGTGTCCGTCATCTTCCTCCGATAGCTGCGAAACCAGCTGTTTAATGGAGGAATTAAAACGACGAAAGAAAAAAATAATGACTATCATCACTGCCAGCCAAATCCCCAGTGAAAACAAAACCCATTGCCGAATACTTTTCGTATATAATAAATTAATATCCTCAATTTTGGTATTCGCCCAGGTATGGCCGACAAGTTTTCCATTTTGAAAAATTGGATATGTCGCGGTAAGGATTGGCTTTTGCCCCCAGTTGGCTGACCGCATTTGCAAAAAAACATCCGGTTCGCCATATTGGTATACTTTCATTTCCAGGCTTTGATAAGCAAGGTCGGTGATAAGGTCTTTATTGAACCCCGGGTATAACGCTACCCGTCTTACCAAATCGCGCGCCACAATACCAATTCCATAGTTCGGATACGCGCTGGCGATGCTTTCCGTTAGTGGCTGCAGATATTGATTTAAAATAAGTGCTTTTTGCTCGTCCGGTAAGTGAATAACATCCTCGCGGGTAAGAATTTCTTCAAAATCCAACGTAATTTTCCGTTCAATTAAAGTTGCAAGGTTAACCAGCTCTTCTTCCTTTTCCAGCATAATATACTTTTTTTCCTGCTCTGCTGTATAAAAACCAAAACATAACAGCGGCACTAATAAAATAATACTTATGATTACACAGAATTTCTTTAATAAATTTCCCTCAAACAACCAGGCACCTCATTTTCATAATTACCCATAAAGAAACTACGTATGTAGCCAGCGAAGCAGGAGATTGTCGCAATAAATACAGTATTGGTATTGACGCTTCCCTCTTTATAGTATATTATTTTTTTCGAATAACCGTTGCATTCTTAAAACTATTATTTTATAATGTAAATTTTGGTATAATAATAGTGCTATTTTTTTCAGTATTGCCACACCAGCTACAGGAGGTTGCCATGTCGTTTGGAAAAAACGTAAAACTTGCTCGAATTGAAAAAAACCTTTCCTTGCAAGAGTTAGCTAATCTGTCTGGTGTGAGTGTATCCATGCTGTCTAAAATTGAACGCGAAGAAAAAACTCCGACCATCCGGGTTGCCGCCCAAATAGCCCAGGGATTGCAGCTGTCAATTGGCTACCTTCTTAACGACAGCTTTCGTACCAGCGTATCTATTGTCAAAAAGAATCAGCGTAAAGTGCTTTATGACCCGGTATCGAAGCTGGAAAGCTTAATTGTTTCCCCGGTTAATGATAGGAGCTCGCTGGAAATATTTCAGGTTTCGTTACCTAAGTCCGCCTCTACTGGCACCTTGCCGCCCTTAAATACGGGGGTTAGAATTTACCTGATTGTCGCCAAAGGCAAAATTACAGTCCTGCTGGACGCCGGTATTTACGACTTAGACGAAGGTGACTGCATCCTGTTTGATGCCAATGTAACACATGAAATATTAAACTCAGGCGAAGAGGAAGCTCAGTATTTTTCAATCAGCGACCGTTACGGCCTAAAGCCGCTTGGGCTTAAATAAAGCGACCATTTATCTGGTATCCCATGCCAGATAAGATATTTTATTACATAAAAATTATACTATAGTATATTTATTCTACTAAAATTGAATTAATCCTTTATAAATTGGAGAATTTTTTGGAAGAATTGCTTTAATTTAGCGACTGCAAACACCGGCATCCTCTTGGGGTATTAGCTGTTTCTCAGCCTCACTTGCAACCGGTTTTTAGAAATCCGGCCTGTGTCCTTTGGATAAAAATTATTTTACTCCTTTGATCAAGGCTTGCATCTTATCAATTCTGATGGGTTATTAAAAGCCGATGACCAGTTTGTTGGTCATCGGCTTTTTGTAACCCTGGAAATTCACAGTTGTTCATACTTCTGTTGTCATCACAGCTCGCACAATTCAATGATTATTCTTTCCAGCACTACCGGTCCGGTCCGGCCTGACTTTAAATCCCGGTCAGCGGCAGCCAGATTCAAAATGGCAGCTTTTAGCTTATCCATTGTAAAAAAACGGCTTTGTTTAGCCAGTTTCTCAGCAATAAAACCTGGCACTTTTAAAGACTCTGCAACCTCACGGCTGCCATACCCGGTATGCAACATTTCCTTAACCTGCCACAACTGCCTGATTTGCCGAACCAAAAGGGCCAGTATCCGGACCGGATGCTCACCTGCTGCCAGTTCCTCACGCAACAGGGCAATGGCCTGCTGCGTTTGCCGCTGGCTTAATGCTTCAATCATGGCAAATATGGATACTTCAGGAACGGCTGATAAAATCGCCTGTACATCCTGTTTGGTTGCCGGAGTCCGGCCTGTTGTATATAACAGGATCTTTTCCAACTCGTTATTCATAAAGTCCAACGAGATTTGCGGCATCAGACTAACTGCCGCCAGTAAATGCTCCTGCGCATCGGGGGTCATAGTTAGCCTGAGTTCGTTAAGACGTTCCGTCAGCCAGCCCCGTAAATCCCGGCCCTTAATCGGTGCCGCTTCCAACACCACACCAGTTTTTTCGATGGTTTTATAGAGCTTGCGCCGCTTATCAGCCTTATCGGTTGTAATAAATAATACATTACTGTAATCAGGCATATTGTTAAACACCTGTAACAGCCGTTCTGTTGCGGCATCGGCTTTTTCCGGCCCGTCGTCAGTGCCGGCTTTACGACCGGCACTGAACAAGGCTGTATTCCGGACAATAATAAGATTCTTGGCGCCCATAAAAGGTATTGTCTCAATCGTATTAACCAGTTCCGCCACCGGGGGATCGGCTTCAAACACGATCAGGTTCATATCCCTGTCCTCCGGTGCTACCACCTGGTTGACTAAGGCTTGCTCCACCTGCCGGGCATAGTATGTTTCCTCGCCGTATATAAGATAGACAGAGGCAATTTTATTTTGTTGTATGGCTGTAAGTACTGCTTTGTAATTCATATCTCACCATTCTTACTTTATTATTTTATGTATGTATCAACTTCCATATTTTTACCATCTGTTTGAAAAACTATGGCCCCCTGCTGGTCTGTCCGGAATATCCATGATTTTATCGCCTTTAGACGTTGTAGCGTTTCCGGGTGCGGATGACCAAAGCGATTGCCGTAACCAGCAGAAATAACGGCATACGCAGGGACTGCAGCCTGGAGAAACGGCTCCGTACTGGAGGTTCTGGAGCCGTGGTGACCGACCTTCAGCACCGTGCAGGGCAAAATTCCCTGCTGCAGCAAGGCGGCCTCGCCCGGGGCCTCCAAATCACCGGTGATTAGAAACGTATGCTGTCCATAGGTTATGCGAATCACGCTTGATACTTCATTGCCGGCGACCGGCTGGCGTCTGAGCGCCTTGTCACCAACAGCATGATCAATATGAAAGGATACACCGTCAAGCTGGAAACTCTGACCAGCATAAACAGGAATTACTGTGATTGCAGGTTTAGTATGCAGCAGAGCCTGCACAGCTGGCGAGAACTCTTCCCGCGCCACCATGACATTATGAATTTTAATATCAGCGGCAACACCGGCTGCCCCGCCGGCGTGATCCTGATGCCCATGTGTCAGGATTAAATAGTCCACTGCAGTTACGCCATAATGTTTAAGATAAGGGGCCACAACCTGTTCCCCGATATCAAAACCGGAATTGCCGAAACTGCCGCCGGTATCTACCAGCACCGCCTTGCCTCGCGGTGTAACCACCAAAGCAGCATCGCCCTGGCCCACATCAATAAAGTGCACAGCTAAAGGCCTTGGAAAATAGATATAGAATGCCAGGCCGCCGGCAACCAACAGGACCGCCAGAATGCCCAGCCGCGGATACTGACGGAAAAGCTGCCCCGGTCCGGGACTGTGAAACGGCCGCCAGCCGTAAATCCAGGCTAACAGCAAATAATAACAGCCACTGCCTGCCAGCCCTACAGAGGGTATATAAACAGAGCTGAACGGCAAAGCTGCCAGCAGGGCTGTAAGCATTATAACACAACCGATTAACAGGCTGCTCATAACAAACAATATATTGCCCAAACCGGGAACAACCAGGAAAATCATAACTCCTGCCAGCCCCAGTATGATCACTAGTTCAATGATAGGCAGGACAACGATATTGGCAACGACAGATATCGGCGGGAAACTGTTAAAATGCCAGGCTATCAGCGGCAGCACGCCTAACTGCGCACTCACAGTCACGGCTAACGGCCCTGCAACCCACGCCGGCAACCGGGATACCCACCCCAGTGTCCGCTGATACAAAAATACCAAACCGGCTGTGGCACCAAACGACAATTGAAAACTGATATCATACAGCAGGAGCGGTTGATACACCAGCATTCCCAGGGCCGTAACCGCAAGGGCCGCCGGGGCGTAGGTTTCCCGGCCTGCGGCCACGGCGGTCAGACTGATTAACCCCATAACAGCAGAGCGTATTACCGGCGGTGTAAGGCCGCTCATGCAGGCATACACCATGACGCCCAAGGCGGCCAGTATGGCCGTCGTCAATGAACCTAACCGCAGCCAGTTTCCCAGCCATCTTAGCAGACCGGCTACAAGCGCAATATGTGCGCCTGAGACCGACAAGATGTGGATCAAGCCGGTTGTGGTAAAATCATCGATTACATTTTTATTTATACCTTGATAACCGCCAAATAACACGGCTGTTAAAATAGCCGCGTCATTTACCGGCATTATCTTAAGTAATGCTTTACCAATTTCTTGCTGCCAGTCAGCCAGTTTTTCACGCCAGGAAAATGTATTGTCAGCCATAATAATCTTGACTGTCTGGCCTTGTGCCGACATACGGGCTGTGATTTCCTGCCGTTTAAAAGCGGTTGTCATATCAATCTGACCGGGATTATTATAACCGTGAAGGGCCAGAATCCTGCCATTTGCAATGATTGTATCACCATAAGCTGCCGGTTCAATCCTCCGGTCCGGATAGCGGGCAGTGACCGCAATCTTACCACTAGCCTGTATAAATGCTCCGGCCTGTGCCGGTTTTATTTTTTTCACACTGACTATATATTTCACTTGCCGGTGGTTCTGTTCTGTATCTGTTAATTCCGGCACCGCCGCAATGACACCTTCAAGAACAGCAGCCTGGTCACTATAATAGCCGATGTCGTCAGCGCGTACAAGCCTGTCCTGCGTATAGTGAATGAGGCCGGCAATAAAAAACAGGCCCAGCAGCGGCCAGAAGACCTGTTTGCTTTTAACCGCACGCCCCGCAATGACTAGCAGCAGTAAAACTACCAGCACGGTAAGAACCGGCAGATTCCAGTTGTATAAGCCAGCCTGCCAAATTCCGGCGGTAAAGGCGGCGCAGATAAATACCAGAATATCGTTATGCAGGTCCATGATTATAATACAATTTTATCTTTGAATTGATTATATTTTGAGTCACCAATCCCTGGTACATTTTTGATATCAGCCAGATCCTGAAACGGCCCGTTGGTTGTGCGGTATTCGATAATTCGCGCAGCCAAGGCCGGCCCAATCCCGGGCAGCTTATCCAGCTCAGCCTGGGAAGCAGTATTTATATTAATCCGGTCACCAGACCCGGCGGCACTGCGGTCTGCCGGAACAACCGCTGTTCCGTTAACGGCAGCAACGCTATAAGGAATATTGACCTGCATTTCATCTTTCAGCTGGAGTGCCAAATTAATTTTGACAACATCTGCGCCCGGCACGAAACCACCGGCCATTGCAACAGCATCGTTCACCCTGCTGCCGTGCGGCAGTTTATAAATACCAGGTTTAACAACACCACCACAGACATAGACGACAACATCACCGCCTGTTTCATGCTTGGCATTTATAGCTGCCGGTACCTGTTCATCACTATTTTTCTGCCAAAAACCGTGGAAGCTATAGGCTAGTATCCCGCATGCCAGTACAATAATCAGTAGCAGCTTTTTCTGCAGAATTCCCATAAATCATACCCCGCCCACTTTATGTTTTGAGGATATATTTCAACAAGTGCGAATAATCTCCTGCAGCGCCTGCAAATTTTTGGCAGAAGCAGACATTAGAACGTTCTATTTGTTAACTAGTTTTAAATATCGGGTTTACAATCAATCGTTAAAGGTGTAATATATGGATAAAACAAATCACCACATTGTCCAAACCGGTAAACAATCCTAAGGAGAACTAGCAATGGATGCAAAATACATTATTAAGCTCGGTGAAATGGTTCTGGACGGCTATTCGCTTACGTCTGCCGAAGCCCTGTCCTTAGTGGCTATCGCCCTGGAGGACATCCCGCTGCTTGGTGCTTATGCCCACAAGATCCGCGCTAAATTTGCCGGCCCGGGTGTTGAAATGTGCGGCGTGATCAATGCCCGCTCCGGCCTGTGTACTGAAGACTGTAAATTTTGTGCCCAGTCGGTTTATCATCAAACAAATTGTACTATATTTCCCCTTATTTCGCCCACTAGAGCGCTGGAGCAAATCACCCGGCTGAGCAAAGACGGCGTGCGGCGGGCCAGTCTTGTAACCAGTGGCAAAGGCATGGAAACCGACCCGGACTTCGACCGGATTGTATCCCTCATCCAATATATCAGTCAACAATCAGATACCGGTATCTGCGCAAATTTGGGTACTATCAGTCATAGTCAGGCACTCCGGTTAGCGGCGGCAGGCATTAAACGCTATGCCCATAACCTGGAAACCAGTGAGCGATTTTACCCGTATGTGTGCACCACCCACACCTACCGGGAACGCTTTGATACCCTTTTAGCCGCTAAAAACGCCGGGCTTGCGCTTTGTTCAGGCGGAATTATCGGGCTGGGAGAAACCTGGGAAGACCGCATTAACCTCGCTTTAACCCTAAGAGAACTGGATGTGGCTTCAGTACCAATTAACATTCTGAATCCGATACCAGGCACTGCATTTGCTGCCCAAACACCATTAGCCCCCCTTGAAATTATTAAAACCTTTGCCATCTTTCGTTTTATTTTACCGGCAAAGGTCATTCGTCCGGCCGGCGGCCGGGAAATACATCTGCGCGATATGCAGGGAACTGTCATGCTTACCGGTGCCAACGGGCTGATTGCCGGCAATTATCTGACCTTTGGCGGCCGCGATACGGCTAAAGATTTTACCATGGTTTATGATGCGGGGTTAAGACCTGATTTAGAAAATTAACAGGAGGCCGACTATGAGTTATAAATTAATTTTTGAACTGGGAACGAAGGTTTTGCAGCAAGAGCCGCTCACCTTTGAAGAAGCAATCAGCCTGACTACAATTGATGAAGCCGATATTCCGATCCTGTTGGGAATGGCCAATAAGGTCCGGATCACCTTTACAGGCAACCAGGTAGATACCTGCGAAATTGTTAATGCCCGCTCCGGGTCCTGCACGGAAGACTGCAAATTTTGTGCGCAATCAGCACACCACGACGTTACATGCCCTACCTATCCATTAATGAGCCAGGGCCAAATCCTGCAGGCAGCCAAAAAAGCCGAAGCCCATGGCGCCTATCGCTTTTGTATCGTAACTGCCGGCTGCGGCATGAAAAACGATCCCGATTTTGATCAGATTACGGCCGCAATCAAACAAATTGGCCGGGAAACAGGCCTGGAGCGCTGTTGTTCACTCGGAATACTCCGCCCTGATCATGTAAAAGAGTTAAAAGCAGCAGGCATTACCCGTTACCATCACAATCTCGAAACAAGCAGAAGTTTCTTTCAGCAAATCTGTACTACCCATACCTACGATGAACGGGTGGAAACCATTAAAAATGTCAAAGCGGAAGGCCTTGAAGTCTGCTCCGGCGGGATTATCGGTCTGGGTGAGACCTGGGAGCAAAGACTGGAACTCGCCTTTGCCCTGAGAGATCTCGATGTCGACTCGATACCTGTCAATGTATTGAATCCGGTCAAAGGAACAGCACTGGAAAACCAACCGCCTTTACGGCCACTGGAAGTGCTGCAGTCATTTGCCATCTTCCGGATGATACTGCCGGCAAAGATTATCCGCTATGCCGGCGGCCGGGAACAAGCTCTTGGTGAACTGGTGCCGCTCGGGTTCCTTGCCGGCATCAATGGCATGCTGATCGGCAACTATCTCACCACAAACGGCCGTGGTGCAGCCGCCGATCTTGAAACAGTGAGACGGCTAGGACTTACGCCCATTGCCCAGTAAGGAAAAGCATAGGGACAATAAGACGAGAGCATCCGGTGATGGATGCTCTCGTCTTCTGTTAAATACTGCTTAGCAATTGGGCCAGCACTTTATATTTCGCGTCGCGAAAAGCCTGATCATAGTCAACAATATACCATTCACCGTCAATTTTCTCCAAACCGACCGGTTTAATGACAATGCCCATCGAATTCTGCTCCTGCTGTAAGGTAGCAAGCGTTGCAGCATAATTACCCTGTTGAGCGACCTTGGTTACGGAGAGTAAATTGGCATTTTTAATGGAAGAACTGCTTTGCCCGGTAACAAACTTTAAGACTGTCTTCGTATCGCTGACAGATGACGGTGATACGTAAAGCGCAGCCTCATTCATATGATTACCTTTGGCTGCGGTAAAAAAGGTATGCACCACCTCTTCCGGTGACAGACCTGTCTGACGTGTAAGATCAGAGCCCCCGCCACAACCTGCCGTTACCAGCAAGACCAGGCTCAATAGAGCAACTAAGATAAACTTGTTTCTCATAACTAGTTTTTTAACCCCCTTGCAACATTATGGTAACAAGATATATCTGTATTATATCATAGAGCCTCCCCTGTGTGCGCTGTTAATTACTGCCTGGACTTAACCGATAAATAGGCAATACTATGTACTCTAAGCCGTAACCGGAACATATAACCCGCTAACCCCGCGGCACGACCACCTGCCCCTGGTGGAAAACATATTGCCCCGGTAGGTTAAATCGGTTACAGCCTTCGGCACGGATAATTCAATTTAGTTGACAACTGAAAAATATATCCATATAATAATAAATGAATACATTCATTTATGAATATTTTCATTTATTAAGGAGATGAAGCAATGTTAAAACCGGTTGACCAAAAACTGAAAGTTGCTACTCTTGTTTGTCCAGGTGTTTTTTTACCAGATGTGGTTAATGCGCACGCAGCCTTTAGTGCGTCACCCAATGTAGAATCCTATCTCGTTTGGAAAACACTTGAACCTTTCAATGCACACCAGGATTGGCCTATGGCGGCAACTACTACCTTTAATGAATGCCCTGCTGTCGATGTATTGATCATTGGTGCCATTCCTCCGGGTTATGTGGCAGATCAAGAACTTATTGACTTTATTAAACAAAAGGCGAAACATGCCGATGCGATTATTGGTATTTGTGCTGGGGTTCTAGTGCTTGGAGCTGCTGGACTTTTGGAAGGTAAGCGCGCTACATCCAATTTTCAGATAGGAGATTCAATAAAGGAATTTGGTGCTATTCCTGTATTAACCAGTGAAGTGGTCATTGATGGTAATTTATATACAGCAGGTCCTGCACATGGATGTTTCGAGGCAGCAATTGAGGCGCTTTCTGCACTCCGTGGCGAGGAGATTGCAAAAATGATGGAATTGGCGTTTGAATATAATCCCCATCCAAAATTTAAAGTGGGGAGTCCTAGCCTTGCTGGCCCGGAACTTGCGCTAAAGATATCAGACATCTATAAAGAATTAACTAATACCTGCCTGGATAAAGCGCGTACAGCTTATCAGGCAAACCGCAACAGATAACGATTAAATATTATTTTTTTAGTTTTAGTCTTGTTTATGGAATGAAACAGGTCACTCAATGGATAATTATCCAATGAGTGACCTGTTTATTATATAATTTTATCATGTTTTTCTGCTAGTCCACCCAAAAATAAATCCAGTTTATAATTCAGATTATCCATAAAAGGAAGTTGCGACCGGCTGGCTACAGCAGATTTAATCAGTCCCATAAAAGTTTCAGTAACCATTTCAATTGGAATAGTTTTTCTAAAATCACCATTCTTCTGGCCTTCATCGATAATATTAACTAGAATGTCTTTAAACTGAGTATCGTGTGGTGCTTGCTTTAGTCCTAAATGATTATTACATAACCTAAACAATTGCCGATTATCTTCGAATATCTTTCCCAGTATTACTAGAATTTGTGATATTTTTTCTTGCGGGTGGATTGTTGATTTGTTTAGGGTTTCCAGTGACCTTTTTGCTTGGTCAAGGTTTTGAGCCAATACGTATTTGAGAATATCTTCTTTAGAATTAAAATAATTGTAAAAAGTACCTGTACCAATATCTACAGACTTTGTTATATCAGCTATAGTTGTTTCTTCAAATCCTTTATTTACGAATAATTCCATTGCAATATCAACTAACGTATTTAATACTTGCGTTTTTTTTCTGTCTCTGCGACTTATTACTTTTTCCATGAGGTTACCTCCTAAAATGGTAATTTTAATGGTTCTTGTTATACAAATCGGTCCAGTTTTATATAATCCAGCCGGTTTATTAGTTCCCGATTATTTTCGGTGATGCCAATTTCCGCTGGCGGTCTTATTAATTATTCTATAAGCTTCCTTATTTTATATTGTTTTGGGGTTGATGTAAAGAAATAATCTGGCTATACCTGTTAATGAAAAAAAACCGGAAACCTTTTAAATTAAAGGGTTTCCAGTTGTTTTACAAATCATACATATCTTGATTATGTAGTGATTCAACATTAGATATGAATTTCCAAATCTGGAATTGCATATCTTCTATCACTACCCAGTATCAGCGAGTGGACAAGCAGCTAAATATTGTACGTTTACAGATCATGATATTGCGTGATTTTGTCCGTCTTGAGACCGGCAAACAGAGGTTACAGGCATTACTGCCAGCGAAAATAGTAATAAACAAAGAGGTTTATCAACAGAAAGACGGGGATAAAGATAAGAAAAGTTTTATGTTTCGTCTTGTGACGGCAGCTGTACATGCCGCCCCATATGCCAAGAGCCCCGAAAAAGAATGCGCATAGAAACAGTGTCCGCTCACTAATGCGTTGCCCCTGTTTTCTTGCCTGGCCCTTATCATACCGCATCAGACCGAATGTGACCATATTCCAGAGCAGCAGCAATACTTCAACATCCATGTTTACGCCCCAGATAAACTTTCCTCCTTCCCAATGCCCTGTTTACGGGTAGCCGAAAAACCTTATTGTGACTGACCGCCCAGTTTTCTGGTAAAATCAATCAATTGGTTGGTTACCGCCACATCGCCCATAGCCATTATGTGGAATCCATCCACCAGCCGGTGGACTTGGCTGATAAATTCACAGGCGATCTCAAAACCGCTTTTTCCCTGCCCCAGCTCAGCCAGAATATTGGCCGGAACAGTTACCCCGGCAACATGCTTATTAATAAATTCTCCCATCTTAAAACTTTTCAAAGGCATTATTCCTAACAGTACCGGTTTATGTAAAGTTCTGGCCTGATCAATAAAATTTCTTGCCTGCACCGCATCATAAACAGGCTGGGTTTGAAAAAAATCAGCACCGGCATTAATCTTTTTCCCCATATTAGCCATTTCTGCTTCCATATTGGCCGCTGCCGGGGTAGCAGTAGCGGCCACGGTGAACTGTGTAGGACCTGTAAAATCCGCGCCATTGGCATCCCGGCCCTGGTTAAGGCTATTGATAAGCTCAATCAGCCTGGCGGTATTATAATCATAAACCGCCTTGGACTGATAAGGACCGTGCTGGGGTCCATCACCGGTCGTAGGCAGCAAATATCGGATTCCTAACGCATGGGCTCCCAGCAAATCAGCCTGTGTCCCCAGCAAACTGCGGTCTCGGCAGGTATAATGAGGAATTGTTTCTATACCAGTCTCTTTTTTAATAATAGCGGCGGCCATGATCGAATTCATGCGCAGTCTGGCGTTCGGGCAATCATGGATATTCATCGCATCCACGCCCTGGTATTGCCTGGCCCGGGCGATACCTTCGCCAATATCGGTGCCATTTATACCGCCTAACTCAGTGGTGAAAACAAAAGACTTGCCAAGTTTATTCATTACCATTTCTGTATTCCTCCCTTTGGTACATTAATAATATTCCCTAAGCGGCAACCAGTTCCTTTATTGTTTTTAAAAAACAAAAGACAGAGTCTGCACTCTGCCTTCTGTACATGCCGCCACCGGCACCTATTTGGGAAGATGGTAGGGAATCGTTGTTACCACAACCCGCTCTTTCAAAATAAGTATTGTCCGGAGAATCCAACCGGTCTGGTTATGCAGCAGCCGGTGCCACCATTTTTTAGTTTCAAATTCAGGTATTAGTACTGTTATATAGTCTTCCGGTGCTTTTTGGGCCAGCATTTCCTCTATATAAGAAATCAGCGGCTGCATAATTAAGCGGTATGGTGACTGGATTGTCACAAGCTCAACCCCGGGATTCCACACAGCCCATTTATTCCTGACCCGTTGGGCCGATTCTTCATCACTGGCGATATGCAGGGCAATGATATTATCCCCTATTGTCCTCGCATATTCCAGCGTCTCAAAAACCACGCGGGTAGGCGTTGAAACAGGAACAATAACCGTATTTTTCCGCTCATACCCCGGCTGGCTGTGGGCAATATCCTCCAGCGGGAGGTGCAGCTGTTCGGCCATATCGTTGTAATGTGATCGTATCTGCTTAAAAATATAAATCATGACCGGAATAAAAATCAGAATAATCCAGGCGCCGTGTACGAATTTGGTTACCGTAATAATCATTACGACCAGGCCGGTAACGGTTGCCCCAATGCCGTTAATAACTGCCCGCAGCTGCCAGCCGCGCCGTTTTTCCCGGAACCAGTGCACAATCATTCCGGTCTGGGCAATGGTGAAGGATACGAAAACACCGATCGCATAGAGAGATATCAGGTGATCGGTATTGCCACGATACACAATAATAAGAATTGCTGCTGCCACTGTCAGCAAAATAATGCCGTTTGAATAAGTAAGGCGCTCGCCCCGCACAGCCAAATAACGCGGCATATAACCGTCCCGGGCAACAATCGACAGTAGTATCGGCAGACCGTTATAGGCCGTATTGGCAGCCAGATACAACACCAGCATGGTTGTTACCTGAATGTAAAAATATACCGGGCCACGGTTAAAGATTGCTTCTGCGAGCTGGGACAAGGCAGTTACACTATGCACCGGCATAATATGATGATGGATAATCAAAAAAGTAATACCAATAAACATAAAGCCAAGAATGCCTGCCATCCAATACGTCGTGACAACCGCATTGCGTGCTGACGGTTTCCGAAACATAGGGACACTGTCGGCAATTGCCTCAATCCCAGTCATCGAACTACACCCATTGGCAAAGGCCCGTAAAATAAGAAACAATATAGTCCAGTCTAATTGCTGCCTTACCAAAGATTCCGCCGGAATTATGACCGGCGAATAAATTGCCTGATAGATGCCCACCACCAGCAAGCCTAGAATCCCTGCCAAAAAGGCGTAAGTCGGATAAACAAAGGCATTTGACGATTCCCTTACCCCCCGCAGGTTTAGCACCATAAGGATACCAAATAGAATACAGAGGTCAATAATCACTTCCTGCCCTGTTAAGCGGGGAAAAGCGGACACAATCGCCGCTGTCCCGGCCGAAACGCTTACGGCTGCCGTCAATATATAATCTGCAAAAACAGCAGCGGCGGCAACTAAAGCCGGCATTTCACCCAAATTTTTCTTAGCCACCGCATAGGCCCCGCCACCGCCGGGGTTGGCCTTAGCTACCTGTACATAAGATATCGCCACAAGCATTAATAATATTAAAATTGAAATAGCCACCGGTCCGATAAAGCCATAAGCTACCACATGGGCCGCCACTAAGGTCAACATGATTTGTTCAGGCCCGTAGGCCACGGAAGACAAGGCATCAGAAGAAAATATGGATAAAGCCTTCCACTTGGGGAGCCTTTCATGGGACAACTCAGTGTTATGAAGCGGTTTGCCAATAAGAAACCGCCTGATTTCTCTCATCATTTGTCGATCTGCCTCCGTCTGCTATCCTGATTCCACTCTTATATTATTGTCTTTATAGCATCGCCGCTTGCATGCCTCCCTTAAAAATATCGAATATCCATCTAAATGGGCAACAAAAAACGGCACAGGAATACAATAGGTACGATTTGCACCTTCTGCATTGCTATGCCGGTCTACTAAACACCCAAGCACTTTTACTGCTTCTGTGTTTTGTCCCCCAGTTATATATTTAGTTTACAAGGACAGAAACCCCTTAGTGTTTACTAAGTCTTCCCGGTCCTTGGTGAACTCCCTGAATGTTCCAAATGTTCTTCCGAGAAAAAGAAATAGACCCATAAGGTCTTGCGACCCCTTGCTTTGGCCTACGAAGTTAGCTGACGGGTAGGATGGCAAGAGATAAGACATCCTTTCTGCCAAAGGCAGAATTAACCCCTGATTTGGGTCCTCCGCTTCCGTTTCCGGAACTCGACCTTACTTATAGTATTTTTAATTAACATTAACCTATCTGCTATTATTATATATTCTTCCATTAAGAAAGACAAGATACTAAATATTTACTTCCATAAATAAAATCAACAAGCTCTTCTGCAGGCAGGATTGTTAGGAACGCGCTACTAACATCCGGCCTGCATTCTTATTGACATTGTCCAAAATTAAGTGGACTGGCCGGACCGCTTTCTCTCTTGTTAATTTTTTACAGTAAGTTAATGTTTAGTTAACATTGGCCGGTAAAGAATCAGGTACACTGATAGAAATAAAAGCAGGAGGGATTTGATTGAGTAATACAGCAAACGAAACCAACAAGCATCTGAACCGGCGTGAATTTATCAAGTTTTCGGCCGGCGCCATGGCGGCTTTGGCAGCCACAACCATACCATTACCGGTAACTGGAAAAACCCTGGCAATTAAAGCAATGCCAATTACACTCGCCGAGTGTCTGGCAATGGACCCCATAACGATGTCTGAAAAATCGGCATATGTAAAAGCGGCCTATGAGTACCTGTTGAAAACAGCCAATGAGATTCAGGCCGCCGGCCTCCGCCGGTCAACACTCGAAATCCTCCATAATCCGGCCCCCCGGCTGATGGAGTTGTATCCTGGACTGGCTGAGAAAGAACAAATCAAAGCCCGTCTGGTATCGGCAGGCTATATTAAACCGACCGCAGCGATTGATGAATTTCTGCCGCCATGCAGCAATCCCCGGCAAACAGTACTGCCTTTCTACGCCGCTCCCGGCAGTGGTTATACCAGTCATCATTCCTACCCGGGCGGGCTCGCCACCCATGTCGCCGTAAACGTAAAAGCGGCTTTAGGCTTCTACAATGCCTATAAAGAGGTGTCAGGGCTGCCGATGGACCGGGATATAGTTATCGCCGCCCAAACCCTGCATGATCTCCATAAACCCTGGGTATTCCAGTGGCAAAAGGACGGCACCGCCCGGGCAGAATATCCCCTCGCCGGTGCCGGTTCCCACCATGTTCTCAGTCTGGCCGAATTAATCCACCGGCGATTTCCGGCTGCGGTTATTGTCGCCCAGGCCTGTGCCCATAACCATCCCGGTACTGCCGCTGACGAACAGGAGGTTGTCCATTGGCTAAAAGCGGCCGCAATCCTATCCCAGCAGGATGCCGTCAGCCTCGGTCTGTTGGCCCGGGATGGACAAACCCTGCCTTTACCCCGCCGTACGGAAGGCTTTATTACCCACTTAGGCGATCATGACTGGGTACTGTCTGTTCCTTCGGCCAAGTGGATGATAAACAAGCTGGGCGAAATCGCACAAACCGAATATCACATGACTGGGGCAGACCTGCAAACTGCAAAATTTTATAGTTTTAGAAATTATATCTTTTCCCAGGCCACGCTGGAACAATTGTATGCAATCTGGACGATAAAAGGGGAAACGGCGCTGGTGGATACAGTAAAAACCTTAATCAAGTTATAGTCTCTTCATGACAGCTGCCACTACTAGCCTAAAATAATTTACGAAAAAATTACCTGATCTTAACACATAAGGTATTGCTTGTATTTACAATTAAACGTAATAATCTGTAAAAATTTAAGGAGGTCTTACCCTTGCATCATCAATTTTTCCGTTGTTTAAAGGCCAAAACCACGAAATTTATTGTGACCGGCACTGTCGCTACCTGCTTATTAAGCAGCATCAGCCTGGGGCTTGCCGCCCCGCAGCAGTCGCCAATTACCATATTGCCTATTGATCGCGCCAAATTTGCCTCAGGCCAACTATTTGATTTTCTCATAGAAGTCAAAGATGCCGATCCGGATAAGCTTCAGGTTACCGTAAATGGCGTCACAGCCGATAAATATTTTGGTAAAGGCGCCGCCACAGGCCTGGACGGGTCTTTGGCTACATACCGTATCAATAATGTTGCTTTCAAAAAACCCGGCAAAGTTGAAATCGCGGTGAAGGCAACCATGAACACCGGTTCATCGACCCGTACTGTCAACTATGATGTTGTCAATAATATTGCTCCCAAACGAGCCAAAAATGTTATCTTGTTTGTTGGCGACGGTATGAGCCTGCAGGCCCGGCAAATGGCCCGCATTCTTTCACAGGGTATTACCGAAGGCAAATACAATGATCTGCTGGCCATGGAGAAAATGTCTAATACGGCCATCATCACCACCTCCGGCTATGACTCTCTGGTCACTGACTCAGCCAACAGTGCTTCAGCCTATGCCACCGGTCACAAAGCCGTGGTCAATGCGATGGGGACTTATGCCAATAGCACTAAAGATCCTTTTGATGATCCGAATGTAGAAAACATTGTGGAACTGGCTAAACGCAGCCGTGGTCTTGCTACCGGTATCGTATCAACAGCCAATATTACGGATGCAACCCCGGCCGCCATGGTAGCCCACACTCGTAAACGGGCCGAACAAAATTTTATTGCCGAAACAATGCTTGAGCCCCGTCATCGCCCTGATGTAATTTTGGGCGGCGGTTCACGGCATTTTCTCCCCCTGAGTACACCCGGCTCCAAACGGACCGACAATAAAAATATCATTGATGAGTTTAAGAAACTTGGCTATAGTTTTTCGGGTACCAAAAGCGAGCTGCTGGCAACCCCGTCCAATGCGTCCAAACTGCTGGGACTCTACCAGCTTGACAATATGAACGTATATCTGGACCGGGAAATGCTTAATAACCCCAAAGTTCTCGGCGGGTTTAATGATCAGCCGACCCTGATGAACATGACGCAGAAAGCGATTGATACACTAAGCAAACATCCCCAGGGGTTTTTCCTAATGGTTGAAGGAGCCTCGATTGATAAACAATTGCATGTGATGGACTGGCAACGGGCTACTTATGATACGATCGAACTGGATAAATCAATAGCCATTGCCAAGGAGTTTGCCCGCAAAAACAAAGATACTCTGATCATTGTCGTTGCCGATCATGCCCATGGCGCCAGTATTACCGGCACCTATCACGAGCTTGACGGCAAAAAAGGGCGCGAGGCTGTGCGGATTTACGCCGATGCCGGCTGGCCTACCTTTGCAGACAACGACAAGGATGGCTTCCCTGACAACCCCAACCCTGATATAACACTTGCCGTACAATATGCCAACCACCCCGATTACAAAGAGGATTATAAGTTTAAGGCTGAACCTACCGTTCCCGCCATTATGGCCAATGACAAAGCCATTGCCAATCCGAAAACCACCGGTGAATTCTATCCGGGCAATATCCCGGCTTCTGACCCTTCTGAAGTACACTCGGCAGATGATATCATCCTGACTGCCGATGGCCCTGGCGCAGATTATTTTAACGGTGTTATGGACAACACCGAGGTTTTCTTTGGTATTGTCAGGGCATTAGGCATTGACGGCAACCGCAATGTGAAATAAATCCGACCTTGGGAGGTTGCCCGCATGGCTAAAATAATAAAAACCGGCATAAGTTTCGCCCTGGCCGTGATGATGACCGGAATTTCTCCGGGCAGTCCGCCCGCAGATCAGACGGTTCCTTACCAGGAACCGTCCCTTTTCTTATCGACGGCCGCAGCGGCACCGTTTTGGAGCGATTGGCTATCCGGCCCGCCAGCACAACTTGATTTCAATGAATTCTACAGCAATGCCTCGGCCCTGGGACTCAGCTTCTCCGACAAACTCCAGCGTTTGCAGGGCAAGCGGGTCAGCATAACCGGCTTTATGGCGCCGCCGCTGAAACCGACCTTATCTTTTTTTGTGCTAACCCAAATACCGATGTCAATCTGCCCGTTCTGCTCCTCCGATGCCGACTGGCCCAGCAATATCGTTGTGGTAACATTACCGGATCCCCTGAATGCCCTGCCGTTTGATCAACCGGTAACAGTAACGGGCATCCTGGAGCTTGGCAGCCAGCTTGACGAAGAAACAGGCTTTGTCAGTCTTGTCCGTATCCGAGCGGATGGTGTTGAAAAGTCTGAGTAACCCTGCTGAGGAAAGGAGACTAACGATGCTGGAAGTATGCCGACTGATTAAAAAAGTTCACCAGCCTGGCAGCGAACCAATTACCATAACCCGGGTCGAGCATTTATTTGTTGCCCGGGGCGAACAGCTTATTATTGCCGGCCCCAGCGGGTCCGGCAAAACGACCCTTCTGCATATGATTGCCGGTCTTACCGCCCCCACTGCCGGTGAGTTATTCTGGGATCAGCAAAGGCTGGACGTACTGTCCGAAAACGAGCGGGATATCTGGCGGGCCCGCAATCTCGGCTACATTTTTCAGAACTTTAATCTCCTGAGTAGTCTGAGCGCAGTGGAGAATATCATGGTCGCCGCCGCTTTTGGCGGGGAGAAACGGCAGGACCGGCAGCACCATAAAAGCATGCAGCTATTGCTGCAGGTGGGTTTGGCTGACAAAGCCGGTTATAAACCAGACCGCTTAAGCACCGGGGAGCAGCAGCGGGTAGCCGTAGCCCGGGCGTTGATTAACAAGCCTGCACTCATTTTAGCAGATGAGCCCACTGCCAGTCTGGACCGTGATAATGTCAAGCTGGTGCTGAAGCTGCTGCAGGCTCTATGTGCCGAAAACCACAGCACCCTCCTGCTGGCTACTCACGATCAGGAGGTTATAGCCGGTTTTCCCCGTATTTATGAAATGCGCCGCCCAGGGGGGGAATGACCTATGATTCACTTGCTCATCGCCTGGCGGAACCTATGTCAAAAATCGCTCCCCAGCTTGTTATCCATCGCTGTTGTAAGTACAGCGGTGGCCATGACCATTATTGTTATGCTGCTGTCTGCAAGCATCCGGCACGGTCTTGTTCTGGCCACCGAACCGTTTGATCTGATTGCCGGCGCCAAAGGCAGCCCCAATCAGTTGGTACTCAATACCGTGTTTCTCCAGGATGTTCCGATTGGTAATATCGACTACGCCCTCAGCAAGAAACTGTCAGCAAATCCCCTTGTGGAAGCAGCGATACCGCTCGGGTTTGGCGATACATATCACGGCTACCGGCTTATCGGTACTGAACAGGCGATTTTTGCGCACCGCAGCCGTCCGGGACAACTGCCCTGGCTGCAACTGGACCAGGGGAAACCGTTTCAAAATGAATATGAGGCAGTAATTGGCGCCAAAGTAGCTGCCGATACGGGCCTCACGGTAGGCGCTACTTTTACCTCCTCCCATGGCGTAACCGCCGGTGGCAAAGCCCACAGCAACAACCTATTCACAGTGGTCGGGATTATGAAACCGGTCCTGGGGCCTTACGATCAGGCAATACTGGTTCCGCTGACCAGCCTCTGGGCTATCCATCAGCATGAGCCGGCCCAGGCCATCGACCCTGTTATGGCAGAACAGCACACAGCACTGGCGGATGAATCAGCGCATGAGCAGGATGAGCATGGCACAACAGCCATTCTGGTCAAGCCCCGGGGTTATGCTGAGGCAATGAGTTTATACCAGCAGTTCCAAAAAGATACGCAGGTCCAGATTGTCTTTCCTGCCCAGGTAATAGTCCGGTTATTTTCGGTGCTGAGTGATAGTGAACAGGTGCTTACACTAGTCGGGCTTACGGCATTTTCCATGACCTTGCTGCTGGTCTCTTTTGCCCTGTACTGGTCAGCGCTTATCCGCAGCCGTGACCGGGCCATCTTGCGGGCTGTCGGCGGCCGCTGGCAGGACATTGCCGTCATTGTATTGCTGGAAGGGCTGATACTGGTCTGGTCCGGCATAATGACCGGAGTTTTGCTGGGGCATGGTATTTTCGCCGCCCTTGCTTCTGCCCTGCAGCAAAAAACCGCCCTTGCCGTAATTAACACGGTTTCGTCTGCGGAGCTGCTGACAATAGCCGCTGTTTTGCTGACCGGCATCCTTGCCAGCATCATTCCTGCCTTGTACTCGGCAAAAATATCCGTATCGGCAGACTTATCCCGCTGAACCTCCAGCCTAAAGCTGAATATAATATAGCAGCATTTCTGACTGTGAGGTTACTATGAATTTTAGAGAACTAAATAACTTTACTATATGGGGCTTAAGCATTTCCGCCATGCTTAATTTATTTTTCCTGTACCTTGAACTGTCAAGTCAGCGCTGCAATGGCCAGGCGGAAAAAGAGAAAGCATCGGCAGAGAAAAAGCTAAAAACCGAAATCGCTGAACTGCGTAAAGAAATTCTGCTGCTCAAAAATAAAATCGATGCCTTCTGAGCCCGCCAGGTACAGCCTGCCATCGCCTCTGGCCTGCAGGCAGGACTTTTCCCGGCTTAATAGCGAATACACATATTAGTTCTGCAAACAACCTAAGGGATGCTTAAGCAGGCGGAAAAGGAGGCGGTGTCATGCTGCAGGATATTTTACATGTAATATTGTTCCAAAACAGTGTTGAACAATATCTTATTTCATTATCGATGCTCGTCCTTGGGCTTATCGTTGTTAAGCTATTTGAAATTGCGGTTTTGAAACGCCTGAAACAATGGGCCGGAAACAGCTCAGGCAAGATTGACGTTGTGTTGCTCAATAATCTTGAGAAAACCCTGCTGCCGGCCTTGTATTACAGCGCTTTTTATTTGTCGCTGCGCAGCCTGACCTTGAATAACAGCCTTAGCAGAGCCAGTGATATGCTGGGGATTATCATTTTAACAGTTTCAGCCCTGCGCTTTTTCATTGCGGCAGTGGATTACGGGCTGGAATATTTGTTAAAAACCAAAGAAGCGGCCGACAAGGAACGCACAATCAAAGCGGCTATGCCGATCTTTAAAGTAATGATTTGGGCAATTGGCTTCATTTTCCTCCTGGATAACCTGGGATTTCAAATCTCTGCGGTGGTTGCCGGCTTAGGAATTGGCGGTATTGCCGTAGCGCTTGCTGCCCAGGCCTTATTGGGCGATCTTTTCAGTTATGTCGCAATTGTGTTCGACAGACCTTTTGAAATCGGTGATTTCATCATTATCGGCGAGCACGCCGGCACTATTGAACATATCGGCATTAAAACAACCCGTATCCGCAGTCTGGGCGGAGAACAGCTGGTGCTTTCCAACTCTGACCTTACTAACTCCCGTATTCAAAATTATAAACGGATGGCGCAGCGACGGGTTCTATTCAAATTCCGGATCAGGCATGATACACCAAGCCAACAGTTACAGGTCATACCGGCAATAGTCCAGAATATCATTGACAATATTGAAAACACAACCTTTGACCGGGCCCACTTTACGGCCTTTGGGGAATACAGCCTTGATTTCGAGGTAGTTTACTATGTTATCGGCAACGATTACAAAAAATACATGGATATTCAACAGACCATCAATTTAGCCTTAAAAGGAGAACTGGAGCAGCGAAATATTGAATTTGCCTACCTGCCCAGGCCCTTATACCTGCCCAACCAATAAAATCCTATCTATTAAGTCTGATTACAAACAAACCGCCGGCAAAAATGCCGGCGGTTTTCCATATACGAACAGATGTACACACGTAAAGAGTAAGACCTTTGTATAAGCCGTTTTAGATCAGTCCCACTCAAAGGTCAGAGTAACTAATAATTGGTCGCCATCGGGCTTAATATTATAGTAAGAAGCCGATGACAACACTTTCTGAAAAGATCGGAATTGTTTTGCCGATTCGCCCGTGACTTCAGGGACTCTGATGATAACAAGCGCTTTATTCTGAAAGTTCTCCACAATACTTACGTTATTGGAAACCAGCTTAATGCCGGACAGGATGCGAATAAAAGTAGACCGTTTCACAAGCAGAACCCCCTTTAAATATTTTGTATTGTATTATGTCTATTATACCACAGGCCAGGAGCCTTGCGTATAATTAATTGCGGCAACTAGCCTATACCCCGTGTAAAACCCCGTGTTATTCCGGGGCAAAGCTGCTGCCGGCAACAGGAGCCTTCTGAAATTGGGTTTCACTGCAAACCTTTATTCTCTCCTGCTTTAAAAGCGCACACCAGATCCCGTCTCCCTCTGTCAAGGTGCCCGAAAAAGTGCCGTCATAGATTGCCCCGCAGCCACAGGTTGGTGATTTTGATTTTAATATAGCCTTTTTGCAGCCAACCAGCCTGGCAATCGCTACAGCGACTTTTGCCCCGGCCATATAGGCAGCGGTCAGGTCTTCGCCCGCAGCTGTCAAAAAATGACCGGCCTGCTGCTCTACACAAGCCCGTGGTGTCGGCAAATTTGCCAATATTTCCGGGCACAGGGGTAGCGCCTGCCCTTTTTTCACAAGGTCTGCGATCTCAGGTATAAGAAAATCCTGCCCGTTATACCGGCACTGCACCCCGGCCAGACAAGCACTGACAACAATCATGGCCTACCTCCTTGCATTGCATTATTCTATATTTTACCTTATCCCGCAGTTATTGCCAAGTCAATAGGTTAATATATAATACCCTGGAGTAATACGCGAGTTTCTGTCAAAGCCTTCTGCCGGCAAACGCCGCCTGTACCCTTTAGGCATAGATTTGGTATCATTCATATAAATTCTGCAAAAAAACAAGGCGGTGATCATTCACCGCCTTGTTTTTATTCAATTACTGCATATCTCGTAAACAGGTCTCACCACGCGGATTAGCGGCTAAGAATGGCCTGCAGATCCTGTTCCGGCGTACTGATCGGTGTCAGGGCGAATTTCTCGACTAAGATGCTTAATACATTGCCGGATAAGAAGGCCGGCAGGGATGGGCCGATATAGATGTTTTTGATACCAAGCGCCAGCAGGGTGAGCAGGATGCAGACCGCTTTCTGCTCATACCAGGACAGCACCAGTGTCAGCGGCAGGTCATTGACGCCACAATTAAAGGCTTGCGCCAGGGCAACAGCAACCTGGATAGCCGAGTAGGCATCATTGCACTGTCCCATATCGAGGATACGGGGAATACCGCCGATATCGCCCAGGTCAAGGTCATTAAACCGGTATTTGCCACAGGCCAGAGTCAGGATCACCGTGTCTTTCGGTGTTTTTTGTACAAACTCGGTGTAGTAATTCCGGCCGGGTTTAGCGCCGTCGCAGCCGCCAACCAGGAAGAAGTGCTTAATATGTCCGGCCTTAACAGCGTCAATTACCTTGTCGGCCACTCCCAGTACGGCATTGCGGGCAAAACCGGTCATTACCTCGGTGCCGCCGTTGATGCCGGTGAAAGGCCGGTCTTCCTGCCAGCCGCCCAGTTCCAGGGCTTTATTGATAACGGGGGTGAAATCCTTGGTCAGGCCGTCCTTCTCCTGTGAACCAATACCGAACAAGCCCAGGGCTTTATCGATAATTGAGGAATCTTTTTTGTCGCCGCCGGCAGCAATATGTTTGATTTCAGGATAACCGACTACATCGGTGGTAAATACCCGGTCAGCATAGGAAGCTTTAGGTGGCATGAGACAGTTGGTGGTAAACAGGATGGGTGCGGGCAGATTGTCAAATTCTTTTTGCTGGTTCTGCCAGGCAGTACCAAAGTTACCCTTAAGATGGCTGAATTTTTTCAGTTCCGGATACGCATGGGCTGGCAGCATTTCACCATGGGTATAAATGTTGATCCCTTTACCTTCTGTTTGTTCCAGAAGCTGCTTTAGATCGTGCAGATCGTGGCCGGTGATGACAATAAACGGGCCTTTTTCCACCAGGGCCGGAACTTTTGTTGGTACCGGATGTCCGTAAGCCGAAGTGTTGGCTTCATCCAACAAGCCCATACATTTCAGGTTAACTTGTCCAAACTCCATTAACAGGGTCAGCCATTCATCGGCAGTGTGATCCTCGCCCAGGGCACGCAGGCCCGTGTAGAACCAGGCAGTCACATCAGCGTCGGTTTTACCCAGGATATGGGCGTGCCAGGCATAGGCGGCCATACCGCGCAGACCAAGCAGCAGGGTTGACCGGAGTGACACAATATCCTCATTGCCGGTCCACAGGGCGCCGGCGGGGAAATCCTGAGCCTGCGGGTCCAGATTGGCTTTTTCCGCATGGACAAGATTGATGAGTTCAGTAATCCGGGCATTGTCGAAGTTTACATTGGTCACAGTAGCAAATAAGCCTTGCAGAGTCAGGGCATCGGCCATTTTACCGGGGGTTTTCCCGGCAGCGGCACGGGCCAGGCCAATCAGAGCACCGGTAAGTTCATCCTGTTTACCGGCTACATCAGGTTTTTTCCCACAGACACCTACTTTTGTACACCCTTTGCCACCTGCGGTTTGTTCACATTGGAAACAAAACATTTCTGACATTGTTATTCCTCCTCATATTTTTATATTAATTGATTGAATGACCATTACCAGAATACATGTTAGTCTGGCAGCAGCTGACCATCGGTAGTAATTGTCTTCACCTGCCAGGGAATGATCTTACCGGAATTAGCCAGCGCTTGTTTAACCGCATTGACAATCCCCCCACAGCAGGGCACACTCATCCGTAGAACAGTAAGGCTTTTGATTTCATTGGCCTTCAGGATCGCTGTCAGTTTCTCGGCATAATCCACTTCATCCAGCTTGGGACAGCCAATCAGGGTAATTTTGTTACGCATAAATTCGTTGTGAATATTGGCATAGGCGTAGGCTGTGCAGTCGGCCGCAATCAACAGATTGGCATTATTGAAATAGGGAGCGTTTGCCGGTACCAGTTTAATCTGACAAGGCCATTGGCGCAACTGGGACTGAACCGCCGCAGCCGTTGCCGGTACGGGCTCAGCTGGAACCACTTTTTCAATCAGCCGGGAATGAGTGCCGGGGCAGCCGCAGGCCAGAGGTGGTACCTTGGCCGGTGCCGCGGCAGCGGCCATGCGCTGTTTCACTGCTTCCTCATCAAAGGCGTCGGTGTCGCGCTCTTCGATCGTCATAGCGCCCATAGGGCATTCCGGCAGACAGGCTCCGAGACCGTCGCAATAAGAATCTGACACGAGTCTCGCTTTGCCGTCAATTAATTGCAGGGCGCCTTCATGACAGCCATTAATACATAATCCGCAGCCGTTGCATTTCTCTTCGTCTATTTTAACAATCTTTCTGATCATTGCAGTTCCTCCTTTTGAGATTGTACTTGTTCTCTATGAATTCATTGTAATATAATGAAAATAAAAAATCGGTAGCTGTAGCTACCAAAAATAAGGTTGTGATGAATTTTATGGGGCATGATATGATTGCGGTGCTTGCACATTCCCCTCTGTTTGGCAATATTGAGACTGACTCCTTATCGTCTGTGCTCGGCTGTTTGCAGCCTAAAATAGCGACCTGTCCCAAAAACAGTTATATTGCTCTGGCCGGTGAGGATTTTGCCGGCCTGGGTATTGTTTTAGCCGGCAAGGCCACTGTAATTAAAGAAAATGCAGCCGGCTGCAGGATTGTCATGAGCAGCCTGGAAGCAGGCGATATCTTTGGAGAAATGATTGCATTTTCCTCTCGCAGCACCTGGCCGGTTTCGGTCATTGCCCAAACAGAAAGTACGGTCATGTTTTTACCGTCGGTACAAATCATGGGTACCTGTCCCAACGTCTGTTCCAGTCATAAACAGCTAATCACCAATATGCTGAGAATCTTATCGGAAAAAGCAATCCTGCTCAACCGTAAAGTAGAATATCTGTCTATTCGCGGCATGCGTGAAAAAATCAGTTCTTATCTTTTGGATCAGCACAGGCAGACAGCCCGAAAAACATTTACCCTGACGCTAAACCGTAATGACCTGGCTGATTTTCTTAATGTATCACGGACCGCCTTATCCCGGGAAATGGGCCGCATGCGCGACGAGGGTTTGATTGATTTCTACCGTTCCTCGGTAAAAATTACCGACCTGGATATGCTCAAAAAGGTTATCGAGTAACCTGGTATTATTTATTTTTAAGTTAATGGCAAAAATAGTTTTTTTTAATTTTAAAAGAGCAGCTACAATAAGTTTGAAATTGACTTATATAGCTGCTCTTTTGGCTGATAGTCCATTTCATCGATAATAAGAACCTTGGGGCCGAGGTATCGTCGCATTCGCCGTGAACCATAAATATACGTCGCTGCCCCTCAATCCTACCGCTGCTGCAGGAAGGTCATAAATTCCTGGTGGATATAGCCGCTGTCCCGCAAGCCCTGCTTGTAGGCGATATCCGCCGACTGGCCTGATTCCAGGGCTGCGTACGACTCCAATTCCATGACCAGTTCAATCAATTCCGGATACTGCGCCTCCAGTTTGCCGGCCAGTTTCAGCATACGGTTCAGGAGGCCGCTGACCTCATGAACCGTCTTACGGTAGTCGGCATCATTGGTTTGGGCCAGTTTAAGAATATTCTCCACCCTGTTAAAGATATACTGGTTAAAGGCCTCGGTTAAGATGCTTTGCAGCATAAGCCGGTCGTCCGGCGCGGGACCGGGCTGCTGCGGCTCCCGGTCCCGCTCTGCCGGCAGGGCCGATACCGGTCCCGGACAAGAAACTAAGCCGGATGTGGTTATTTGCTCAGACATTTATATACCCCCTATATCAACTGCGGCCCCGATGGCCGTCAGCTTTTTTACAGGGGGAAATTAAAAAGACGCATGCAAAGGGTT
>JAEWGR010000024.1 GCA_023388195.1 Bacillota bacterium
TTTGTCTATCCACTATCTTGTTGGACGCTTACAAATTAAGTTACTTTAATGAACATGGCACCAGTGGCACGTACTATAGCCACAACTAAAAAATATCGGCTTATCTTCTTCTCTCGCCTTCGTAAACGCCGCTTCGCTCCACGGATACCAATCTATCGGAGTTTCCACCCTTTTTTAGCGTTCTATTGAACTCCCTAAAAATCATGCTTTGATACCGCTTAGGTGTATGGATTATTGAGGGACATCAGGAACGTTCCTTTTTTGTCACATTTTTTATTATCATGCTCACTTTTTCAAGCTCTGGTAGTCAATAAGATAAAAATCCGTATCCTAATATTTATTTCTTTATTATTAGGGTTATAGAGGAATGTTCCTACTCTCTAAATTTTTATGACAAAAAAGGAACGTCCCCATTGTCCCTCTAAAAAGCGTGAAGTCGTTTCCCTTTATTGCCAAGTAACTTGTAAGGGAATTCTGTCCACCAACCGTTGATAGGTATATCTCGGATAACCAACCATCATTCCACTGGTCACTTGCATGTTTTCCGGCAGGTTCAGCAGGTTAAGGAGCGGTTCATAACCGGAAGCGGCACAGTACTCAAATAAACCCGCCCAGCATGTCCCCAAGCCCATTGACGTTGCGAACAACTGCAAATAGGCGAACGATAAATAAGTACTATCCCGGCCAACAGCAAAGGAGTTTTTATCGGCGGTAGCCACAATTAAACACGGGGCAGAGCGCAGGGCAGTATCCTCCCCTGTTCGCCGGTATATTTCCACCATCATAGTTGTATGGGGCGCATATTTTGATGAGGCCATCGCCGGGGAGTTATTTAGTTCAGCTTCTGTCCAGTCAATGATGGCTGCCGCAATCTGACGCAATGTGTCCGGATGATCCACCACGTGATAAGCGACTCCTTGCGAATTGCAGGCAGTAGGTGCTATCCGGGCGATATCCAGCAACTGTCGCACCTGATCCCGAGGCACAGTCTTTTGCTGATAGTTTCGGATGGACCGGCGCGAGCGCAAGAATTGAGCCGCTGAATCCGAATCAAGAACAGCGTTTTCCCCAACAGGAATTTGATTGGCCAATGGGGCATTCGTATTATCCAGTGCCCCTTCAGGGCAGACAGCCACACACTGGCCGCAGCTCACACAAAGATCCCTAATTGCCTTCGGTCCATTGTCACCCATACCAATAACACCTGGACAAACCGTAGCACAGACGCCGCACCGGGTACATTGGTCTTGATCGACTTGAATAAAATCCATAGTCATAATCGATTATCACCTCATGTTTTTTCTTTATTATACACAGGGCAATAAGACAACAGTATGTCATATTAGAATTAGGACTCATAGGACATCAGGGACGTTTCCTTTTTGGTCAACATTCTTTATGATCATGCTCACTTTTTCAAGCTCTGGTAGTCAATAAGATAAAGTTCTCATCCCAATATTCATTTTTTATTATTAGGGATATAGAGGGATATTCTTACTCTAGAAATTTTTATGACAAAAAAGGAACGTCCCCACTGGCGACTTTTGTTCCTGGCGACTACACATGGCCGAAATCTCTTGTTTTTTGTCATTGTGCCACATAATTTATTCATGCTATACTCACCTCATGAAAAGTACATTTACAGATACACCTGATGATCCTCCGGAACCGCGACTTGTATCTATGTTCGCTTACGATGGAGCTGAAGTCCTGGATATAACCGGGCCTATGGATGTCTTTGCTCTTGCAAATTTAGTTCATATGAACAGCGGCGGTACAAAACCACTCTACCAAATCAAAGTAGCAGCCGAGACTAAAGATGCTGTGGTGGTTACCTCGTCAGGGATCAGACTCCTGGCCGACGATTCCTGGTCACAAGGAAGACTTTGCGCGGATACGCTTCTTGTGGCTGGCGCACCTGAGCCGGAGAAAGCGCCGGATCAACTGGTGGAATGTCTTCGTCTGGCTATTCCCAGCGTGAGACGGGTCGGGTCAATTTGCACAGGCGCTTTTATCCTTGCGCGGGCAGGATTACTCGAAGGCAGGAGAGCGACGACGCACTGGTACTGGGCTGATCAGTTACGCCGCGAGTATCCTAAGATCAACATCCAAGAAGATTTGATCTTTATCAAGGATGGCCCCGTATACACATCGGCAGGGATAACGGCGGGAATCGATCTTGCTTTGGCTTTGCTGGAAGAGGATTTCAATCGCACGTTTGCTCTTAATGTGGCGCGGATGATGGTATTGTATTTTAAGAGGCCTGGGGGTCAGTCTCAATTCAGCACGCGACTGGTAACTCAATTTCAGGAAGGAGGTTCCCTTGCCCCGACAATTCAGTGGATACGCAACAACTACCAACGCAACCTGCGCAATGAAGAGCTAGCCGAACACGCGGCCATGAGCCTACGTAATTTTACCCGCGTCTTTAATCGGGAAACCGGAATGACACCTGCCGATTTTATCAAAAGAATTCGACTTGAAGCGGCGGTAAGATTCATTGAAGAGACGGACTGGACTCTAGATACCATCGCCCGGGAGTGTGGTTTTCAATCCAGCGAGCACTTCAGGTTGACCTTTACGCGTTGCTTCGGGATCACCACTAGTCAGTACCGCAACAGGTTCAGATTAGGTGCCAAATAAATAGCTTCTTAAAGGAGGGCATTATGAAAAGGTCGCTGGTTTGAGGCCGGCTATGCAGTGATGGGTGAGCCGGTTTGAAACCGCGATACAGAGGACAATCGGAGTGTTTTAATATCTGTGAAATATATCAATGGGAGGGTTAATTATGGAACCTAAAACTGATTTATTAGAAAAAGGAGCGATTCTCCAACGTGATGGAGAATCATATGCCATCGTTCCCCATATCCCCGGCGGTGTCATTCTTGATTTTAACTTACTGAGAAAGATCGCGGATGTTTCAGAAAAATATGGAGCAAAAGCATTAAAGTTGACTTCCGCTCAGCGTATTGCTATTGCGGGTATTCCTGAGGAAAATATTGATGCCATATTGGAAGATTTAGGCATGGCTAAAGGGGCTGGTGGTGGCCTATGTGTACGCAGTGTGAAAATTTGTCCTGCCACCCACTTCTGTAAACAGGCTCAGCAAGATGGGCTCACCTTGGGTCTGGAAATTGACAAACTTTATCATGGCATGGAGCTCCCTGGCAAACTTAAAATTGGTGTTAGCGGCTGTACTAATTCCTGTGCAGAGGGATGGGTCAAAGATATTGGTCTGATCGGTACTGCCAAAGGCTGGAATGTTGTAATTGGCGGCTGTGCAGGTGCCCGAGCAAGGGTGGCCGACCTTCTAGTCGGGCCAGTATCACAAGCAGAAGTGATACCGCTTATCGATAAGATTATAGCCTACTATAAAGGTAATGCTCGTAAGCATGAACGTATAGGTATAATGATCGACCGCCTAGGCTTAGTTAATGTTAAACAAGGAATTTTAAGTGAGAGCGTTTAAAATTTTGAAAGACTTGGTGCAAACCAAGTCTTTACTTATATAGTCCATTTTTAGCTAACAGAATTTACAATGATATCAGGTAGTAATCATCCTTTCGGTTAGGCTATAGGATGATCAATAGAAACCAGCATTAGTTTTACCACTTGCTTCATGACCCGCTGGAACGTCCCCGAGAGGAACACTTGGGGACGTTCCTTTTTCTATTTTACATTTGTTTTCTTTTAACGTATTTTTTAAACTCCTCTCCCCAAATTTCAAGTTCTTTTAGAGCGGGCACAAGTTTCATCCCAATTTCGGTTAAGGAATATTCTACTCTTGGAGGGACTTCTGGATATACTTTTCTTTTTATGAGTTGGAACCCTTCTAACCTACGGAGTTCTTTAGTTAAAGTAGCTTGTGTTATTTCCGGCATTTGGCGGTTCAATTTTCCAAAGCGCAGCATTCCTGTACTTAAATTATGCAGTATCCGAAGAGCCCATTTCCCTCCAATTATTTTCTGCACTATAGCATTGGGACATTCTTCAAGATCAATGTTATTTATACTATTCACCTCCACACTATCATTTAGGATAGTATTTGTTAAAAATAATCGTACTTGATGCATTTATCGTAACATTATAATATTAACGTGTAAATGAAACCAAGAGAAAATAAATAAGTTTTTAAAGTGAGGGAGAGAAATGAATCAAATAGGAAACGTTATTACTGACAGCAATTTCTGTAAGGTGCAAAAACTGGACGACGATTTATATATCATTACTGAAGCTGGATTTGTGCACTTTTATCTTATCTTAGGGCAAAAAAAGGCGGTCTTAATTGATGCCGGTTGTGGCTTCGAGGACATAAGGCCTATCATCAGAAGTATAACGGATCTACCGGTGATGCTGATATTGACCCATGGCGATCCTGACCACAGTTACGGAAGCGAATATTTTGGTGATGTATGGTTGTACCAGCCAGACTACGGTCAGATTATGGGGGGTGACACAAAGTATGAACGGCAGTTCATAGCTGGGTTTGGAGTAAAATTTCTGCAAGAGAATAACCCTGAAGCCATTGAACGTTTTGATACCATAGCATTCGCTGAAAAGAGCCTACTCCGAGCCCTGACTCCGCATTTTGTAAAAGATGGAGAATTGTTTGATTTGGGCGGAAAGACTTTGGAGGTAATATTTACACCAGGGCATTCTTACGGCCATATCATGCTGCTGGATAGAGCCAAAAAGAGACTGTTTTCAGGAGATATGATTTGTGATTTCCCCATCATCTTCTTTTTCGAATCTGATAGAAACGGCCCGTTGTCTATGGCACTAGACAGCTGGAAAAAGATAAAACGCTTAGAAAAGGATATCAAAGATATTTATAGTAGTCATGGACAGATTCCCATTACAATGGATTACGTCGATGCCTACATCGAATGTTTCTCCGGAGAAATTCAAAAGACTTATTTACAGGATAAACCGTTTTCCACGCCTTTAGGCAGCGGATACCAGCATATCTATAAAACCGTCAATATCCAATACACCGATAAGAGGCTGGAGGAGTTTTTAGGACACAAAGTGGAACGGATTGATCTGTAGTCAAACAGGATATGGAGGACACCAGGGACGTTCCTTTTTTGTCACATTTTTTATTTCATGCTCACTTTTTCAAGCTCTGGGTAGTCAATAAGATAAAAATCCGCATCCCAATATTTATTTTTTTATTATTAGGGTTATAGAGGAATATTCTTACTCTAGAAATTTTTATGACAAAAAAGGAACGTCCCCATTGTCTCTACAATGTATTTACTTTCGTCGGCAGTAATGATTGGCAATATTTTTGTTTATTATCTGTTGTGTCACAAAGATGGACTGAATATCCTTGAGAACAGTCCCGCTCGAATCAATATTTAATCAAAACGATAAATAGACATTAGTCAATAATTTGACTAATGTCTATTTTATACGTGAGTCAGAAAACCATCACCCGACTCAGTCTTACCTTTTATGCAATATTTCTTCTGTTATCAAAGCCCGAAACGCTTCAATACTCATTGTTTTAGTTTCACCTTTTTTCCGGTCTCTGACCGCGACTACATTTTCATTTTGTTCCTTATCCCCGAGTATAAGCATGTATGGTATTTTCCCTAACTGGGCTTCACGAATTTTGTAACCGACTTTTTCACTCCGGTCGTCCAGTTCAACCCTTATATCTTCGTTTCTTAATACCTTCAGCACTTTATTGGCATACTCATGATTTCTCTCCGATATGGCTAATATCTTTACTTGAACAGGTGCAAGCCATACCGGGAAAGCACCCGCGTAATGTTCAATCAACGTTCCAACAAAACGTTCCATCGAACCAAGCAAAGTTCTATGCAGCATAATAGGTGTATGTTCTTTACCATCAGAGCCAACATAGGTCATGCCAAACCGCTCAGGTAAATTCATGTCTAGTTGAATAGTTGTTCCCTGCCATTCGCGTCCCATAGCATCCACGGCCTTTAAATCAATTGCTGGGCCGTAAAATTTAGCACCACCAATGTCCTTATTAAATTCAATTCCCCGATCGCTGAGAATCTTTTCAAGGGTGCTTTCGGCCAGTTGCCACACAGGTTCATTATCAATGAATTTCTCTTTAGCCTGTGGATCACGCACAGAGAGATATACATTTAGCTTGTCATAACCAAATGCCTTATTAATATCAAGCGCAAAGTCAAGAACATTATTTACCTCATCCACAAACTGATCTTCAGTACAAACAATGTGGGCATCATCTTGAGTAAAACCACGTACACGCAACATGCCGTGCAAAGCTCCTGATTTTTCAAAGCGGTAAACACTACCAAGTTCGCACCAACGAATAGGCAGTTCTCTATAGCTGCGTGGTCTGGTCTTATACATTCTCACGTGGAACGGACAGCTCATGGGTTTTACATAATAGTAGGTATTCTCTGTTTCGTCCTTGGCTGCCATTTTCATTTTAGGATACATACCCTCAGCAAAATGATCCAGATGCCCTGAAGTTTCCCAGAGATTACTTTGTCCAATATGGGGAGTATAGATATATTCATACCCACGCCTACGGTGCTCCTTACGCCAGTACAGTTCTATTTCCTCGCGCACAACAGAAAGTTTAGGATGCCAAAGGATAAGCCCCTGACCGATATATTCATCAATGGAGAATAAATCAAGTTCTTTGCCAATTTTACGGTGGTCACGTTTTTTTGCTTCTTCCTGTGCAGCCAGGAAGGAGTCTAACTCTGACTTTTTAGTAAATGCTGTCCCATAAATACGTTGGAGCATTTTGTTATTGGAATCACCTCGCCAATAGGCACCTGTGCAGGAAATAAGCTTAACAGCCTTTATCATACCCGTATAGGGTAAATGAGGCCCCGCACAAAGATCAACAAAATCCCCTTGTCGATAAAAAGTGATTGGCTGGCCATCAGGCAATTCCCTAATCAATTCTGCTTTGTACGGCTCATTAAGCCGCTCGACAAACTGTAATGCCTCTGCCCGGTTAAGTTCAAACCGCTCCAAAGCTGAATTTTGTCTGATTATCCGTTTCATTTCGCTTTCTATTTTTTCTAAGTCATCTGATGAGACGGGAACTTCGGAGTCAAAGTCATAGTAAAATCCGTTTTCAATTGCCGGTCCAATGGCCAGTTTCACCTGAGGGTAAAGATTTTTAATAGCTTGTGCAAGAACATGGGCAGCCGTATGACGCAGCACCTTTTTACCTGCTTCATCGTTAAAGGTAACCACATGTAAAGAACAATCCGCGTCGACGGTGGTCGTTATATCCACCACCTTTCCGTTAATCTCAGCAGCAAGCGCTTCTTTTGCAAGTCCTGAACTGATTTGTTTAGCAATTTCAGCACAGGTGGTGGAGAACGGCACCTCTATTGAATTTCCGTTCTTAAGCTTTACACTAATCACCCTCAACACCTCTTTCTTTTTTATATAATAAAAGCTCTCACCCCTGAAAAATCAGGGGTGAGAGCTTTTATTCACACGGTTCCACCCTGGTTATGCCCAATAGGAAACAATCCTTTGCACATAGCTTAAAACCTCGATAACGCAAAGGTGTGCGGCTATGCTTAATTAAAAATGAAAAACCATTTCCGTTCAGCACGCAACTCAAGAGTGGTCTTCTCTATTAAAACTCCGAAAGGATGCTTTCAGCCGGTGACATCCAATCTCTGCTCGGGTTCATTAACAGATACTCTCTCTATCACAGTTTTGATCTTATTAAATATGTGTTCCATTGTAGCGCAAAAGAATACCATTGTCAATTTTTTGCAGTTATTATCTCAATCCCATATAACAAAACAAAACGGATGCCCATCGGGATCAAGCATGGTAATCCAATCATCACCACCATATTGCTCACCGGCAACTTTAGCACCAAGCCCGATCGCCTTATCTGTTGCCTCTTTTAACGCGCTTCTATCCGCTACCGCAAAATCCAAATGGGCCATCATCTGCTGACAACCGGCCCGCGAAGGCCATACGGGAGGAGTATAATCTGCATCAAATTGAAAAGCGATTCCCATTCCATTTTGCTTGGACTGAATCCTTACAAATCCTTCTTGTTCAAAAACAACCGGCCAACCTAACAATTGTCCGTAGAAGGAGAGTAATCGCGAAATATCGCTGCATTCTAAAATCACAGTTTTCAGTTCAATTTTCATGTCCATTTCCTTTCTGAATTTATTTTTTCCGTCCGATTTCTCAAAGATGATCTCAACTTATCCAATCCTTCATGTTATCAGTGCAATCAATTCATCCTCGCAGCTCCAGCCTATTCAACGAATGCGGCAATCTACGTAAGACACCACTTCCAATCTTCGTAAAAATCTTCTATAGATTGAAATCGCATTTTTCTTTCAGATAAAGTCGCTTTATAAGCAAGTTCATATAGTGCTCTTGATCCTTCCCATTTTTCAAACGACCGATTAGATTCGCCACCGATTAACCCAAACAAAAGTACTCCCATTGTATAAACATTTGTTATTGAATCTATAGGTGCCCCGAAAATATATTCTTCGGGTGATCTAAATCTTTTGGATCCCCAAAAGTTCTCTTCGATATCATTAAATGCAGGTTTTTTTCTATAAAAATCAATATCACATACTTTAGTTTCATTGGTATTAAAATTATATAGAATACTGCCGTCGTAGAAATCAATCGCTACGTAATTTTTCTGTTCAATAAACAATAAAAATTTGAAAATCTCATCTATGGATTTCAGCCGCTTTTCTAGATTTAACTTTCTATATTTATAATAGGGTGAATTGGGGTGAGTATATCTGTTCCATTTATCAAATGTCCAATGAGCAAACAAACACTCGCCATCAACCCAATCAAATACAAGTGCTATACCATCGTCTGTGTCTATTTTTTCAATAAAGTTTATTATAGTTTCATGCCTTAGATCTTTATATACAGTCACCGCTTGATTAAGATTATCTATTGCTGCTTGTATATTTCCTTCGTACTCAGTTGTTTCCGCTCCAGCGTATTTTACGAAATATTTTCTCTCGCCATTTTGTACACCGAAGGAAATATTCCCAGAATCTTGCTGATCAAACACACAGAAAACATCTCCTAATTCTTTCATCCATAAGAAATTATGCTTCTTTCGTAATTCAAAGGACACGTTATCAATGGAAATTGTGACCAAGATTATCATCCTCCATAATTAAAAATGTCCTAGACACAATCAACTATTGACGCTTGTATACAGCGATGATTTTTGTTCCGCAATAGTAAGCCCAACAAGTCCGGCACAGAGTGGTAACCAAATCAATACACTTATCGCATAGGCAAGACTAATATGCTCTGCCACTAATCCTACCAACCCCACTCCCAGACCCCCAATTCCAACGCCAAAGCCTAACATAAGGCCAGATGCCATGGCTGCATTTTTGCTAATAACCTCTTGAGCGGCCACTATAGTTACTGAAAAAGATGACAACAATGCGGCTCCGGCCAAAGCTAATACAATATAACTTAATAAACCACTTGAATTAAGAAATAGATAAAAAAGGGGGCTAGCGATTACCAGTGATCCAACTATAATAGCTCTTCTCCCAAAAAGATCAGATAGGTATCCACCAATTAGGCCACCAATAGCACCAGCAAATAAAAATATAAAGACCATCTGCCCACCGATTATCAGGGGAATATCTTTGCTCTGTAGATAGAGCGGTAAAAATGCAATAAGCCCAAAATAAGCAAGCGAACGCAATGCTACAACTAATACAATTTTAGTTAATGCAACCCATACAGGACGAAGTACTGATAATAGCGGGGGAGGCGATACTCTGGCTACTAACTGAGCCTTTGGTGCATAAAACCAAAGTAAAATAGCAACAAAAATGCCCGGAATAGCAAAAAAAGGTGTCGCTTGTAAACCGTACATTAAAATAAACGGGATAACCACTAACGGAGTAAGCGCACTTCCGATATTTCCTGCCGCCACAAAAACCGATTGAAACAGCCCTTTTTTCTCACCACTGATAGCCGCAACCATTGCTGATGCCTGAGGGTGAAAAGCAGCAGTTCCCAGGCCTGAAAACGCAGCTAAAATAACCAGTAGAGGATAGGCTTCAACTACACCGATTAAGCTTATTAAGATAGCCATCCAAAGAGTCCCAACATACACCATCCACCGCTGATTCTGCTGGTCTACTAGATACCCAAAGACAGGCTGTAACACGGAGGATGTAATAGTAAAGGCGGCAACTAAAAAAGAACCTTTACTAATCCCTAGGCCTGTTGCCACCAGGAATGGTAATAATGTCTGAATATAATTGATGTAGGAGTCGTTAAACAGATGCGCCAATGATATAGAAATCAGCTTACCTTTGCTTGACGAAATAGCTTTCAATTTCACTACCCCCCATTTTTACCATTATATACCACTAAGGAAATTCATGGCAAATGCAAAGAAATAGCGAATCAGGCCTTTTATTTCCCCTAGCGGAAAATAGGTTGGCTATTAGCTGGCTTACCATTTGAGGCGTAACCCAGAACCAAAAAAACCTCTGTCCAATCATTGACTAAGGTTATTTAAGAGTAAAATGTAAATCATCATACAGGAAAATAGGAATTAGCTTTTGAAAATCTATATTAGATATCTTTCTGGGGGGAGAAAATAATGAACCTGTTTCAAGAAATACAACAACTAGGAGCTGTCCACGCAATAGATTTTATTGGTGTGGCTTCAATTAGTAAATCTAAAAGGGAAATTGAAAGTTTAGGCGGCTTGATTGTAGGAGACTTTCCAAGAGCATTATCTATCGGGATTATTTTGCAAAATAGTATAGTAAATCTTTTAGAAGATAGAAACGTATATGAAAATTTGCTTCAATATAAAACACACGCCTATGACATAATAAATTATCGTCTTGATAGCTTTGCTTCCATTGTTAGTTCTTTTATTCAAAAGAATGGTTATAAGGTAATGCCAACTCCAGCAGCAGAGCGTATAGACAATAATAGAGTTTGTGCTTCCATTTCACATAAAATAACTGCCCGATTAGCTGGATTCGGGTGGATAGGTAAAAACTGCCTTTTAATTCATCCAGATTACGGCCCCAGAATAAGGTGGACTACGGTTCTTACTGATGCTCCTTTTGAAGAAAACCAAATAATAATGGAAAATCAGTGTGGCACATGTACTGTGTGTGTTAAATCATGTCCTGCTCAAGCCATCAAAGGTAGAAATTTCATTGAACATGAACCTCGCGAATTAAGGCTTGATGTATCTAAATGTGAAAAGTATTATCAGGAGCTTGCGACTTTAAATAAACTTGAGGTTTGCGGTATGTGTTTATACACTTGTCCACATGGGAAAAAAATAACCTCTGTCAAACCATGACTAAGGTTTGTTGCATTTCACCATAAACATACAGCGCATACAATATAGATTGTATGCGCTGTTTTCATGTGAAATCGCCAATAATTGACCGCCACTCCCCCTCAATCCTACCGCTGCTGCAGGAAGGTCATAAATTCCTGGTGGATATAGCCGCTGTCCCGCAATCCCTGCTTGTAGGCGATATCCGCCGACTGGCCTGATTCCAGGGCTGCGTACGACTCCAATTCCATGACCAGTTCAATCAATTCCGGATACTGCGCCTCCAATTTGCCGGCCAGTTTCAGCATACGGTTCAGGAGGCCGCTGACCTCATGCACCGTCTTACGGTAGTCGGCATCATTGGTTTGGGCCAGTTTAAGAATATTCTCCACCCTGTTAAAGATATACTGATTAAAGGCCTCGGTTAAGATGCTTTGCAGCATAAGCCGGTCGTCCGGCACGACCCCGGGCTGCTGCGGCTCCCGGTCCCGCTCTGCCGGCAGGGCCGCTACCGGTTCCGGACAAGAAACTAAGCCGGATGTGGTTATTTGCTCAGACATTTATATACCCCCTATATCAACTGCGGCCCCGATGGCCGTCAGCTTTTTTACAGGGGGAAATTAAAAAGACGCATGCAAAGGGTT
>JAEWGR010000075.1 GCA_023388195.1 Bacillota bacterium
AACCAGGATATAGCGGTTACCTGCTCGGCCTGTGAGCAATACAAGCAGACCCTTGTTGCTCTCGATGCTGACCTTGCCCGCCTGCAGGCAGAAGAAAGCCAGCTTCAGGCTGAGATTGGACAAGCGCAAACCGAGCTTGTTTCTTTGGCAGGGCGCAAAGAAACCCTGCAGGCGGCCAAAGGCCGGCTAACGGAAGTACGGCAGGTTCATTATGCCGCAAAACTGGAATTACTCGTAAATAGCCAGCGATTGGACAAAGAAACAAAAGAGTTGCGCCGGCAAAGCAACGATTTGCAGGCCCGCCTGCATGAAATAGAACTGCTTATAACCAAATACAGCTATGAAGTAGCTAAATGCAATGAGCAGATTACCGGACAAATGGCCTTAACGCTGGCGGCAGCCAGGGATTTGAAGAAATCTGAGTCTATTGAGCAATTATTGCAAATGATAACTCATATTGAAAGTCAAATTATTGAGCTCGGACCGATTAATCCGGCAGCTATTGATGAACACCGGCGGGTTCTGGAACGGTATACTTTCTTGCAAGAGCAGTCGCATGATTTACTGCAGGCCAAGGAATATTTGACATCAGTCCTTAAGGATATTGATTCTACTATGTCGCGCCAGTTTAACACCGCTTTTAAAGCAATAAGCCAATATTTCGGCGAGGTTTTCACCCGTTTGTTTGGTGGCGGCCGGGCCGAGCTTGTTTTGCTGGAGCCAGGCAATATCCTGGAAACTGGCATTGATATTATTGTGCAGCCGCCGGGCAAGAAATTGCAGAATCTGGCCCTGTTATCAGGCGGCGAAAGGGCGCTTACCGTAATTGCCCTGCTATTTGCCATATTAACATACAGGCCGGCTCCGTTTTGTGTAGTGGACGAAATCGACGCCGCGCTTGATGAAGCCAATGTGCAGCGTTTTAGTGAATTTTTGCAGGATTACGCGCAAAGCACCCAGTTTATTGTCGTGACTCACCGTAAGGGTACGATGGAAGCCGCCGGTGTCCTCCATGGTGTTACCATGGAGGAGTCGGGAATATCCCGGCTGATTTCAGTGAAGTTTATGGATAAAGCCGGGTAATAAATAAAAGGAATTGTTTGGAGGACTACATGATGGGTTTTTTTGATAAATTAAAGGCAGGCCTGGAAAAAACCAGAAAAAGTTTTACTGAGAAAATCGAGCAGTTGGTAATTGGTTATGCCACTATCGATGATGAATTTCTTGATGATGTTGAGGCCGTATTGCTGTCAGCTGATGTGGGTGTGCCTACTACTGCCAGGCTGATGACAGAAATTCGCAATGGTATTAAGAATAAAGAGATCAATTCTCCTGATGATTTAAAGCCCTTCCTAAAAACAAAAATCAGTGCGATGCTGCTGAGCAAAGCGGTAGATGAACCGATTGCTCATCAGCCGCCGGTGGTGATGCTGATTGTTGGTGTAAACGGTGTGGGCAAAACCACTACTATTGGTAAATTAGCCAGCTATTACCGGGAAGAGGGTAAAAAGGTGCTTATTGCCGCTGCCGATACCTTCCGGGCGGCGGCTATCGACCAGCTTGAGATCTGGGGGCAGCGTACCGGTGCGGAAGTGGTTAAACATGCGGAGGGATCAGATCCTGCGGCTGTGGCTTTTGATGCGGTCCAGGCCGGGAAAGCCCGGAAAGCGGATATCATTATTATCGATACTGCCGGCCGCCTGCATACTAAATCAAACCTGATGGAAGAGTTAAAAAAGATAAACAGGGTCATTGCTAAAGAGATCCCTGAGGCACCACATGAAACCTTATTAATACTTGACGCTACCACCGGGCAAAATGCGATTAACCAGGCCAAACTGTTTGGTGATGCGGTGACGTTATCCGGGGTAGTACTTACCAAACTGGACGGAACGGCCAAAGGCGGAGTTGTTATTGCTATTAACAATGAACTTAGTTTGCCTGTTAAATGGGTAGGGGTGGGGGAAGGCGTAAATGATCTCCGCCCATTTGCTGCAGCTGACTTTGCGAATGCCTTATTTGCCGACAAGTAATTTTACTTGACATGCCGTGTTGTTTTAGCTATAATCAGTGATGTAAAGGAATTTACCTTGTCACTTAAGCAGGTGGATGTATGGATCGCATGTTAAATAAAGTGCTGCGAGTGGGGCAGCTTTACGACTTTTATAACGCGCTGTTAACCGATAAACAGCGGGACTGCCTCAATATGCATTATCTGCAGGACCTGTCGCTGGCTGAAATAGCTGATGAGTTCGGTGTATCCCGCCAGGCTGTGCATGACATCCTGCGGCGAGCTGAACAAACGTTAGAAGAATATGAAAAAAAACTTGGACTAGCTGCCCGTTATTATGATGAGCGCCGGCTGATTGCTGCGGTTGTCAGCAGCTTGGAGCAGTTACCGCCTACAATACAGAATCTGCCTGAATTGAGTCAGGCTCTGAGGCAATTAAACTCATTGCTAGAAGACACCCGGGAGGTGTGACATAACTATGGTCTTTGAAAGCTTGGCCGATAAGCTGCAGCAAACTTTTAAAAAGCTGCGGGGCAGAGGCAAATTGTCGGAAACAGATGTTACCGATGCCCTCAAAGAGGTACGGATGGCCCTCTTGGAGGCTGATGTCAACTTTAAAGTAGTAAAAGATTTAGTAGCCAAGATTAAGGAACGGGCGATTGGGCAAGAGGTGCTTGAAAGCCTGACGCCTGCCCAGCATGTCATAAAGATTGTCAATGAAGAACTCACCAGTCTGATGGGCGGGACCCAAAGCCGTATAGCCATTGCTTCCCGGCCGCCAACCGTTATTATGCTGGTCGGTTTGCAGGGGGCAGGCAAGACCACAACCGCCGGTAAGCTGGCCCACCTTTTAAAACGCCAGGGCAAACGGCCGCTCATGGTAGCCGCCGATATTTATCGCCCGGCCGCCATAAAGCAGTTGGAGGTTTTAGGCGAGCAGCTTGAAATTCCGGTGTTTACAATGGGGCAGGAGAATCCGGTTAATATTGCTAAAAAAGCGGTTGACCAAGCCCTGATGATGGCCCGGGATATCGTGATTATCGATACTGCCGGCCGGCTGCATATTAATGAAGAGCTGATGAATGAGCTCAAGTCGATCAAACAGACGGTTAAACCTCACGAAATTCTGTTGGTGGTTGACGCTATGACCGGTCAGGACGCAGTAAATGTTGCCGAGTCGTTTAATAATGAACTTGGACTTGACGGTGTCATTCTGACTAAGCTTGACGGGGATGCCCGTGGTGGCGCTGCTCTGTCGATCAAGGCCGTTACCGGTCAGCCAATCAAGTTTGCTGGTATGGGCGAAAAACTCGATGCCCTGGAACCCTTTCATCCGGACCGTATGGCTTCGCGTATTCTGGGTATGGGTGATGTACTTAGTTTTATTGAAAAAGCTGAGTCGGCCATAAATCTGGAAAAAGCCCAGGAAATGCAGAAGAAACTGCGCAAAGAAGAGTTTACTCTGGATGATTTCCTGGAGCAGATTGAACAGGTACGCAAATTGGGGCCTCTTGATCAGATTCTCGGTATGATTCCCGGCATGGGTAAGCTGAAGCAGCTGCAGGGGATGGATATTGATGATAAAGAAGTCAAGCATATTATTGCGATTATCCGGTCTATGACGGCGCGGGAGCGGCGGGACCCGGCCATTATTAATGGCAGCCGGCGTAAGCGTATTGCCCTTGGCAGCGGTACCCGCGTTCAGGATGTTAACCGATTGCTCAAGCAATTTGGTGAGGCCAAAAAGATGATGAAACGCCTCCAGGAAATGCAGAAAAGCGGCAAAAAGCCAAGCTTCAAGCTTCCGTTTATGCGGTAAGTTCGTCATATATATAATTGGGATATTTGGAAAAGGAGGTGACTATAATAATGGCAGTTAAAATCCGTTTAAAACGCATGGGCGCTAAAAAACGTCCTTTCTATCGTATAGTAGTAGCTGATTCCCGTTCACCGCGGGATGGCCGCTTTATTGAGAATCTGGGACATTACGATTCCACAACCGAACCGGCTGTAATCAAGATTGACGAAGAGAAAGCTCTGGAATGGTTGCAAAAAGGTGCTCAACCTACTGATACTGTTAAAAACCTGTTCAGCAAAGCCGGTGTCCTGAAAAAATGGGATGAAGTAAAACGCACTAAGAAAGAAGCGTAAGAAACGAGGCGTGATAACTACATGAAGGAATTAGTCGAAGTTATCGCCAAAGCATTAGTGAAAAACCCGGAACAAGTCAATGTAAATGAGACAACCGATAATTCGGGCACAGTCTATGAACTGCATGTGGCCCCGGAAGATATGGGGAAGATAATTGGCAAACAAGGCCGCATCGCCAAAGCCATTCGCACTGTAGTTAAAGCTGCCGCCACCCGGGAAAACAAACGAGTAATGGTGGAAATATTATAAATAAGCTATTAATCTGAACCAAAGGGGTGGAATTAAATGGCAGGCATTGAAAGCTTGACAATCAAGTGTCCGGTGACCATTAAGGCTAAAGTAACAGAAGACCTCAAAGCGCATCTGGCAGCCGAGATTCAGGAAGCTATAAAAAAAGCCGATGTGGAACTCCAGCAAATTGAGTTTCATGCCAAGCGGATGATGACCGAACAGGCGAAACAAGACGCCCAAGGGCTTGTTGGCCTGCGGCAGCAGATTGATGCCGAACGGCAAAAACGCTTTGAATTTAAAAATCATATGTTGGAAAAACTAAAAGAGACAGCGCAACTGGAAATTGGTGCGGAAATCGTTCAGGGGACTATGGATCGTGTTGTTGCCGTAAGTATCGGTGATGACCTGCATAAACTGATGGCGACCGAAATTTTGCTGGAAGATGGCAAAGTTATTGCTTTCCGTAGCTAATATGTCTGAGATTGAGCTGATCACTATCGGTAAGATTGTTGCCCCGCACGGTGTGCGGGGTGATGTTCGTATATTCCCGCTTACTGATTTCCCTGACCGTTTCCAGGATTTGAAGCAAGTGTACATCGAAAATATGGGGCAAATGCAACTGGAATCTGCCCGGCCGCATAAAAAGTTTATCTTGCTTAAGTTTGCCGGCATTAACACTATGGATGAGGCCGGTAGCCTGAGCGGCAAGCTGATACAAATCGGGCGGGAGGATTTGGTTCAATTGCCGGCAGGCCAATATTATATTTTTGATATTATTGGTCTTACCGTGTTCAATGAAGACGGAGAACTTCTGGGGCTTGTAACCGATGTGCTGCAGCCTGGCAGCAATGACGTTTATGTTGTTGAAACACCGGACAAGCAGGAACTGCTGGTGCCTGCAATTAAAGAGGTAGTCAGGCAGATCGATATTGCCGGTAAGAAAATGCTGGTAAAACTTCAGGAAGAAATGGATTAAGAGGCGTTATGCGTATTGACTTTATTTCGTTATTTCCCGAGATGTTTACCGGGCCGCTCGGTCACAGTATGTTAAAGCGGGCTCAGGCCGGCGGGCTTATTTCTGTACAGGTGACTAACCCCCGGGATTTTACTTACGATAAACATCGTATTGTTGATGATACCCCCTTTGGGGGGGGCTCGGGTATGGTCATGAAGCCTGAGCCAATATTTCGCGCGGTGGAAAGTGTAGTACATGCAAATAATACGTTAAATAAACGGGTCATATTAATGTGTCCCGGCGGTCAGGTTTTTGATCAGGCCAAAGCCCGGGAACTTGCCTGTTATGAACAGCTTATTCTTGTCTGTGGTCATTATGAGGGCATTGATGCCCGGGTCCGTCAGCATGTGGTTGATGAAGCCATCTCGATTGGTGATTATGTGCTGACAGGCGGTGAACTTCCGGCCATGGTGATTACTGATGCGGTAGCCCGGATGCTACCGGGGGTGCTTGGTGCCGATGATGGTGCTCAGCAAGATTCGTTTTATAACGGCCTGCTGGAATATCCTCAATATACACGCCCGCGCGAGTTTAATGGCTGGGAGGTGCCGGAGGTGTTGCTTTCAGGCGATCATGCCAAAATTGAAACCTGGCGTCGTAAGGAATCGCTGCGAGCTACGCTGGAACGGCGTCCGGATTTGTTGGCTAATTTAGAATTAAGTCCGCTTGATCATAAGCTTTTGCAGGAAATAAGATCTGAATAGATCGGAGGCTGAATATGGCGGCGCCTGTATATTTAGGTTTAGTGCATTATCCTATTTATAATAAAAATAATGAGATAATTACGACTGCGATTACTAATTTTGATATTCATGACATTGCCCGTACTGCCCGGACCTATGACCTGCTGAAATATTTCGTGATCCATCCGCTTGATAGTCAGAAAGCGTTAGCTGAAGAAATTATCAACTATTGGCAGGATGGTTATGGCGGGCAGTATAATCCTGACCGTAAAGAGGCATTGAGCATAGTGGAAGTGATTCCCGATATTGCGGCGGCAGTCGAGTATATTACGGCCAGGGATGGTGCCAAGCCAGTGATTGTGACTACCGATGCCCGTAAGTATGCTAATACGGTTTCCTATGGACGGCTGCGCCGGGAAATAACCGATACCGGCAGACCGTGCCTGCTTTTGTTTGGTACTGGCTGGGGCATGGAGAATTCAGTAATGGAGCAGTTTGATTATATACTGGAACCTATTTATGGACCGGGAAGTTATAATCATTTGCCTGTACGCGCAGCGGTCGCCATCATTCTTGATCGCCTGCTCGGTGAAAACTGGTGGAAAAATGATTAAATTACAAGCATTTTAGTTTGAGTTACCGGGTAATATGTGGTATACTATCTTTTGTGTAATACAGGCGGTCCTCTGCACATGGTACGAACGTCTGATATAAGGAGGAAATTAAGTGAATATTATTCAGATTTTGGAACAGGAACAACTTCGGCAGGATATCCCTTCTTTTAAGGCCGGTGACACCGTACGCGTGCACGTAAAGGTTATTGAAGGAACCCGTGAACGTATTCAGGTTTTCGAAGGTGTGGTCATCAACCGTCAGGGTACTGGTGTGCGCGAAACCTTTACAGTAAGACGCGTTTCCTACAACGTTGGCGTAGAACGTACCTTCCCGGTGCATTCCCCACGCATTGACAAGATTGAAGTTATGCGTCGAGGTATTGTTCGCAGAGCCAAACTTTATTATCTCCGCAACCTTACCGGTAAGGCTGCCCGTATCCGGGAAAAACGCTAAAAGCAAGAGCGTCCAGGGACTGATTTCAGTCCCTTTTCTTCATATCTATCACCAATAGGATAAATTAAAGGCATGGTAATACCGAAAGGAGGCGGGCTGTGAGCAGTACCAACTTGGGTGAAGAAATAAAAGACTGGATTATCTCCATTCTCATCGCCATAGTTCTGGCTTTTTTTATCCGGTATTTTATTGTGGAATTGTATATGGTCGAAGGGCCGTCGATGCGGCCGACACTGGTAAATGGCGAACGGCTGATTGTTAATAAATTTATTTATCGGTTTAAGACTCCCGAACGGGGCGAAGTGCTGGTATTTCGTTATCCCCGTGACCCCAGTCGCGATTTTATTAAACGGGTAATTGCCATAGCCGGGGATACCGTTGAGATAAAAGATGGCAGGGTGTTTGTTAACGGCCAGCTTTTAAATGAATCTTATATACTGGAACGGACCCGTGGTTCCTACCCGGCGGCCACAGTACCTGAAGGACATGTCTATGTAATGGGCGATAACCGTAATAACTCGGAAGACAGCCGTTTTAAAGATGTCGGCTTTGTGCCTCTCGAGTTGATTAAAGGCAAAGCTGTTACGGTTTTTTGGCCGATTGACCACATAAAAACATTACCGTAGCTATACACTATAGCATCCGGTTTCTTAGGTAAGGAGTTGACTTAATGCACATTCACTGGTTTCCCGGTCATATGGCCAAAGCACAACGGATGATCCGTGAACAGTTAAGTCTTATTGATGTTGTCATTGAACTGGTAGACGCACGTATCCCTGTAAGCAGTGCGAATCCGATTATCAGTGAGCTTGTTGGTGCAAAACCCCGGGTAGTAGCCCTCAATAAATCAGACCTGGCGGAGCCGGCGCGTACGGCTGAGTGGGTGCAGCATTTCCGCAGCCGGGGCTTTACCACAGTCACATTAGATGCGGCCAGTGGCAAGGGGGCTAAGGAATTAGTAAAAAAGGTCGAAGCGGAAGCCGCTGAAAAGCTGGCCCGGCTTATGGCCAAAGGGATCAAAGGCCGGGCTGTTCGGGCTATGATCCTGGGAATCCCCAATGTGGGGAAATCTTCGCTAATAAACCGTCTCCTTGGCACCGCTACTGCGAAAACCGGCGACAAACCCGGTGTCACACGGGGGCAGCAATGGCTTAAAGTGGGTAAAAACTTGGAGTTATTAGATACTCCCGGTGTTTTATGGCCCCGTATGGATGATCAGGAAGTCGCCTTCAAATTAGCTGTGACAGGTGCAATTAAAGATGATATCTATGATATGGAGAAAGTTATTCTGCAGCTTTTAGGTATTCTCAGAGAACAGTATTCTGACCGCCTATGCGAGCGGTATAAGCTGTCTGAAGAAGGCTTGCCGGCAGAAGCAGGCGAACTTCTGGCTATGATTGGTACTAAACGAGGCTGTCTGAAGGTTGGCGGGATTGTTGATCACGAAAAAGTCAGAAGAATTATTCTGACTGATTTTCGTTCAGGCAAACTTGGTCAGTTTACACTTGACCACCCGGAGCAGCTGACCTTTGATAATCTTGATAAGGCCAGTAACTGACCAGTATTTATAGGCTAGGATATACAAGGAACGGCTAGTGATTTGTAGCCGTTCTATTATTTTATATAATCGAAAGTATATCGGTTTGGCAAACTCGGTTTTCTTAGCCGGAAGCAGGATCAGTTGAAACTATAGAGAATATGTAAAGCAGCTTTAATGGGGGAGGGCGTTCCGTGGATACAAGACAGATGACAGTGGCTCAGATTACGACCTTATTGTCGCAGCCTAATCTTTCTTTACATATAACAAACAGCCTGAAAGCAGATGTTCGAATTTCGGTACAGCGTCTTGTAGACAGGTGGGAAGCCCGTTGTTTGGCTGAACAACGGGAACGAGAGCGGGTTCAAGCCTTATATGAATACGAGCGTCAATTAAAAGCGGAAGGTTATTCTTTAGTGGCCGGGATTGATGAAGTCGGCAGGGGGCCGTTGGCAGGTCCTGTCCTAATTGCTGCTGTTGTTTTACCATTTGATTGCTATTTACCAGGTTTAAATGATTCCAAAAAACTTACAGCTGCACAGCGGGAGAAATTATACCAGCAGATCAAAGCAGTCGCTCTTGCCGTTAGTTCCTGTATCGTGAGTGTGCAAACAATTGATGCGATTAATATATATCAGGCGACAGTAAAAGGGATGTACAGTGCTGTTGCCGGACTGTCGCCGGCGCCGCAGGCGGTACTGATTGATGCCGTTCCGCTGCCGGAGCTTACGGTACCCTACAAAGCCATTATCGGTGGAGATCAGGTAAGTGCCTCAATTGCTGCAGCATCCATTATTGCTAAAGTAGAACGTGATCAGCTTATGAATGAACTTGACTGCCAGTACCCAATGTATGGCTTTGGCCGTCATAAAGGTTATGGCACCCAGGAACATATGGATGCCCTTAAAAAATACGGACCATGCCCGCAGCACCGGCGGAGTTTTTCCCCGGTCAGAGAGGCTGAAGCTGGCGGCGGCAGTGGGTTAATTATAAATGGGATAGTATAGGGCCTGAGAGGTCTGGCTGGAACAAGCGAAAACGGTGGCATACAGCCACCGTTTCAAATTGGAAAGTGAATTATACAGGACGATTACCTGGCACAGCCGCGCTCACAATTCTTTTCATTAAGGAGTTGCTTTTTAAGGCTGAACTCTTTAGCGAATTCAAGGTATTTCCTATCCCTTTCATTGTGGCGATGGTTGAGCTTTCGGTTTTCGCTGCTCATAATATCACCTCCAATAACTATTTTGCCCCAATAAAAATTTTTGATAACCTAATCGCCATGAGGCTCTTCTGCCTTTGCCCGCTCTTCCTGCAATTGCTTCAGGGTATCTAAATAGGCTCCGTCGCCAGGCTCCGTTGCCGGGATAACCGGTTGAACCGGAGCCTCCCGGCCTTTTTTGCATATTTTTTTAACCACCTGCTGTCACCTCCGGTATTAGTTTTCCCCGGTTAGAGTCAGACATGCTGTGGTATCAGTTATTCTTTAACTTGAATTTGTTGTCCTGGGGATGCCAGCCCTTTTTGCCAATAAATATATCTTTATTAGGCATTTCCCGGCCATCTCGATATAGATCAAATTTTACTATTTTCCCTTTTCGTATATTAAAGTTGATCTCGTCAATTCCGCGGCCGGTAAAACGAAACCGGATCGTGTTATGATCCCGGTCAATTTTTACAAAATCACCGTTTTCCAGCTCTTTTTCCTTAATGTTATAAAAACGCCCATCTGTTTGGATCACACCGGTAAATACATGGCGGCCGCGCAAATTAGTTGATTTTAGATGAAACTGATCATTACGGTCATGCCAAATCGATAAACTGGCAGTATTCATTAACTGGCCCAAGGTTTGATCAGGACGGCCCTCAGAACGGTCACTCCAAGCAAACGCAGTCCCGGATAAGGTGACCATAAAACAGGTCAGTAGGCACAATATTAGTTTTTTCAATGGTATCATCTCCTCTGCATTCATTAATACCATTATGTAACAAAAGTTTGACAAAAATATGACAAAGAAAAATTTAGTAAAACATCAGTTTTCAGAGATGCGGATACTATCTCTTAAGTATTTCAATACCTGCAGGCCATCCTCTGTTAGAACCTTGCCGGTACCGTTACAAACAGCGCAAACTTTTTTGTCAATCCTTCCGCATCCGTCACATGTTGCACATTCTTTTTCCAGCATGAGATCTGTATTCATTTTGCCGTCCCCTTTCTTGTTTTCTTCTTTCTTATCGATATATTATAATAATTTCTAAATGCAATTTTGAAAAATATTAATTTATTCTTCATCAGTTTATCTCGCTTTTGAAAAAATTACCTGCTGCTAACTATTTTTTACCCAGAAGGATTCTACAAATATCTGCTTAATTATACATTAAGGAGGCGATATTATGGTATATGTTCGAAATTGGCTTTATAAAAGGTCAAATACGATAAAACCATGGCCTTTGTGGGTTAGATTGGTATTTTGGACGATAATAGTCGGTGTAATCGTCGATTGGATATTGTAGACAGGCAAGTCCCCGGAACATAGCCGGGGACTTTTTACTGTCCTGGCAGGATAATGGCGATATAACAAAGAATATAATTCACATAAATTTTGTAAGCTGTTTGTTGCAGAGGAGATGATGGAGTGACTGATCAGGAGCGTGGCAATTTACGTAAGGCAGTTGCTCTCACTTATGATGAAGAGGAAAGACTGGCACCAAGAGTTGTGGCCAAAGGAACCGGTGCTGTTGCCGGTCGGATTTTAAGTTCGGCTCAAGAACATGGGATTCCTATTTATCAGAATAAAACACTTACAAGTATGCTGATGGCTGTTGAATTAGACCGTGAAATACCGCCAGAGCTGTATCAAGCAGTGGCAGAGGTATTGGCCTATATTTACCGTTTGGATCAGCGCCTGGGAAGCAAGCCGAAATAATCGGTTGTGGAGGAGACTATGAACCATATTGGTATTGGTGATAAAGGGGAACAGTCGGCTGCAATCTATTTAGGTAATTTAGGCTATAAAATTATTGCGACCAAATACCGCACTAAAACCGGTGAAATTGATATTATTGCCCGGGATCAGGAATATGTAGTTTTTGTCGAGGTAAAGACCCGGCGCTCAACTAGTCATGGATTGCCGGCCGAGGCTGTTCATCAGAGAAAACAGCAAAAGATAATAAATACAGCCCTATGTTATTTAAATTACCATGGGCTTAATAATATCGCCTGCCGGTTTGATGTTATAGAAATATATTTGTTAGAAGGTACCATTCGCTATAATCACATTATAAATGCGTTTGGCAGTTAAGTGGGGGTAAGCCGTGTTTGCACAAACTTATGGCTCAACTACATTAGGGTTACATGGCGTGTTAATAACGGTTGAAGTTGATATTGCCAACGGCCTTCCCGGCTTTGATATAGTGGGATTGCCTGATACTGCGGTGCGTGAGTCGCGGGAACGGGTTAGGGCAGCCATTAAAAACAGTGGCTTTGAATTTCCCGGCCGGCGAATTACCGTAAATTTGGCACCGGCTGATATTAAAAAAGACAGTTCTGGTCTTGATTTACCAATAGCAATAGGCATATTGGCGGCCAGCGGCCAGGTTAATCCCATGAGTTGCCGCTGTCAGGTATATGCCGGCGAGCTTTCCTTGGAAGGCCGACTGCGGGGTATAGCGGGGGTCCTGTCAATAGCCGCTAATTGCCGGGGGCATGGGATATCCGAACTGATTCTGGCCAGGGAAAATGCGCAGGAAGCACTTCTAGCCGGGGACTTGACAGTCTATGCGCCGGTAACCCTGACCGAGCTTGCTGCCCATCTTAACGGCGAGAAATTGCTGGTGCCGGTCACTCCAGAGCAGTCTGAGGATCAGGCTAAGGC
>JAEWGR010000082.1 GCA_023388195.1 Bacillota bacterium
AGGTCCAGCCGCGCAAGGATTTAATCGGGCCGATTACCTCTTTAGTAAAGGTTGCGCCAAGCTTAGGATCAAGCGCAGCTATAATAAGGGTCGTAAAAATGGAAGCGGCAAAAAAGCCAATAATAAATTTAGGGAACCGGCGCCAGATCTCGCCGGCACCGACCTTGCTGGCTTCAGCGGCGGTTTTATTCTCCCAGCGTGTAACCGACAAGAAAGCCACTAACAAGGCCCAGATCCCGACAAACATATCCCGGCCGACAACCTTCATCAGCGTAAAGGTTTTTACCGCCCGCTCATCGCCCATAGCTTCCGCTGCGGCAAAACCGGCGGCATCAGCAAACTCGGAGGTGCCGATCCAGGCGCCGGCCGGTCCGGGTGCCAGCCCCAGGGCCTTGGCCAGCAGCGGCAGCAGGAATATCATCGCTACGGCCCAGACAATAACCATAGAAATAGATACAGATACATGCTCTTTCTCAGCCCGGCAGGCACCGCCAATGGCAATGGCCGCCGATACACCGCAGATAGAACCGCCGGCAGCCAGGGTGGCACCAAAGCGCTGATCAAGGCCAAACAGGCGGGTGGCTGCAAAATAGATGACCGCAAAGGTAGTAACGGCAACAATGGTTGCCTGTAAAATAGCTAAAGGCCCGGCCTGCATAATGACGGTAAAGGGTAACGTTGCCCCCATCAACACAATCCCGGTTTTAACATAAAACTCTGTCCGCAAACCAGTCTGAAACCATTGCGGCAGCCTGCCCACATTACTAATAAGCATCCCTACCAGCAGCGCCAAAAGGGGTGTCTCCAACTGCCAATCCTTCAACAACTTATTTGAACCTAATATAGAAACAACGAGGGAAAGTATAAATAAGACCAGAAAACTTGCGAAATAATTACCGGCATGATGGCCAAGAATTCGGCCCGCCCCGGTAAAAACGATGGCGAAAAAGCCAAACAGGGATACAACCCCCAGCCAGTTCCCGGCCAGATAAGCGGTAATTTTACCGGCATCGCCTGACCAGCCGGGGATATTAATTGCCATTGTCGCCAAAAATTTAGCGGCACCGCCAAAAAAAGCAAGGGTGCCGACAAGGATCAGACCCAGAGCAATGATAATCGCCCAGTAATCCTCCTTCTTGTACCAGGTGTCAATCATTTTTGCTGCCATTTTCTCCACTCCTCCTATTAATTTGCAGCTGATTTCTAATAAGAACGACTACGTCTGTGTCAAGTCCCTAAGGACACCGTATAAGTCGTTCTTACGCCTGCTGAATTATTTATAAATTCTGGCAGACAAAGCAAAAAAGGCTAAAGAAGCTCCAGGAAGGAGTTCTTTAGCCTTTGGTTATCCAATCAGCTATTGCTATAGGTAATATTTGTTATACTAGCATAAATTTCACGTTATGTCAATCATGCCGGTCAAACCTGCTGCCGGCAGGCTGTACAGTTATACTTTTTCCCCTGCCCATAACAGATAAAATGTCTGGCTAATGCCCTGCAGGCTGCGCTGATATGCCTGGTCGCAATTACACCTTCAATTAAGCCATAAGACTCGGCTAACCGCAGTAAAGGAACATTAGCAAGGGCCAATGTCTCTGTCACCGTGATAACGGTATTCAGCAGCGGCTGTCCACCCCGGCCCCGCACCGACAGCTTTACACAGTCAGTAATCATATCCGGCTGGACCGCCATATTGTCAAGAACAGCTGCGGTTAAATCAGCTAACCTGTTTTTAACAGTAAAACTAAGCTGGCCTGGCTGAATGGAGACCATAGCAACAGCTATGCCGGCCTTCGCCAATGCGGAAAAAATATCTGTGACACCAATCTGATCAGGCTGGCTTGAGATAGTAATCCGCAAAAAAGCCACAGATTTGTCATAGGTAAAGCTAATGTCCTGGTCTTCGCCGGCATCGCTTTCTAAGCTATAGCTGTGCCGGTAACAAGCCTGGTTACCTGTATTTATCATGAAAAAACCCCTTTCCGAGGAAAGGGGGCAACAGTTTACACACTTTCCTCCTATCTGCCAGGATAACTCCTGTTGGAATTAGCACCACTGCAAAATCTTGCCGGTTGCCGGGCGTCATCGGGCCATTCCCTCGACCTCTCTAGATAAGAGCCCTATTAATTTCTAGACAATTTTAACATGAGAAAATGACAAATGTCAATACATCAGCCAAGCCAGCACCAGTTAATAAACAGCGCCGTACAAAAAACCAAGCCGGCGGCCTGCAGCCAGAGCAGGCCATAAAAACATAAAGCCGGCAGTCTGGCCAAAAATAAGTAAAGCGGCAAGATAACCAGCACAAACCGGGCCATGCTGTAAAGCGGATAAATGGGTGAGGTCGAGAACAAAGGCAGTAAAAACCATAACCACCCCAACAGCACATACCGGCCAGGCAGCCGGTATCCGGGCGCAAACGTTGCCGCGGCCAGGGCAATACAGGTCAGCGCTGTTAATACAGCATCCAGATAAATTCCGGCCTCAGTCAGAGGGACACCGGCTTGTATTAAACCAAAATTATTCCAGAAATTATCCCAGGGAAAACCAAATCGCCGCCCCCAGGCTTGCTGGGAATGGACAAAGGCCAGCGGATCACCAAACAACGTGTTGTTATATACGCAAAAAGCCCCGAATGCCAGTACCGGCAAACCGGCAGCCAGCATCGACGGCTGCCATTTTCGTTCACTACTATAGACCCTGATGAATTCATAGGCAAGAACAACAGCCAGCAATACCCCCAGATTCCGGGTTAGGGCCGCCAGCGCGGCAAAGAAACCGGCCAGCCACCACCTGTTAGTCCGCAGGCAATATAAACAGGCCAGAGACCAAACAATAAATACCGGCTCCGTATAAACACTGTTTAAAAAAAACGAAGTAGGCAGTGTGGCATAGGCCAGCAGGGCCCGCCGGGTCTCTTGGGCTGAGAAATCCAGTAAAAATGTTTTTGCCATCACATAATAACTGATCAGGGTAAACAGGTTGCACACAATAAAGCCAGCCGGCACGTATCCCAGCCCACTGCCGGCTGCAGCCTTAATCAATACGATAGTTACCGGAAAGAAAACGATGTTCTGAACACTATACCCATGCTCGGCAATATAAGTATACCAGTGAGCATCCCACTTAATAAACTTTTCAATAAATAGCGGTGCTGGCCCGGCACCGGGGTTAAGAAAGCCGGCCGCTTCCCGGCCGGGCACCAGGTCAGTAAGTAGCAGCGCGGCCAATACCAGCAGGGTATGAAAACCATAGGTCAGGGCAACCAGTCTTATGGCGGTGACATCCCGGCCGGCAAGAGGGCCAACTGCCCTGGAATAAAAATCAGCCAGCCTATTTCCGTATGGCAAACGATGGTACCTCCAGTAAAGAGCAGAATATCTTCAGGTAATTTGTACGATTCTAGGGCTGACTATGCACAGATGCATTTAAGACTTTTACACAATAGCCGCTGCCGCTTTGCACCAGCCTGTTTAAACAGGCATAATCCTGACCGATGAGGAAACTGTTGGCAACCGGGATGCCCAGAACAGAACAAAACAGCAGGCGGTTAATGCCGGCGTGCCCCACTATGAGAATATCCCCTTCACTGACTGCCAGCATATCGGCAAAAGCGGCCACCACCCGGGCCTGGCCGTCACGGAAACTCTCCCCGCCCGGCACCCGGTAATCGGCAAGATTCTGCCCCCGCCGCTGATACTCTTCCGGATAGGTCTGCTGAATTTCCGCAAACGCTTTTCCTTCCCACTCGCCCATTGCAATCTCCCGGATATCTGTCCTGACTACCGGTCTTACAGGAATGTTCCGCGCGATAATCCCGGCAGTGGCTATTGACCGCAGCAAATCGCTGCAGAAAATAGTGGTGATGTTTTTGCCGGCTAATACCTTGCTTAATAGTTGAGCCTGACGAACCCCCTCAGCAGATAAGGGAACATCAAGCTGACCTATATACCGTCGGACCTGATCCCCGGGTGAAATTTGCCCATGACGGATTATATATATATTCCTGCCGCTCATCTCCTGTCAACGCTCCCCTTCTCGCCCACAGCCCTGCCGGAGACATGAATCACCCTTTTCCCGGGGGTTAGGGTAAATCCGGTCCCGTGGTTTTCTGTCCTGATCAGGATTACTATTTGCCTGTCGGCCGCAGCCGCCCTGATGCTTGGTAAGTTGTATAAAGCCTCAGTAAGCACAGCAGTATCCGAAGCCGGGGCCGCCCCCACCACCACCGCAGTGAGTATTAGCCTGGCCGGCGATTCGCCGTAACTGATTTCAGCCTGAAAATTCACAATGCCAGGCACTGTAAACAATACCTCGTCCAGCTCAGCCATTGTCAGCCACCGCCCGGGCCCCAGCGGCACCGGGCCTGCTGCCCTGCATTGGATGCGTTCCAGCCGCCGCAGCCGGCTGCCGCACAGGCACTGACCTGGAATAAAACGCGAAATATCACCTGTCCGGTAACGGATAAGCGGCATTCCCTGCCGCGTCAGGGTCGTAAAGACAATTTCCCCATACTCGCCGTCCGGCAGGGGCTGGGCCGAAACCGGGTCAACGATCTCGAAATACAGATCATTTTCCCGCAGATGATACCCGCTGTGCACGGCGCATTCGATCCCGCCCCCAAACCCCATCTCGGTCATGCCATAGTGCTCGTATACCTCACAATGCCAAATTCGTTCCAATTCCCGTACAATTGCCTGCGGCACATAATCAGTGCTCAATAATACGTACCGTGGCGACCAGTCATTTTGCCGTGTCTGTTCCCAATAGCGGGCCATCGCCAGCACTTGCACAGGTACCCCTACCAGGCAGGTTGCCTGCCCAGCACACATGGCGGCGACAGCAGCCGCTAAATCAGCAACAAAACCATACGCAACAGAACGAATACCACTGCGCCATAACCCCTTACCCAACAGGTCGCCTATGCTGCCCGGACGTTCGCCAGGCAGCAGGATCAGCACCCGGTCACCCCGCTGCACAAAGGTTGACATGGCATACCGGAAAAAGTCAATTGTCAGTTCCTGATCTGCCGCTGTAAAATACAGGCGTTTAGGGCTGCCCGTAGTACCGGAGGTATTGAGGGTCACGACCCGGCTGATCTCGCCCTGGGATACACCTACCATCTGCAGGCCCTGCTCCCCCACATCGGCCGGTGTCGTTAAAGGATAGCCGGCAAGCTGCCCAAGCTGCCTGAGCATCTGTGGTGCCGCCCCGGCCAAATGCTGCCGGTAAAAAGGCGTGGAGGCGCGCGCCCGGGCGAGGGTCTCATTAAGCCGCGCCAATTGCCAGCAGGCAAGCGACGTCCCGGCCGAACAACCGGCAGCCCCTTTTATTTTATCTGTAATCCAGGCCTCTAACGGCGTTACCGGTATGTTGCCTGTCATGGTTTTCCCCGGTACAGTGACCGTCCCTGCCGGTCAGTCAGATTATAGGCGCAAAAGGGGATCAGCCGGTTATCTGATCCGACCACATGGATAAAGCAATGTTTCAGCCGCTCCAAATCCAAGGTCCAGGCATCCTGAAAAGCCATCCCCGATACCGCCAGCGTATAGGTATTGATCCGTTCCAGAAATTGATCCAGGCTGGTTAAATCCCCGGCCAGCTGCCCGGCGGGACTTTGTGCCGGCTTGCCGGTTTTCCTGCTGCCGGCTGCCGACCATTGTCTGGCAACAAACTGCCGGGCCTGCCGGGAACCTTGGGTTGCCCGGGCCTGGCAACAGCCGCTGTTATTTTTAGGCTGCGACAAGGGCTGCAGCTTGCCGTCAGGCATCAATACAAAATTGCCGTGAAAAGAGCAATAGGCATGTTCACCGCCGGGAGGAAAAAAATGCCTGGCTTTCATTTGCCCGGCTGTCTGCCGTTCGATCTCCCGGATAATCCGGGGAATAGTCATCCGGTCAGCATCGCCCGGGTTTTCCGGACAGCGGCCGAAATAGCTGACCGGCTGAAAATGGACCCCCCGCACTACCGGCATCTTACTGACGGCAAATTGCAGAATATTACCTATCTGGCTGTCATTTACCCCCGGCACCAGGGTCGGTACAAGCACAACCCCGATATCATGGTCTGCGCAGACTTCAATTACCTGCTTTTTAACAGCCAAGAGCGGCTGGCCGCGCAAGGTTGTATAAACACTGTCATCCAGCCCGTCAAACTGCAGAAACACACAATTCAGGCCGGCCGCTTTCAGCCGGGCGGTGTAACGGTCATCAGCCGCCAGCCGCAGACCGTTGGTATTGACCTGAAAGAACTCAAACCCCATGTTGCGTCCCAGGGTAATGATCTCAGGCAAATCGTCCCGGACTGTTGGCTCGCCGCCTGACAGTTGAATATTATAGGGTCCCCCTTTATTCATAAGCAGCCGGTACCATCCTTCGATAACCGCCAGATCCGGCTCAGTTCCGCCGGCCGGTGAGGCAGAGGCAAAACAAACAGGGCAGCGCAGGTTACACTTGCCGGTCACTTCCAGCAGCACACAACAGGTTTGTTGGCGATGGTCCGGGCATAAACCGCAGTCAAAGGGACAGCCGCGGCTGTCTGTGTCTGTACCTGCCTGTGGCAAGGCCGGGGTCTGCACATTATTCCAACCGGCATAATCAGGCGCTCCCTGCCATACACATACCTGGTATTCACCATGCGCAGGACAGGACTTCCTGAGAAACACACTGTCCCCTTTGGCCACCCGCTGGGCCGGAATACGTTGTAAACATTCCGGACAGACACTCTGGGTCTCAGAAAGCACAATTTCTTCTTGCCTGTGGCTTGCATTCATAATTAGCTTATCGCTCCTTTTCCGGATGCCGGCTGATCAGTTCGGCCAGGAAACTTTCAAATTGCTTTTTGCTGCTTTCCCAGTCATCCTGGGGAAAACTAACTTTAATTACTGAATCGGCAATTACCCCTTTTACCAGTGTTCCATCAATCAGATTGGCCTGAAAAAAAGGCCGGGGAAAATTCCGGTGATATTTGACCGCCCCGGCTGCCCCCAGGCCTGTTATCAAAACCTCGTCTGTCTTAACAGCCAGCCGGTATTCAAATATGTTAGCCCCGCCAAAGCAGTTTTCTGCTTTCTTCCATTCATACGGTTTCATGCAGCATTGCGCCTATGGCTTCCAGGCAATAGTTGATTTCCTGCTCGGTGGTAAACCGTGACAAGCTGAACCTGATTGTTCCTGCCGGCGCCGTTCCCAGGCAGGTGTGAATACGGGGAGCACAATGAAGTCCGGTGCGGCAGATAATGCCGAAACTCTTGTGGAGAACATCACCGGCATCCTCGACCTCCCACTGGGGCAGGGTAAAAGAAATTACCGGCGTCCGCGGTGCCTCCACGTGTATGACACTGGCTCCGGCTGCCGCCAGCCCACTGGCTAACCGCCCGGTCTTCTCCATCAGACCGGCAGCATCGGCCTTACATTGGCTCGCCCAGGCCACAGCTGCCGCCAGACCGGCAAAAGCCGGATCATTGGGTGTTCCGGCCTCGAAACGGGCCGGCATAAGCGGCGGCATCTCCTCCAGATCACTGTGAATCCCGGTCCCGCCAACCCATACAGGTGCCAGTTCTGTTGCCGGGGCTATATATAGTCCCCCGGTACCGGCAGGCCCCAACAGATACTTGTGACCGGTAAAGGCTACCATATCAAGCCCCCAGACTTCCGGCAGCACCGGTACAACCCCCAGGCTTTGCGCGGCATCCAGCAGGGTTACGGCCCCGGCCTCTTTGGCCAGCCGGGCCAGCAGGGCCGCGTCATTAACAGCGCCGGTGACGTTGGAGGCATGTGTAAAAACAGCCAGTTGCGGTTTAACCTGCCGCATAGCGGCTTCCCAGTCTGAAGTTACAACCCGCCCCATTTTGTCCACAGGAATAAAATGGACATGGATTCCCCTGGTCTTAGACAAATAATATAACGGCCGCAGGACAGAGTTATGTTCGGCGGCCGTAGTCACTACAGCTGCCCCCGGCTGCCAGCACAGGCCCTGCAGGGCAATATTCAGGGCATGGGTGGCATTGGGACAAAAAACGATACGGCTCGGTTCCTGTATCTCCAGCAAACCCGCCAATAACCGGCGGCACTCCCCCGGCACATCGGGCCCGCTAAAGCCGGAACGACCGGCATGAAATGGCAGCTGTTCTATACAGGCCGCCACCATTTCGTCTACCTTTGGTGCCTTGGGCCATGCAGTTGCCGCATTATTTAAGTAGACAGGCTTCATCAAGCGCTCCCCCCTAATTAACGACCATTGCCTCGAAACTGCTGATTCCCAACAGACTGTTGATCCGGTCCCTGATGGCTTCAGCAGTACGCTGCCTTTGTAAAACTGAACTGACAATTTCCGGGCTGCCGGCAAAACGGGTCAATGCCGGCTTAAACCGCTCATGTAGAGCTACGATCCTGTCACCCTGGACTAATTTATCGGCAAGGAATACCACTGCCGTTTCATCAAGCACACAGTCCGGGCTAAACTCCAGGTCCATATGGGACGCTATAATCCCTGACAAGGCCGGAAAGCCCATACAGGCAAGCAGGCGCTTTCCCCGCCTGGAGTGATTCGGTTTGCCTTTGGCCAGATCATGGACAAGCCCGCCGGCAGCTACCAGGTCCTCATTAAGAGTCAGCCCCGCTTGCTTGAGCAGCCCGGTTATGCGCAGGCCGACCTCGGCAACTGCCTGCCCATGGCGCATTACCCGGCCATCGGCCTGATACCGGTGCAGCATGGCCAAACATTCGTCAGTTGTAGGTATTTCCTGCCGGGCATAAAAAGCCTGCAGTTGCTCATAATCATCAGGTGTGTCAATATCAAGCGCCACCCCCTGATCGGCCACCTTAACCTCGGCAGCGTCAACAGCAAACCGGTCGAGTATTCCCCGCAGACCGTCGGCGCCGGCATCGTTAAGAATAGCCCCGTAGCAGCGGCTGCTAATCAGCGGTGGATGCCCCCTCTGCCCGTTAAATACCGGGTAGACAACGGCAGGCGCCAATTGCCGGTAGGTCTGAACTAGTTGCCTGATCGTGTATTTTCGGAGCAGCGGGGTATCGCCAGGCAGCAGCAAAAAGGCATCGGCCTCACCGGCAAATGTTTTTAAACCGGCAACAACCGAAGAAAACATACCTTGCTCATAGTCGTGGTTCTCGACAATCCCAACCTGGTGCTGTTCCAGCACTGGCCGGAGTTCAGCGGCCCGGTGCCCGGCCACAACCCGGATATCGTTGATTCCTCCCTGGCGCAGGCTGGTCACAGCTGTTTCAATGACTGTTTTATTCCCTAAGGGCAATAATGGCTTAAAAGCGCCCATACGTGATGAGAATCCTGCTGCCACCACCAGGCCGACAAGCCTATGCGGGCTCATTTTCCCGCCCAGCCCTGACCTGAATTAATTCGGCCACAATACTCACCGCTATTTCCTCCGGTGTTTCCGCCTCAATATGAATGCCAATAGGCGCATGCACCCGCTGCAGGTCTGCCGTTTTATAGCCTTTGGCCTGCAAATCGGCAAAAACAAGATCCCGCTTTCTGCGGCTGCCGATCATGCCAATATAGCCCGCTTCCGTCTGCAGTACCTGTTCCAGCACAGTCTGATCATACAGATGCCCTCTCGTTACAATGACCAGATACGAATCAGGGGTAACAGCCAGTGCCGGCAGGCAGGCAAAATTGTCGATGACCATAATATCGGCCTGGGGAAAACGGTCCTGACTGGCAAACGCCGGCCGGTCATCAATCACCACCGTCTGGAAGCCTACCATGTCTGTCAGCCTGGCAATCTGTTGTGATACATGGCCGGCACCAAACAAATATACAACACTTGCCGGCCGGACAGGCTCGACAATAAACCGCCGGTTTTCCAGAACCTCAGCATGAAGGGAAATTTTGGCAGGACCGGCGGCCAGCTTACCCATCAATTCCGGTTCGCACTGAAAGAGGCCGTGAATAGTACCGTCATGCCGGACCAGGCACTGCTGCCGCAGGTATTTTACCTGAACACCGGCCTGTTCAGGTATTACAGAGGTGATCAGCCAGGCCTTCTGCTTCAGCTCAATGGCGGCAAGAATCTCTTTACAGACCTGACGGGTGCTGGCGTCGGCCGCATCGATATAATCAATAAAAATTTCACCGGTGCCGCCGCAGATCATACCGGTACCGGCCGCATCAGTTCCGCTCAGATCAAATTTTTGCAGCCATGGCTGCCGGCTTTGGTGGCTTTGCTGTGCCAGAGCCAATGTTTCCGCCTCCAGGCGTCCGCCGCCCACCGTACCGGTCAGTGAACCGTCAGCCTGGACAATCATCTTGGCCCCGGCCGAACGGGGAGCTGAACCTGCGTTATGAACAATGGTTGCCACAACGACATTCTCACCGCCGCCAAGCAATTGATTTAACTTCTGGTAAAACCGTTTCATATCCACCCTCCCCTTCGTCTGACATCCGGGACTAAACTGCCTTACTTTATAAGCTATAGCCGTTAACTGCCAGAATGTCCCTGACTTTGTCCAGTGTCTGCATTACCAGCTGTGGACAGCGAGCCATCCGGTTGGCAGGATTGCCCTCTAAAATTTCCTGGCAATTAATACTCCCATACCGGGAAAGGTTCTCTTGTTCAAACCATTCCACAAGCTCTCTGATCATATCATTTAGACGGCTGTCTTCCATTTCCTCCATTGTCCCTTTGCCGGCATAAAGGCCGATCAGGCAGGCACCGCCGGTCAAAGCACCGCAGGTTTTACCGCAGAAACCCAGCCCGCCAACTAACCCCGACATGGCCCTCACTACATCCGGATTCTCTTTGCCCTGAGCCTCCAGACCGATAATAAGCAGGATTTGGCTGCAGTAAAACCCGGCCTGTGATAATTCCATCAGCTTAAAGAATGTTTCTGTCATCGTCTCCCTCCTCAACTGCACCGTGGCTGATCCGGCCCCCGGCCGAACAAACCGCTGAGTTTGGCGAGAGCCGTTTCCGACAAGAGACTAATCTGGGTCGGGACAGCATCCATTGTCTCCCCATATAAAACAATCCCATTATCGTTTTCCAGGTACCGGACCGGCAGGCTGCGCCTGAACGTTTTGCCGGTGGTTTTGTCGGTAACCTCCACAATAATAAAGTCAGCTTCAATTTTATCTGTAGCAACCTGCTGCTCTTGCTCTTTCATGCTCTCAACTCCCAAAGAAAAGCTTATTTTTACTTTCCCTGCGCCAGTATTAACCGCGACCCCATACCACATTTCGGACAGGCCCGTCCCTCCTGCGTATTTTGGCAGTTACTGCAATAGATGGTAAAGCACCGGCAGCATTGATATAAGGGCCCGCTGGTTATCGGTGCCTGACAGCGCGGACATAGTTGATCAGTCATAAAATTCATCCTTTCGTTTGGCATTTTTCAGCCATCAGTAAAAAATATCCCATTTGTTTGTTCATCTTGCCATTTGCTGTGCATTGCCAAAGCTCTTCCATTGAACCACACTGCATAAGAAAACAGGCCACAAATTCACGTAAATAAGCCGTCTGATCTTCCCATACCAGGATGCGAAAGCCCGCATCCTCCAGTTGATTTTTTAGTTCGCCGCCCGGAGCGGCGTTATCAGTACAAGCTGCCTCCGCCTTACGTACATACAAGTCAGTAATCACCAGTTTTCCCCTGGCGGCAAGTATCCGGTATATCTCGGCCAAAACCCTGCCCCTATCCTCCATAACCGACAGGCTGCATTCAGCCAGTGCCCCGTCCATTGAGGCTGTAGCAAAGGGTAACGTTTCGCCGGCCGCCCGGATAAGGGGTAAGCCGGGTACACGGGCCCGCCCCTGTGCCAGCCGTGACTCGTCCAGATCTATGCCCACAGCCTGTAAGCCGCAGGTATTACATAAGTATTCCACAGTCTGACCGGTGCCGCAGCCAATATCGACAACCCGGGCCCCCGGCGCAAAGGCTGCACATTCGATAACCCGCTTAGTCAGAGGCAACCCGCCGGGATGCTGATGAATCATCACTTATCCTCCAATGCGGATTCTACCTGCTTCATCTTCCCGTTAGCCAGTTCCTCCGGTATATATACCAAGCCACAGGCCGAACATCGATACAGCTCCACCGGAAAGCTGCTTTCCAGGTAGGACAGCGTCACTTGCCCCAATGTCAGTTCAATATTACATTTTACACAAACAATAACCAGTTGCTGCTGCTGAACTTTGTAAGCACTCATCTGCTGTCTCCTCCACTAGCTGGTAATGACAAGTCGGTGGCAATAGGCATTTTTCACGACAAAACCGTCAGCCTGGGGCAGATATTCAACCCAATAGGTCACATTGACCGGCTGAAAATAAGCTATATAATAGCCGGAGGCAGGATCCTTAAGCTTTTCACCACTGGTCTCCGCGTGTTCAATCACCCGGGTCACATCGTCAATAAGAATCCGTCTTTCTTCCATAACCCGGAGCACATCCGCGGGAATGGTCACTTGGCATTTTGCCTGTGCCGCTACCCCCGGTTCCCCCCATACCTCCTGCAGCAGCGTTGTCTTCAACCGGGAGCGGTTTTCCTGACGGGCTGAATAACCGGGACCTGGCTGGTCCGCATGAACATGACCGAAGATTACATCCAGCAGATAGAAGGCCCGCTTGCCCTGGCTGGCAAAATTATCACGGCACATCACACAATAGGTCAGGAAGTCTGATTCACTCTCCCCGATCCGCCGCCGGATTACCTTATGAGCCACTTCCTGATTGGCATATATCATTAAGCCACCATAACCGCAGCAGACAGTAGTCTCCCTGTTCAGCGGCAGTTCCTCCGCCTGCAGCCCCAGCTTGGCCATAATGCTGCGCACACTGTTTTGCAATTCAGCCTCATCCCGGGTCGTGCAGCTATCATGAATGGCCAGTTTCTGCCCAATACCGGCTGCCTCTGTACCGGCTGGCAAACCAATACGGTCAAGTACCGTCCACAAGCTCTCAGCTGCCATATCCGGAAAATGGTGCTTAAACAGCCTATAGCAGCTTGGGCAGGCGGTAATAATCCGGGGTCTCCCTAACTCTTGCCAGGTTTGACCGATAACGCGGAGCGTTTCCTGGTATTCCTGCTCTTGCCCGGCCCATTTGGCCGGAGCCCCGCAGCACCCCAGCATCAGCCCAACCCCGCCAGCTATTTTTTCACATAAAAACCGGTAAACCTGACTCACAGACTGAGGCGATGACGCCGCCAGCTGGCAGCCGGGGTAAAATACAACCGCACTGGCAGTAAAACCTGGCTGATGCCGGGCCAGAGCACAGTGGTCACTATTGCTGAACTGCATATCCTGCAGGGCAAACTCATGGGTTGACGGCGGCATTTTCCCTTTGTCCACCATTATTTGCCGCGCCTGCTGGCACACCTCGCCCATATTTAATTTACCCGGGCAGACTTGCTCGCACAGGCCGCACAAGCTGCAGGAATTTATCATTTTATTGGCATGATGAATGCCCATTACAATCGATAAGTTATTATATATTTCGCGCACATACCGCTTGGGATAAGCCCGGTAATGGGCCAGATATTCACAGACTTTAACACATTCCAGACACTGGCATACCAGGCAGCGGGCGGCTTCCGCCCCGGCTTCCTCGCTGGTATAACCGGTATCAGGCGCAGCTGCACATACCATCGGCTGAGGTTTTACACCGGTGATGTTGGTATAAAGGGTGCTTCTGTATGGCCCTTCCGTGTCCCGGTTGGCGGTCAGGGAGGCGTTCTGAAACAAGCGGTCAATGGAGATTGCCGCCACCTTGCCGTCGGCAATTGAGAAAATTGCCGAATAAGCGTTGGCCGCACGGCGGAGACTGCCACCGGCAAAAACCTTGCTGTTGCTTGTTGCCAGCGATAAGGGCTCGACCATAATCGCCCCCGCAGCATCCAGCTGGAGATCCAGTTGTAAATAAGCGGCCTGTTTGCCGGTTGCCAGATAAATGGCATCAAATTCCGGATACAGGCTGTCTAATCCCGTAACCGGCATAGCAGTCCTGATGGTCAGCGGCAGTTTTTGCAGCATGGCTAAATCAGCCTCAATGACCGACAGGGGTAATGTATTTCCCGGAAATGACCGGATACTGCCCCCCAGCAGGGCCGCAGCTTCAAAAACAGTCACTTGGTACCCTTTGCGGGCCAGTTCCACGGCGGCAGTTAAACCACTCAGTCCGGCACCAACAACCGCCACTTTCTGTTGTTTGGGCAGCGGCAGCAACATCTTAGGCATACTTGTATTGTTATCAACACATACCTTTTCCAACGCCCGGACAAAAACAGGCTCATCCACTTCGTTACGCTTACAGGCCTGCTGACAGGGTTGTTCACAAATCCGGCTGATAATGCCCGGAAAAGGGATTATCCGGTGTAACAAGGCAAAACCTGCCGTATAGTCTCCCTTACGCACAGCAGTAACGATTCCCCGGACATCGACATGAACAGGGCAGGCGGCCGTACAGCCAGGCGGATTTTCCTGTACACATTTTGCTTCCCGCTGACGCAGTAGTTTCTGATCCACACCGCTCATCCTTTCCCTGGTACAGGGAAACCTAAAACGAACTGAAAGCCAGGCCGGTTTTCCAGTTCGTTTTAGGCCTATACAAATTCTTTATTTTTTATTACTTGCTGCCGGCAGCCTCCTGCTTGGCACTAAGCGCTTCCAGACCGGCTTTAATTTTTTCCGGCAGGGCAGGTACCGCATAAATGCGGACACCGCAGGCATTATAGACAGCATTCAGTATTGCCGGATGGGGTGCGGTTAACGGTCCTTCGCCAACACCGGCTGCCCCATACGGACCATGCTCCCGGGGAGTAATATTGTAAATAATATCCATTTCATCCGGTATATCCTGCACAAAGGGGAAACCACACGCCACCAGATTAGTATGTTTCTTAAGGTCTTCAAAATCTTCTGTCAGGGCCAGGCCAATCCCTTGCGCCAGGCCGCCATAGATCTGACCGTCAGTAGTTGCTTTATTGGTGATTGTACCAATATCGGCAATTGTGGTAAATTTGACGACCTTGGCCTTGCCGGTCTTGATATCAACCTCAACCTCCGGCATAAATACTTCATACATATAGACAGCGAACGGATTCCCTTTGGCAGTCTCCGGGTCGCAGTCAGAGCACATGGAGGCCGCCCATTTGCCATCATAACGGAGAGGGATATTTTCGGCCACCATTTCATCATAGGTACGGAAAGTGCCATCCGGTTTCCGCATAGCATTTACCAACATTTCGCACCCAACCCGGATAGCGTTCCCGGTCATAACGTTTTGCCGGCTGCCGCCTGACGGGCCGCTGGCCGGGGTAAAGGCCATGTCATTCATCACCAGTTTGATTTGTTCCGGTGTGATCCCCATCTGACGAAGGGTTTCATGGGCATGGGTTAAGGCAGCAAGGTCGGCGCCCTGGCCGTGATCCTGCCAGGATGATCCTACCGAAACACCCTGCGGAGTCAGCTCAATCCAGGCCTGCGAGCCATCAGGACCGTCAAGACCGCAGCCATAAATCCCGAGTGACAAGCCTACACCACGTTTTTTCTCAGGTGTCGACAGCTCCTGGCACCGTTGTTTTGCTTCTTTCCATAATGGCCGCAGCGTATTAAACATATTCTCAAAGCAGAATACTTCCGGCACTTGTTGGGTTGGTGTCGTATCACCAGGCCGGTAGATATTTTTAAACCGGAATTCCAGCGGATCCATCCCCAGTTTTTCCGCCAGTTCATCGATCGCAATTTCAGAAGCCAGGAATGCTTGCGGTGAACCGTAGGCCCGGAAGGCAGAACCCCAGGCGTGATTGGTGCAAACAGTACGCCCTTTCCCGCGGATATTGGGTATATTATAACCGGCGCCGGTAAACTGGGCCTGACGCAGTGTGGCTAAATCCCCGAACTCACTGTATGGGCCATGATCCATTGCCCAGTCAGTTTCCAAGGCCAGCAGCTTGCCGGTTGCTTTATCGGCGGCAATTTTGCATTTCATAAATACGGGCGAACGTTTGCCGGTATAAGTGATCATTTGATGCATGTTAAAGTTGAGCGAAACCGGTTTGCCTGTAGCTAAACAGGCCACACCCAGTAAAGCCTCGTTAGTCGGACTGAACTTATAGCCGAAGGTAGCGCCTGTCGGGTTGGCGACAAGCCGCAGTTTGTCCGGTTCAATGCCGATTCCCGGGCAAATCATGGCATGGTGTAGATGCAGGGCAATACTCTTGGAATGAATGGTCAGGCGGCCCTCTTCATCAAAGTAAGCAGACCCGCAGTCAGGCTCAAGCGCCATATGCGGCTGCCGGCTGCAGTAGGTGTCAACCTCAACGCTTACCACATCCGGACTATCCATAATTGGTTTGGTGTCTGCGCCCTTGACAATACCCTGTTCAAAATAAGCATTAGGCACGCCCGGATGGATTTCAATGGCATCAGGAGCCATGGCGGCCGGGGCGCTCATGTAGGCAGGCAGCACTTCCAGGTCGACAATAACTTTCTTGGCCGCTTCCCGGGCATGTTCTTCCGTATCGGCACACACGATAGCAATCGCATCACCATACTGGAATACTTTTTCATCGCACAGAATCGGCCGGTCCCAGCCATCGCCTTTATTGGTCGGGAAAGTAATCAGACCGGTAATCCGGTTTTTACCTTTTACATCTTTATGGGTAACAACTTTATAAACACCAGGCATCTTTTCCGCTTCCGACGTATCAATGCCCTTAATATTAGCGTGAGATACTTCAGCCTGGACCAACGCCAGCCGGAGCGTTCCCGCCGGCATCTGTAAGGCAACATCGGCCCCAAAATCCCAGGTACCGGTAACCTTCTGCAAGGCAGATGGACGGTGGTAGGTAGTACCATAGATTTTATTGCCAACAGGCTGATACATCAGTTCTTCCTTGCGCATTTCACCGCGAACCACTTTCGCAGCGGCCATTACGGCATCCACCAGCGGTTTATACCCTGTGCAGCGGCAGGCATTCCGGTTTTTCTGGAACCAGTTGCGAACATCTTCCCGGCTGGGATTGGGGTTTTCATCAAGCAGAACCTTCGCCGACAGGATAAAGCCGGGGCTGCAGAAACCGCATTGGGCGCAGCCATAAGCCATCCAGGCAACTTGCAGCGGATGAAGATTATTGGGCGTAGCCAGACCTTCAATGGTAGTTACATTCGCTTCATCAGGCACTCGTTTCATTTTCACAACACAGGATCTTACTACCCTGCCGTCGAGAATAATGGAACAGGTACCGCATTGCCCCTGATTACAGCCGACTTTGCAGCCGGTCAGCAGCAGCTGTTCCCTGAGCACACTGGCCAGACTGGCTTCGGTGTCAACAATTAATGTTCTGGGTAAACCATTGATATTCAACACTTTTTTTTGCATCTGTTTCTTCTCTCCTTTACTCAATAACCTATATCTCAGAGGACTGTTATTCCCCGAAATACGCATTGCACGGACCTTTTTTACCGCCCTTTGCCAAACCCGCATTCCGGATAACGGCATTCCTCACAGGATAAACACAAGCCGCCATGGCCAAGCCTGGTAATATCCTTGCGGGTCAGTTCTTCGCCCGCAAGCAGGCGAGGTACGACCAAGTCAAAGATGGTACTCCGGTGGTACATGACACAGCCCGGCAAACCAAGAACAGGTACCGGCCCGAAATAGGCCAGCATAAACATCGCCCCCGGCAATGTCGGTGCCCCATAGGTAATGATGCGGCCGCCGGCCGCCCGGATACCGGCCGGGGTTACGTCATCAGGATCAACCGACATACCGCCGGTGGTAACAATCAGATCAGCACCGTCCTGCAGCAGGCGATGGATAGCCTCCGCAATCATGGCGATATCATCAGGCACAAAAATCTGCTGTAAGACCGAACTGCCCAGACGCGCAAACTTTTCTGTCAGCACCGGTCCGAAACAATCCTTAATCCGGCCGTGGTATACCTCGCTGCCGGTAGTGACCACCCCTACCTTGCGGGCCTGCAGTTGTTTGACTTCCACCACCGGATAATAAGCTGCACAGATCTGCTCAATTCTTTCGATTTTATTTGTTGGCATTACCAGGGGAATAATTTTGCAGCCGGCAACCTTGCGGTCAATAGCTACCATCTGGTTCGAATGTAATGTCGCCACAGCGAGCTGATCAATATCATTAATTCTGTCCAGGGCTTCTGTATTTACCTTTAACAGACCGTTAATCGCTGCCTTTAATTCCACCTTGCCCTCGGCAGCCTCTGCCAGTTGCAAACCCGGGCCGGCTACGGCCCTGGCCAGTCTTGCCGCCGCGTCATTCTCATGGAGCTTTTGTTCATTTACTTCCCAGACGTAGATATGTTCCTTACCAATCGTGAGCAACCGGGGAATATCCTCTTTTTTAATGATGTGTCCTTTCTTAAACGCTCTTTCCTTACACTTGCCGGGAATAATTTCAGTCACGTCGTGGCAAAGAACCATGCCTTCCGCCTGATAGACGGGAACTACTCTCATTAACCACCCTCCCTGCTCTGCTGCATAATCGTTACACTGATCACTTGCTTAAGCGTTATGCCAGATATAAACGCAAGATCTATGCCAACTTCCCAAAGCCGCTACAGGAAAGCTTGACTTATGCCTGATGCAGGCAATGCGCCGGCCACGGTGGGCCTTGACCGGGCGGAAAGTTATCCTTTGTACAAAAATGAAGAAGGAATCAACCGTCTTCTGACTGCTGATTCCTCATAGTTTAGTGTTGCGCCGTGCTACATTTGCCGCAACAAGTGTCACCTCAAAGTGACACTTGTTCAACTTTACACTTTAGTTCTTTATAAATAGCATGCTGTTTCATTTTCCGGTAGAGGGTATTCCGGGAAACCCCCATATCACGGGCGGTCATACTGACATTGCCGCCATGATTATACAGTAATTCCAAAATCTCCTGTTTTTCATTTTCATCAAGAACCCGCCGGCGTTGCTCCCGGCGGCAAAAGGATTCCACAATATTGGAGGCCGGAAAATGTAAGCGTTCGCGGGATGAGTGCGTAGCAGCCTTGCAGTTGCAGATTTCCTGTGGCAGGTTGGCCAAGGTTACGACCTGGCCTTCGGTAAGACTGACGATCCGCTCCACCACATTTTGCAGTTCCCGGACATTGCCGGGCCAGTCATAGCGTACAATCCGTTCAATAACCTCCGGGCTTACAACAAACCGCCGGCAATGCTTATCCTGCTTATCGAGAAAATAGTTAAACAGGGCGACAATATCATCAGACCGCTCCCGCAGCGGCGGGATGGTAATGGAGATAACATCAAGCCGGTAATACAGGTCTTTACGGAAAGTACCTTTTTCCACTTCTGTCATCAAGCATTTATTGGTGGCACAGATCACCCGGACATCGATAGGAATGACCTTATCACAGCCAATCCGGATAACCCGCCGCTCCTGCAAAACCCGCAGCAGGGCCACTTGCTGCTCCAACGGCATATCACCGATCTCATCCAGGAATAGAGTACCGCCGCAGGCCAGTTCGAATTTTCCGGGTTTGCCCCCGCGTTTCGCCCCGGTGAAGGCCCCTTCCCCATAGCCGAATAACTCACTGCCGATAAGCTCACGGGGTATTGCCCCGCAGTTTACGGCAATAAAAGGCCCGGCCTGACGGTTGCTCCGGTTGTGAATGGCCTGGGCGAAAATTTCCTTGCCTGTGCCGCTTTCTCCCTGGAGCAGGACATTGGACATGGAGGCGGCAGCCAGAGATGCCACCCTGACGGCTTCCAGCAGCGCTTTGCTGCCACCGATGATATCACTGAACTGGAGTGTCCCGTAATGGCCGCTGAACCTGTTGACCAGGCTTTGAATCTGTTTGATCGGGCGCAGAATAATAACCCCGCCGGTTACCAGTCCCTGGGCGTCGGTCACCGTTTCACCGGAGGCCAGGCAATGGCTCAGACCATTACTGGTCTCCAGCATCAGTTCCATCTCAGCACAGGCTTCTTTACGCTTTAATATCTTTTCCAGCAGCGGGTTCCGCGCTCCCAGGATGCTCTCCACCTGAATTCCCGGTTTTACCTCAGCCCGCTGTAAGCCAGATCCCAGGATTTGCTTGGCGACCGGGTTTAATTCGCTGATGACCCCCTGTTTGTCAACTAAAATTACGCCATCTGACATGGTATTGAAGATATTCGTAAGCCGGTTATTCATCACACTTAATTCATTGTTTTTTTTCTGAATGCTGATTTGGGCCATAATGGCCTCCGCGGCGGCCACCACCATACCCAGCGTATGCCTGTGAGCAGCCGTTGCCGCTCCGGAAACGTCCAATATCCCCAGTACTCTACCCTGAGCATCAAGAATCGGTGCGGCCGAGCAGGTCAAAGAGTGATGTTCAAAACAGAAATGTTCCGAACCGGATACCTGAATCGGTTTTTTTATAACCAGCGCTGTGCCGATTGCATTTGTGCCTACCTGCGATTCACGCCAGCTGGCACCACGAAAAAAACTAACTGTCATTGGATTGGTCTGCGCATCTTCGTCACCAAATAACTCCATTATATAGCCGCGCATGTCTGTTAGTGCCACAACGAAACCCGAGCCTTCGACAACCTCATATAAATTAGTCATGAACGGTTTGGCAATATTGATAAGTTCCCGGTTCTCTCTGAGCATCACCCGCAGGCTGATACTGTCAAGCTGTGGATGAATACAGGGATCATAAGGATTCACCCCGGCATCACGACACCGCGTCCATGAGTCCAAAATTGTTGAGCGTACAGAGAAATCACAGTCCTGATTGGTGTAAGTCTTAGTGGTTGTAAATAGTTGCCAAGCCTCAGAAATATAGTTACTACTGCTTTCGACATAAAAACTCATATACTCACCTGCCTGTTCCTAATATTCTGCCTATTTTAAATTTTTAACGAGCACGAGCGAACAGCCTATAGCAAGCAAAAAACAGAGTACGCCAAAGCAGCGAGCACCCTGTCCTTAATAGTAGGTAATATATACTCCTTTCTTATCGGAAGGTCTACCTGTTTCCGGGTAAAACCTTGATCTGGTTATCCTAATGCTATTAGATAAACAGAGTCGGAGTGACAAAATATTCAATTTATTCGAAATATATTATTCTATATGAAACTAAAAAATCCTGCTACCCGGCAGAATAATTTCCAAAAATGGAAAAACGCTACAGTTACACTGTAGCGCAGATATCCTTATCCATGTACACGGTCTCCAACTCATCTGTATTTTCCCGGCGGATCAGATAGCCCTGACTTAGCCAAAACGGAAAGCCGCCAGGCAAAAATTTGTGGGTGTGCAGGCAGATGCGCCTGTAGCCCTGGTCCCGGCAATAGGCTTCAATACTGGCGACCAACTGGCAGGCGATCCCCTGGCGGCGCAGCGTGGTTTTTACATAACACCGTGATAGCTCAGCGGTAACTGCACGATCATAGCACCCGGCCACTGCGGCCAGTCTGTCATCATAGGGATTAATCGCAACCGTTCCGACTACCTTGCCATCATTGTCAAAAGCCGCAAATAAAGCGGTATTTGCCGGTAAAACATAGGCCTCTTCCAGGTGGGTCAAATCCCACCGGTCAGCTACGCCGGTTATATTTGGGTATACTTCCTGCAGCATTGGCAGAATAAAATCAAGTACCGGTCCGGTATCAGCCGCCGTAATCCGGCGAATGCACCAGTCACTTTTCTTCAAGTCCATAGGCAACCTCTCTTCTGTATTATATATCATTGCGTCGGCACCCAGCGGTCCCCGCTGTCACAGCCGCCGGCTGAGCAGGCAGTACAGCTGCTAAAAGGGCCCGCGACACCGGATGGGTAAGACAGTTGATATTTTCCATATTGTCCAGCCTTTCCACAATTTCGCCGGCACACATAACAGCCAGCCGGTCGGACAGATGGGCTACCGCCGCCAGGTCGTGCGAAATAAATACATAGGACATACCCAGCTCCTCCCGCAGCTCGGACAATAAGTCAAGTATCTGCGCTTGCACCAGTACGTCCAGACTGCTGACAGCCTCATCAAGCACAATCAGCTTGGGCCGCAGGGAAATCGCCCTGGCAATACATACCCGCTGCAGCTGACCGCCGCTGAACTGATGGGGATACTTAGAGGCATCGCCGGCTTTAAGCCCCACAAGCTCTAATAATTCCCCGACGGCCAGGAGTATCTCCCCGGAACCGGGGCAACCAAAATTTCTTAGCGGCTCTGCAATACTCTCGCCTGCGGTCAGGCGCGGATTGACTGAACTGAAACAGTCCTGAAACACAACCTGCAGGTCCCGCCGCACTGCTTTGGTGGCCGCTTTATCCGGCCCGTACAAATTAACGCCCTGAAAAAACACGTCCCCGCGCTCGGGCCTTTCAATCCCCAGCATAATACGGCCCAGCGTACTCTTGCCGGAGCCGCTTTCACCAACAAGGCCAAGGCACTCGCCTGCCGCCAGTGTGAGGCTGATCTCTTTAGTCGCCTGCACCCTGCGCCCCTGTTTGAAGATGCCGCCGCCGTGGAAGTGCTTGCTGACACCCCGTAATTCGAGCAGTGGTGTGATAGCAGCCATTAGCCAACCCCCATCTGCGTACTGGTTATGTCCAGGCAGCGTACCCAGTGGCCGCCGGTATTAGCCGTCACTTTCCCGGGAAAGGTTACCCGGCAGGCCGGACTGACCCGCGGGCAGCGCCCGGAAAAGCCGCAGCCGGCGGTCGAACAGGCGGCCTCATTTGCCGCTGCCGCTACTGCTGACAGGCGTTTTCTCCGTGGTAAGCCAATACTGTTGCGGGCACTCAGCAGCGACTGGGTATAAGGATGAAGCGGCTGGGCGAACAAGTCGGCCACTGCCGCCTGCTCAACAATCTGGCCGCCATACATAACAGCTACCGAATCAGCCAGCCGGGCAATAACACCAAGATCATGCGAAATCAACAGCATGCTTGTGCCAAATTCACGCCTGACGTCAGCCAAAAGATCAAGAATCTGGATCTGCGAGGTGGCGTCCAAAGCCGTAGTCGGTTCATCAGCAATAATGAGATCCGGTTGCTGGGCCAGAGCAATAGCGATAATCACCCGCTGCAGCATGCCCCCGCTCAATTCAAAAGGATATTGCCGCAGCAGCAGCCCTGGCTCCGGCAGCCCCACCCTGGCCAGATATTCTATTGCCGTTTCTTTAGCAGCCCGGCGGTCAGTTTTCCCATGGGCCAGCAAGGTTTCAATAAAATGATCGCCAATTGTACGAATGGCATCAAAGGCACTCATCGGATTCTGCATAATCAGCGCGATCCGGTCCCCCCGGAGCTGGCGCCATTTTGCCGCAGTCAGAGCGTCCAGATTTTCCCCGGCCAGTTGGATCTGCCCGCCGGTCCGGGCAACACCGGCAGGCAAAAGATTCAAAATCGACAGACATGTCAGCGTTTTACCACAGCCGCTTTCGCCTACCAATCCAAAAATCTCACCTTGCCCTATTTGAAAACTGAGCTGATGCACGACAGGCACAGCCTGCTCCGTGTGTTTTATAATTATTTGTAAACTTTCCACTGCCAGCAGCGGCTGCTTGCCCATATAATGAACCGTCCTTTCTTACCGTTTGAGCCTGTCGACAGCTTCTGCCGGCGGCAGCGCTGCCATCACGGAAGCTACATTCTTTTTGTCATCGGATCACTTATGTCCCGCAAAGAATCACCCAGAAGATTAAAGGCCATAACCACACTTAAAATCATTAACCCGGGATAGGCCATCAGCCAGGGGTAGCCCCGCAAAAATTGGCGGCCGTCATTAATCATCGCTCCCCACTCCGGTGTCGGCGGCTGAATCCCCAAACCCAAAAACGACATGCCGGCAATATGCAGGATAACCCACCCCACATCCAGGGTGGCCAGCACCGCAATCTGGGGCAGAATATTGGGTAAAATATGCCTGGCAACAATAATAAGCCGGGGCGTCCCGGCCACTTTGGCAGCCAGCACATAGTTCCTTTCTTTCAGGCTAAGCACCATCCCCCGGATCATTCTGGCATACCAGGCCCATTGGGAAAGAGCCAGCGCCAGCACCACATTGGGCAAACCCGGCCCCATCACGCCGACTAAGGCCAGCGCCAGAATAAGGTTGGGAAATGCTAAAAATATATCACATATCCGCATGATAATAGCATCAACCCTGCCACCGGCATAACCGGACACAGCCCCGACAACGGTGCTGATCGCAAGAGTCACAGACATTACGGCAAAGGCCGCGCCCAGGGAAACCCGGGCCCCGTAAATAAGGCGGGAGAGAATGCAGCGGCCAAGATGGTCCGTTCCCAGCAGATAATTATTATCAGGCAGCATCAGCTTTCGTTCTAAAGAAACATCATTAGGATCATGTGGCGCAATAACCGGTGCAAAAACTGCTATTAACACCGTTAACAGAATAATCGTCAGTGCCAGTCCTGTCAAGGTACGCTTCAGCCTCATGAGGACTCCCCTTTCAGTCGAATCCTCGGATCAAGCCAGGCATAAGCAATATCTACAAGCAGGTTTGAGATAACAAAAACACCGGCCATCATCAGCACAAAACACTGGACCACCGGATAATCCCTGTTTAAAATAGCAGACACACAAAACCGGCCAATTCCCGGCCAGGAAAATACACTTTCGACAATCACGGAGCCGGACAGCAAATGGCCGATACTCATTCCCAGGGCGGTAACAAGCGGCAGCATCGCATTTTTCAATACATGCCGGCCAATAACCAGGCTTTCCTGCAAACCTCGGGCCCGGGCATACAAAACAAACGGCTGCTCCAGGTTTTCCAGCATGCTGGTTCTCAGCAGCCTGATATAGGTGGCAATATAACTAAAGGACAGGGTAATGGCCGGCAGAATAAAATGCTCCCATGAGCCCCGTCCCAGAGTGGGCAATAGATCCAGCTTAAGAGCAAATAAATACATCAGCATGAAACCAAGCCAGAAATTAGGCATAGCGGCGCTGGTAAAGGCAATAAACCGGCAAAAATTATCAAACCAGCCGTCTTTATACAGGGCAGAAAAAATACCCATTGGCAGGCTGATAACAAGCGTGAACACTAGCGATACCCCGGCCAGTTGCACTGTCGCCGGCAGCAGAAACATCATTTCGTCCCATACCGGCCTGTGAGTGGCATAGGATTTACCAAAATCAAGAGTGAGTGCCTTTACCAGCCAATCCCCATACTGAACAACAAGCGGACGGTCAAGGCCGAGTTCCTCCCTGACTGCCGCTACGGCTGCCTCTGTCGGCGGTATCTGGGAAAGTCTCAGATACGCCTCCGCCGGATCCCCCGGCGTGAGGCGCAGCATGAGAAATGTTATCATGGAGATACCTACCAGTACAGGGATTAGGCTAAGCAGGCGTTTGACAACATAATCAAACATTCTGCCCCCTCCTCCCCCATAAATTACTGAATATCAATGGTTCCAAAAGGAATTTCATATTGACTGCCCATAAAAGTAACTCCGGTCAGATTCTTAGGATATACCGCTAAGTTTGCCAGATAGGACAGCGGCAGATATACCGCCTGTTCATGCAGGGTTATAAAGATTTGCCTATACAACTCCTGCCGTTTGGCTTCATCGGTGCTGACTAATACATCTGAAGCCATCTTGTCAAGCGCGGCTTTCATCGGCAAGCCGATTTGAGCCTGATAGTCGGCATGGGCCGGTTCCCGCATCGAGCCTACCAGGGAATGCGGGTCATAAGGAGCGCCCCAGGTATCGCCGTAAATAATATTAAAGTTGCCGTCTTTTTGCCGCTGATCAACCGATCCCTGTTCCTCACCGGTGAGCTTGACCTTGATACCGACCTTTTTCAGGTCACCCTGCAGAACCTCGCCCACAGATTTTTGGATGGCATTGGTACTTTCAAAGCAAAATTCCAGTTCAAGCGGCTGTCCGTCTTTTTCCCGGAATTCCTTGCCGGGAACTAGTTTCCAGCCGGCTTCTTCCAGCAGGGCCCGGGCTTTTTCCTCACTGTATTCATAAGGCTTTAAGCCCAGATTGCAATAGGGGAAATTTGTGGCCAGCAGGGTATCGGCTTTATGTTCGGTCCCGAACAGAACGCCTTTGACAAAAGCGTCTTTGTTGACTGCATGCTGCAGGGCCTGACGAACCTTGAGTTCCTTAGTGGCCCCTTTATTGGAGTTAATTGCCAGCACCCGGGTAGCCAGCGGTTCTGACAGCTTGGTTTCATATTTGCCCGAAGCCTGGAGCTGCTTAAAGGCATCCAGACTAATACTGCCATTGCCGTACAGCAGGTTCAGCTCTTTCTTTTCGAAGGCAACCACGCGGGACTCACTGTCAGCGATTATTTTTATAACCAGTTTATCCGCTTTGGGTTTGGGGCCCCAGTAGTGTTCATTACGGACAAATACGGCGACTTCGCCCTGTTTGTATTCACTTAACACCCAGGGGCCTGTTCCCACCGGCTTTTTGATCCCCTCGCCGGTATTGCCGTTGTCAGGAAAAGCGGCCGGGGCCAGGAAGCGAATTGGCCGGATCAGTGCCAGTTCCTGCAATACAGGGTAATAGGCATCTTTGAGCACCAGCTTGAATGTATACTCGTCAATGACCTGGGTTTCTTTGATTTGCCGGATAAAGGCCAGCCAGTCATGGCGCTTGCCGTTTGCCAGTACGGCATCAAAATTTTTCTTGACAGCAGCCGCATTAAAAGCGGAGCCATCAGAGAATTTTACATCTTTACGCAGGGTAAATAGATATTCTTTGCCATCAGGCGAGATAGTCCAGCTTTCCGCCAGCCAGGGAATAATCTTGCCTGAGTCGCTGTATTGCACCAGGGACTCATATACCAAGGCCTGGGCAAACATCTGATTGGGATTATACATGTGTGGATTCAGGGGCCCTATGTCTTTCGCCCAGGAAAAATTCAGGACTTTCTCTTTGGCCGGCGCCTGGCCGGACTGGGATCCACAGCCGGCCAGCAGGCTCACCAGGAGCATACAGGCGATAAGTAGTGCTGCATACCTTTTACTTTTGTTAAGCATTTTTGTTGTTTCTGACATCTTTACCTCTCCCCTAAACTTGTTTCCGCACTATCCCGCTCTTGAACCATCAGCCTTTCTGCTTTTTTCATAAAAAAAGGCACAAAAACCAAAGGGGACTTCACGTCCGCAGCGGCTTCATGCCAAATTATCTTTAAAGTTTTCCGTAGTGATCTGTGCTCTATTTGCCGGAGTTTTCAAACTCCTTATCCTCTAATATTGTACAATGGTGTCGTCTTTTTGTAAATAGTGAAAAAATTATCTTTCTGTTTAAGATTACTATTGTCTTTTAATTAATTATAGTTTATACTAATTTCAGATGGTAATGAATGCCATTTGCCTGTTTTTTCATTACGACAATTTTAGCGGGTGACACAACCATGAAGGGATTGGTCAAGAATTGACCAGCTTATTCGTGGTTTTTATTTTCCCAGCCCCCAAAAGGCTTCTCCGCAAAGGGCAACTCGGCTTTCCCGTCTGCCACAGCAGGATGCAGGCCAAGTTCTTGCTTTAAAATCTAAATGATCCAAAAAAGGAGGTTTATCATGTGTCAGATCAACGCTACATTTACCCTGGACAATACCGGTGACCTTGGTCAGGTAAAACAATCCCTGGAAGCAATGGAAACAGTAAATGATGTCCAGATTACCGGCAATGTTGTATCCCTATCCTTCAACCACCACAAATATACCGAACGGGAACTGGCCCGGGCCATTGAAATTTATGGCTTTAAGGTTCTGTCTGTAGAATAACCAAGCGTATCCTCCTCCTCATATAAATAATAGACAGTTCCGGGGTATCGCCCCCTGGAACTGTCTATTATTTTAATTAATTTGACATGCTTTGCTCAAATTTATCACGGCTGGTACTAGCCCCCAGCTCATCAAACACAACCAGCGAACCGGCAGGAAATTCCTGGCCCGTCCCCTTGTCAGCCGGCAAAGTCGCCGCCTCTTTTATGGTTCCGGCTACCACTTCACCGGCTTCATTAAAAGTAATGGTTTTGTCCTTGCTGAATTTTATGTAGCCGGCTGACTCATCACCGGTAAGCAGCCTTTTCCAGCCGACAGGCCGCAGATGCGTATCTTCATCCAGGACACCGGACTGAACGGCGCCGTCAGCAAAAAAAGTCAGAGCCGTGCCGCTTTTAAAGGTCACAAAACCATATTTGCCAGCGACCAGACGAACGGTTGCTTTATCGGCAATTGTGCCGGTAATAATATCGCCCTGCTCACTGAAGGTGACAACACTGCCGCCTTTATACAACAAGTGCCCGTAGCCGGGAATGATTACATTATAGTCACGGCCCATAAACGGCCGGTAGGAAAACCGGTGAAAATACGGACTGATATCGGCATGGACAGTTGTTGAGTAATAATCATTAATCACCCGCTCCCAGCCCCGGGGCGGCAGTAAGGTATCTTTATCGAGCGTGCCTGAGACCACTTCCCCCATTTCATTCAGACTGACCACCGTGTTTTTTCTGAATTTAATGAAGTCACCGACACTCCAGCCCTGCGGGTGAAGTTTGGTGTCTGTGGACAACGTCCTGGTTTGGGCCATTGCCCCGGTCGTTAGCAGGGAAAAACAAATCAGGCTGCCGGCTGCACAGCAAAGCAGCCGGGCATAGAATCGACGATTCATACCATTTCACCTCCTGTTTATTACTGCATATATTCGTTCTTTATCCTGATTTATCCTATTATTTTTATCCTCTTCCACTATTAAATTATCGGCTGCTATTTTACGGGCTCATCTTAACCTAATTATGTTATGATAGCAGTAACATCTGATTGCCTGAATTTTTGCCGGCGGAGGACTAAGCAATGAATAATAATTTACTTGACTGTACTGTTCAGGAAATTGTCAGCCGCTATCCTGAAACAGAAAGTATTTTTAACGGGTTCGGCATTGTTACCCGGGAAGCGTTAAACAATGGCGCCGGGGCTATCTTGCGGCTGAGGACACTGCTGCAGCTCAAAAAGATAAATATGGCTACCTTTACCGGCTTGCTGGCTGACGGGATTGAGGAAGCGGAACGCAGCCGCCGGTTGTCGCCGGTGGTAAGGAACAAGCCGGGACAATTTAATTTTGTGGCCCAGCTGCCCTGCGCCCTGCACCTGCCGCTCACCTATGCCCTGCATGACAGATTACAGAAATTGCAGTCGGAAAAAAATCTGCTCTTAAACTACTATATCTGGTCATGCAATAATGATATTCTTGCTTTTTCAGATTATCTCCGTCAGGTCCGGGATATTGATGCCGCCCCGGATTTGATCCTGACCACCGATTATAATCTGTTCAACAGACATTTTGCCAGCCAGTTCATCGACACCGGTTTATATACAGCCATACCGCCGCAGCCTGTGAACAACGCCCTGAACCGCCTGGGCATAGCCGATCCTCAGGGCTGGTATCAGGTAATTGCCGTTAACCCGGTCGTAGTGGTCATTGACCATAAACAGCTGGGCAGCCTGCCGGTGCCGTCAACCTGGGCCGACCTGCTGCAGCCCGAATATGAACAGAAGGTCGTTTTAAATGGCAGCAGCGGCGATTTTGATGATATTATACTGCTGCATATTTATCAACAATATGGTGATGCCGGTATTGCCGCCTTAAGCCGGTCGGTCCGGACCGGTATGCATCCCTCGCAGATGATCAAAACCATGGCCGGCAATCTGCCCGGCCGGCCGCCAATCTATGTAATGCCCTGTTTTTTTGCCAATACACTGCCGCCCGCAGTGGCTGCCAGCATCATCTGGCTGCGGGACGGCACCCCGGTTACCCCGATATCGTATCTGGTGAAAACGGCAAAGGTGGCTGAACTGGGCGATTTACTTGCCTATTTGTCCGGACCTGAGTTAGGCCGTATTTGTGCCGGGGCCTGCTTTCCCGCCCTCCATCCGCAGGTAGACTGCAAATTGCCGGCAGAAGCGGCGCTAACCTGGATTGGCTGGGATTACATCCGGAGCCGGGATACGGAAAAGCTATTGACGCAGCTAAACATGAGTTTTACGATGTGAAACCCGCTTGCCAAGTCCCTTAGGGCGCTGGCAGAAGCCACCTGTGTTCTTTATGGCCTAGGTGTTCTTATGTCCACAGATTTTATTTCCACATTTGAAACCAAGAGAATCCTCCCGGTAATCCGGGAGGATTCATGTTTTGCTGCCGTCAGTTGCAGCCGCAAAACATCACTGGCGGAAATTAATAGTGTCAAAAGCAGTTTCATACTGACTGCTCAAAAAGGTTACGCCAGTAAGTTTTTTATGATAAACCGCACTATTGCTCAGATACGTTAAAGGTAAATAAATGGCCTGTTCATGGAGTATGCTCAGGATAGAGCCAAATAAGGCCTGCCGTTCGGCCTCGTCAGTTCCGGTCAGCACCTGAACAATTTTCCGGTCCAGCTCTGCTTTCATCGGCAGCCCCGACTGGGCATGCACATCTACCGGCGCCCCACAGGCTATATACTGCGGCTCATAGGGAGCCCCCCAGGTATCACAAAAGAGTATCTCGAAATTGCCATTTGTTTTGCGCTGATTGATTGCCTGGCTTTCTTCCCCCTTCAAAGCAAGCCGGATACCTACTTTTTTACAGTCCCCCTGCAGGACCTCGGCAATTGACTTTTGAATGGCATTGGTGATTTCAAAGGCAAGCTCTATCTCCAAAACCTGTCCTTCTTTTTCTCTGAATTCTTTGCCCGGCACCTTTTTCCAGCCGGCTGCCGCCAGCAGCGCTCCGGCTTTTTCCCCATTATACTCATAAGGAATCAAGCCCAGATTGCAATAAGGCACATTGACAGCAAACAAGGTATCGGCTTTCTGCTCTGTACCAAAGAATACACCTTTTACCAGGGCATCTTTGTCAATGGCATGCGCCAGCGCCTGGCGCACTTTGAGGTCTCTCACAGGCCCCTGGCCAGAGTTTATAGTCAGGGACCGGGTGGCCAGCGGCGCCGACAATTTTGTTTCATATTGCTTACTGTCCCGTAATTGTTTAAACGCATCCACACTAATCAGCCCGTTGCCATAAATTAAATCAATCTCTTTTTTCTCAAAAGCAGCCACCCGGGCCTCACTGTCCGGAATAATTTTGACAATGAGTTTATCCACCCTGGGCTTAACACCCCAGTAATGCTCATTGGGGACAAACACGGCGACCTCGCCCGGCCGGTGCTCAGCCAGTACCCATGGCCCTGTACCGACAGGCTTTTTGATCGCCTCAGCCGTGCTGCCGTTATCAGGAAAGGCAGACGGTGCCAAAAACCGCAATGGCCGGACCAGGGACAATTCTTGCAAAGTAGGGTAGTAGGGATTGTGGAGAACCAGTTTAAAGGTATGCTCATCAACAACCTGGGTGTCTCTAATCTGCTTAATCAGCTCAAGCCAGCTGTGACGCTTGCTATTAGCCATTATGGTGTCAAAATTCTGCTTAACGACGGCGGCATTGAACGGGGTACCATCGGCAAACTTAACATCCTTGCGCAGTGTAAATATATATTCCTTGCCATCAGGTGAAATAATCCAGCTTTCTGCCAGCCAGGGAATTACCTTGCCATTATCATACTGCACCAGTCCCTCATATACTAAAGCCTGCGCAAACATCTGGTTCGGGTTGTAAGCATGCGGGTTAAGCGGTCCGATCTCCTTATTCCAGGATACGGTTAAGGTCTTGTTCTGCACCGGGGCCTGGCCGGCCGGCAGGCTGCATCCGGCCGTCAGAGCGGCCATCACCACCACTACTGCCCCCATAATGACATACTTTCGCAGGCGTGAAAAATATTGGGCCAATCGCATGTTTTTTCTCCTTAATCAGGAAAAGCTGCCATTGCACGCGGACAGCTTTTCCGTATGACTGACATCCTGTCGAAACCGGAATGATTTAATTAAAATAGTTAAAAGAAAAATTCCAGCTGAGCCCGGTAATACTGGGATTCTTTTGTTTTATCTACAGCTCCCTCGAGATCGGTATAGCTTGTCGTCAGCATAATGTTCTTTACCGGTGTATAGGTAACGCAGACTTCATAGCCTTTACCGTCACCGGTGCCGGTCTTATTGGTTAAACTAATAAAATCCTGGTCATAGGTCGGGGAAAAATAGGTGCCATTTTTGACATTCCGGTATGTGGCATATACCCCGTATGAGCCCTTCTGGACTTTATTCGCCCCTTTATAAGCAAGCTTCGTGTAATAAGAGTCGTTTTGGGTAACATCTTCTTTGGTATAAGAAGCAGTTAAGGAAACATCATTATTCAGCTTATAATTAACCCCGGCTTCGTAGATATTCCTGTCACTGTCGTCACCATGATAATAGGCACCGGCGACACTGAGGTTTTTGTTAACCCCATATCCCAAATTGGCCATATAAATCTTTTCGTTATTTGTCAACTTGGAGTCGAATTTATAGGCAGCCAGATCCACTTTGAGCTTATTGCCAAAGCTGACCATCGCCCCGTCTACCTGATCATCTATGACCATGCCGTAAACCGGCAGAATACTGTAACGGCCGAGCGTAAGGGTGGCATCACCGATTTTCCCACTGACATTGGCGATATTGAGCACAGTGTCGCCTTCCGACCCTCCTTTTCTCAGGTTCTGGACATTCTGCAGGCGTCCGCTGTATTGCCAGCTGTCATTGATATTGCCGGACAGCATCAACCGTGTCCGCAGGTTTTCCAAAACATCCTGGCTGCCATCATTTCTTTGGTTATTTTCATACCTTGCCCGGATATTGCCGGTAATCTTCAGATTGCCGGTCTTCTGTTCGATGGCCTCCACCCGTACCCCCAGATTGTTTAATTCAGCGCTAAACTCTACTTGCAGCCTGTCTAAAACAACCTTCGCGTCTGCATCGGCTTTGTCCATGTTGGCCATCGCTTTAGCAACAATAACAGCCACTTCATAACGGGTAAGGATCTTGTCACCATTGAAGGCATTGTCGCCATAACCGGATACGACACCGGCTCTGGCCAATTGGCCAACAGATTCATAGGCCCAGTGTTTAGCAGGCACATCGGAAAAAACATGGGGCGCGGCGGCGGCATAACCGGTAAAGCTTAGTGTTAAGGCAGTGATCAGGACGAGTGCAGGTTTTTTTTTCATAGATTATTATCCCCTTACTTGTTGTTTTTTTGATAGATCGGATTATGTCCCGGCAAGACGACGAAACTCACCATCTGCAGGCCGCGGAAACAAATAAAAACCGCAAATAAAAACAGCCCTTCACGCTGTCTTGATTGCGGTTTCAAACCTGCATCGATGCATTATAGATTGGCTTCATTCATAGGAAAACCATGATCAACACGTTCTCACGGTTGCATATTGCCAACACGCACCAGCCATCACCTCCGTCTCCTAAAAAATAATTAAAAACCACGAAAGCTTGCTGTTTCTCAGCTGCGCTATCGTGGTTTCAACCAACAGATGCAAAATTTAGTTTAATCACTTATCAAAAATCACTTACAGCATTCATTACTGTATTTGTACATATTATAACGTACTTTTATTTCCAGCACAATACCATATTTGATAAAATTTGATAAATTATATAATTTTTTACTTTTATTTTCCCTTTCAAACTATTTTATTAAGGAAATTTGTCGAATTGAATCACAATGGATATAGTCGGACTACAATAAGACAAAATGTAGGTATTATTTAGTCGCACAAATAGCAAACATGGGGGTATTGCTTATCTCCCTATTGTTTGATTGAACTGATGGCCATAACATGAGGAACGCCGTCACTGGCCTGATGAACCTTGGCATTCACCTGATACACCGTTCTGAGCATGTCCGGTGTCAGTACTGCAGCCGGCCGACCGGCAGCGTACACTTCCCCTGCCGCTAAAACGACAATTTCATCGGCATAACGGGCAGCCATATCCAGTTGATGCAGGGTAATAACCGTTGTCAGCTTTTTGGCAACGGTCAGCTCCTTGATTAAGGCCAGCATCTCCAGCTCCCGGTGCAAATCCAGGCTGTTGGTCGGTTCATCGAGGAGCAAAATAGCCGGTTCCCGTACCAGGGCCTGAGCAATAAAAACCAGTTGCCGCTGACCGCCGCTTAGCTCACCAATATTTCTGGCGGCTAATTTTTCAATCCCCAGTTGCCTGAGAATGTTCAAAACATGGTCGACTTCGACCTGTCTGACCTTAAGGGTCAGCGAATGCACCCGTCCCAGCAAAACAACCTCAAAGACGCTCAAAGCCGCTTTGCTGCACCCCTCCTGGGAGAGATAACTAATCCGATTGCCGATAGTCTGAGGTGCAAGCAGCTTTATATCCTGGCCGTCAATAAGTATTTCTCCCCGGCCCGGCAGGATGCCGCTGATACATTTCAGCAGGGTGGACTTGCCGGTGGCGTTAGGTCCGATAACCGCTGTCATCAGTCCCGGCCTGAAAGCAATACTGATGTTCTTTAATATTGCCTGCGGCCCATAAGCAAAGGATAAATTGCGGATTTCCAGCATCACCAATACCCTCTTTTCCGCGTAAGAATCAGGGAAAAGAAGAACGGTACCCCAATCAGTGATGTAACAATCCCAATCGGGAAAACTGCCCCCGGAACAATCAGCTTACTGCCGACGGAAGCAACAGACAGCATTAAAGCCCCGCCCAGTGCTGACAGGGGCAAAAAGAAGCGCTGATCCTCACCTGCCAGCATTCTGGCAATATGCGGGCCAACCAGGCCAATAAAACCGATTGTGCCGACAAAACATACGGCTGAAGCTGTTAATAAGGAAATAATAATAAAGGTTTTTAACCGCAATCGCTCAACCTTAATCCCCAGGCTTTTGGCCTTTTCATCACCCAGTTTCAGAGCTGTAAGCTTCCAGGCATCTTTAGCCAGTACCGGCAGGCAAACCCCCAAGATAGCGGCAACAACACCGACCTTGGCCCAGTTAGCTTTCATTAAACTGCCAAAAAGCCAAAAAACTATTGTCTGCAGGGCTTCAGCCGATGCCATATACTGCAGCAAAGCCAGCAAGGCCTGAAAAAGGAACAACAAACCAATTCCTGCCAAGACCATGGTTTCGGCTGTTATCGCCCGGACCTGGCCGATAAAATAAATCAGCAGGCAGGTTAGCAGCGCAAAAACAAAGGCATTTACCGGGACAAGATACTCTTCCGGTATGGGCAATCTGCCGGCGCCGGCGACAATAGCCAGGGCGGCGCCAAAGCCGGCGCCGGCCGATATCCCCAGTGTGTAGGGACTGGCCAGGGGATTATCCAGGATTGTCTGCATTTCTGCCCCGGCAACGCCCAGTGCGGCCCCGACGACGATCGCCATAAAGGCGGTCGGCAACCGCAAGGTCCAGACAATAATCCCGGTTGTCGGCTCGGCTGTCCCTGTTCCCAATATTGCCTGAATAACCTCCGGGACCGACAACCAGGCCGGTCCCACCAGCACATCAACAAGCAAACTTACCAGGCAGCCCGCGGAAAACAGCAGCAGATAAAAGTATTTCCGGGCAATAATGCTATCATATACCGCTTGGTCTTTTACTAATTCCATCCCTATTCTCCTTGCTTAATTCTGCAACTCCAGCATCCAGATGCCTTTTAGCTCAACAGGCAGAAATTGCTTGTGAAACTGCTGAAAACTGGCCATTGGGTCGATATCTTTAAAGTCCTCCGGGTAAAACCTTTTGGCCAGATACTGAATGACCACCGAGTCATAGACCTCCCGGGAAATGCCGTGGTGGATCGCACTTACCTGCTTATTCTTGACGGCGTTAAGCTCCGGCCACCCTGGCCGTTTAGTAAATGCAGCCAGCAGCTTTTGTGATTCCGCCGGCTCGGACATAAAGCCAAGCCGCATAGACTCCGGCTTTTTGGGCCAGTAAGAGCCGGTAATAATAATGATATCCGGATTCGCCTTCAGCAAAAATTCAGGATTGATTTGTCCCCATTTTTCAAATTTGTCTTTGGTTATGTTCTCGCCGCCGCATTGCTCCACTAAGGCGCCCCACATAAAGTTGCCATAGGTATTGCCATAGGTGGCCGGGCCCTCGGAACCGGCTTCTATATACACTTTGGGCTTAGGCTTATTGATGGTTTTTAAGCGGGAATAGATTTTTTCAACCTGCTCCCGGTGATAACTGGCCAGTTCCTGTGCCCGCTGCTCTTGTCCAAGCAGTTTCCCCAGCAGGAGGATACTTTTCGTATGATTTTCAATACTTTCGGTGTGATAATCAATAAATACCGTCGGTATACCGGCAGCCTCCAGCTTCCTGACAATGTCCTGGGCCTGCTTCTGCAGCCCTAAAGGCAGAATAAGCACATCCGGTTTCAAGGCAACAACCTTCTCCACACTAAAGCTGTCCTGGTCAATATTGCCGATATCAGGAATATTGACCAGCTCCGGCATGGCGGCTGAATACTGCTGCCACATGTCAAACCGGAAATTCTGCAAGCCATAATCCCAGCCGGCGATCTTCTTATAAGCCTCTTTGCCCTCTAGGGCCATCAGGGTAATAAACCCGCCGCCGCTGCCGCTCCACTGGAGCACAACTTTATTGACAGGTGTTTTAAGCTTCACTTCCCGCCCGGCCAGGTCGGTAACCGCCAAGGTCTCCCCCTTTGGGGCGATAGCCTGCTGCGAGCAGCCCAGGCTGGAAACAGCCAGAACCAGGATCAGGGCAACGACACAAAACCGGATTATTTCAGAGTTTTTCTCCATTTTAATACACCTTCTTCACTCTACTTACTGCTGCTTAACCGGCTGCAACCTGGGAGGAAACAAAATCACGGTAAAATCCGGGCTGTTTAATAAGAACTGCATGGGAGCCTGTTTGCACCACCTTCCCCTGATCAAGCACTACGAGCTTATCAGCTTCCCGGAAGGTAGATAAGCGGTGAGCCACAATCAGGGTCGTCCGGCCCTGGCGCAGTTTTTTAATTGATTCCTGCAGCAGCCGTTCATTTTCAGTATCTAGGCTGGCTAACGCCTCATCCATAATCAGAATCGGGGCATTTGTCAGCAAGGCCCGGGCAATCGCCACCCGTTGCTTCTGGCCGCCGGACATCCGCAGCCCCCGTTCACCAACATTGGTGTCATAACCGTCAGGCAGCCCGGCGATAAACTGATGGATGTGGGCAGCCCGGGCGGCAGCGTATACGGCCTCCAAAGAAGCATCAGGCCGACCGAGTTTAATATTTTCCAGTATACTGGTGTTAAACAGGTAAACATCCTGGGGCACAATCGTAATCAGCCCGCGCAGATCGTCTAACGATAACTCTCTCAGGTCTATCCCGCCAACGGTAATCTGACCCTGCTGAACATCCCAAAAACGTTGCAGCAGATTAAGGCAGGTTGTTTTGCCGGCGCCTGATTGACCGATAAGAGCGACCGATTCGCCGTCAGCCACTGAAAAATTTATCCCCTCCAGAACATAGGGCAGATCGCGGCCATAGGTAAAGGAAACCTGTTCAAACTGAATGCCGGCGGCCGCAATACCGGTAACACCGCCGTTATTGACAAACTTTACCGTCTCCTTGGCCTCTAACACAGTAAACACCCGGTTGGCCGCTGCCAGAATCAACCCGAAATTTCTTCCCATACCAGTAATCTCCAATACGGGGGCGAAAATATTGGCAGCCATAATAACTGTTACCGGCAGCCAGTAAAAAGCCATCTGCCCCGCTACGATCAGATAGGCGGCTGTGCCAAGTACCGCTATGATCGCCATCGCCGTAAACGTAGTTAGCAGAGCCCCTTCCAGCCCCAGCCGCTTCCCGTAAACCATCAGACTACGGTCCAGGCCCTCAGACTGACGCCGTAACCGCTGCAAAAAACCGCCGGCAAAATTATAAGCAACAATCTCCCGCAGCCCCTGTACACCATCCACCGTCTCAGCTGTAATCCCGGACATTTTGGCCCGGACCTCCTGTCCCTGCCTGTCGGCCTTTTTCCGCAGCCACAGCGGCACACTGAACAATAAAAGCATCCAGGGGATAACCACCAGCGGCAGCAGCCAGTGAATCCAGCCCATCGCCGCCAGGGTTACGGCGGCTGCCACTACCGCCACCAAAAAAGTCCCGGCCGTATGGGCAAAAAACCATTCCAGCACCTCCGTATCCGACATCAGCGTCGAAGCAAGGTCGCCGGAACGCATATTCAGCAAATAAGCGGGGGTTACCTTTTCCACGGCCCGGTATAGCTGGCCGCGAAAATCTTTTAAAATTTTAAAGGCAACATCATGGGCTACCCACATATCGGCAAAGTGCAGGACGACCCGCAGCGTGACCACAACCGCCAACGGGGGCAGCAGCCTTATAATTTCTTCTGCACCCCGGCCGGCGGCGGCCAGACCTACCATATAAGCAGCCAGGGACGAACCGGCAATCGCCAGCAAATGATGGGCTATCCCGCACAGCACAGTGACCGCCAGGCCAAGGCGATAGGGGCGCAAATACGGCAGCAGCCTGACGCAGCCTGCGAGATTTAATTTATTCAGTATTCCGGACAAGGTAAATCCTCCTTTAGGCATGCTGGGCTCTGACCAACTGCGCATAAATTTCGCCGGCAGACAGTAATTGCTGATGAGTGCCTGTTTCTTTAACCTCACAGTCATCAAGCACCACAATCCGGTCTGCCCCCTGGATCGTCGACAGCCGGTGGGCAATAATCAGTGTGGTTCTCAGTCTGGTCAGGCCTTCCAGGGCTTGCTGAATCAGTTCTTCACTCACACCGTCCACATTCGATGTCGCTTCATCCAGCACCAGAACCGGCGCGTCTTTCAGTATCGCCCGGGCCAGTGACAGACGCTGCTTCTGGCCGCCGGAAAGCCGTATTCCCCGCTCACCGATATGGGTCTGATACCCTGCCGGCAGTTCGGTAATGAAACCGTGTGCCTGCGCCAGTTCGGCGGCCCGGACAAGTTCCGCGTCTGTTGCCTCCGGCTTGGCAATCCGCAGATTGTCAGCCACTGTCCCGTAGAACAGATAGGTATCCTGAAAAACGACCGCAATCTGCCGGCGCAGGTCTGCCGGCGAATAGTCCCTGACATCCCGGCCATCCAGTAAAACACGGCCCTGCTGGGGGTCGTAAAAACGCAGCAGCAGATTAACCAGCGTCGATTTCCCGGAGCCGGATTTCCCAACCACAGCCACAGTCTCGCCCGGATTGATCCGGAAAGAGACATCTTTCAGGGCCGGCCGTTTACCGGGTTCATAGGCAAATGAAATGTTTTCAAATGCTACCGCCGGCTGGGCTGATACTGCCTCATCGACCGCTGCCGGCGGATGGGTTACAGTTACGGCTGAGTCCAGCACGGCAAAAATCTCCCGGCCCGCAGCCAGCCCCAGAAAGCTGCGATGCCAGAACATAACCAGGTCGTTAAGCGGCCGGAAACACTCAATCGCTAAAAACAGAATGATAAACAAATCCGCCAATGGCAAGATACCGTCAGCCACCCGCCAGGCACCCACACCGGCAGCCAGGGTTGTGCCGGCGGTCCCGGCCCATTTTACCATGGCACTGTCAAACAAGGCCGTGCCCAGGCCTTTCATGGAGTGATGGTAATGACGCCAGCCTTCCTCGTCCAGTTCCAGGCCTTTGCGCTGGCTGGCATTAAACACCTTGAGGGTGGGCAATCCCTGCATAGCGTCAATATACTGGGCATTAAGCCTGGCATAAGAACGCCAGTAAGCCAACAGGATTTTCCCGACCAGCGGACTCATCAGCATGGGAAAAAAAGCAGCAATGAATACCCCGCTTACAGCCACCGCCCCTACCAGCCAGTCCAAATGCCAGATGTATACGGCAATGAGCCCCGAACCAAACAAAGCAATCAGCAGCTGCGGTATATAGGAGGTCAGAAACGGTTCCAGCGACTCTACGCCTTCTGTCAGCACCGCCTGCAGGCCGCCGCTCCGGTACCGTTCCTGATAAGCGGGCCCCAGCTGCAGAATATGCTCAAACAAACGCTCTCTCAGCCTGCTCTTGACAAGAAAAGCAATTTTTTTGGCGTAAATCTCGTCAAGCCAGTGCAAGATGCCGCGCAAAGCCACCATGACGCCAATGAATAACAGGATGGCCCCCAGCCCCTGCAGGCTGTTGTTGAGAAAAACACTATTAAGACCTTTGGCTACAGCAAATGCCTGGGCTACATACAAAGCCGTAATACTAATCCCCAAAAGGGTTTTGCCGGCAACATGCCGGTAAACCCCCTGCAACAGAGTAAACATCCGTAAAAAGAACAACATCCGGTTTCACACCCTAACTTAATTATTCAAAGACAGAAAAAAACCATGAAAAATAATGTCTGCTCTCCAGACAATACCTTCATGGTTTCTATCAGCATCCAACTGCTGACAATCACAATATTCATAGCCCAGCGGCACCGGTCTCAGACCCTGAGGCCAGGGGAACCGGGAATGCTACAACACTCCGCCGACTGCTTTCCGACAGTCTCTGCTCTCTTGCCCGCGGTGCCGCTGCTATAGTTATTGCCGTAATAAAACTACTACATAATACGCATATACAGTGCCATACCCGCCCCGGCGGCCACAATCAGCAAATAAAGGCCCGTGCCCACGGCCGTGACAGTCATACCTCGCCTGGCACCAAATACAGAAAGATTGGCAGGCAATACCCGGGACAGACCATCGTAAATATTATGAAAAAACGATGCCAGCAACAGGACAAAGATAACTTCCTGTGGCGCCAGGGCCCCGCTTTGCAGCAGCGTGCCTGCAACGCCGATAGCCGCAATCAGAGTCGGGATACCGGCGATAATGACCAGCACCCCGGCCGCCGTAAGGTTAAACCAGCGTAAAAAGGAATCCAGGCCGGCAATGGCCTCCCGGGTGAATTCGGTGTGAATAATAAAGGTAAAAGCCAGCGTAACCGGCATAAATACCACTGCAATATCCCAAAACTGCTGCCAGGCTTTTTTGCCGGCCGCAACCAGATCCGTCTGATCTGCCTGCGGCTGGTTATCGGCCGGCAGCCCCGGTGCTGGGTGTGCCGGACTGGCCTTATACATTACCCGGTTCCACACAAAACCAATAACGGTAACCAGTGTGCTCATCCCGATATTGATTGCAATAAACGACAGTCCCAGGTCCCAGCCCAGGCCGGCTACTAACGGCGGGGTGAAATAGAAAATTGTAAAATAGATGCCTGTAGGCAGTGAGCCCATTAAATACACTGCCATCAGCGTCATTTTACTGATCGCACCGCTCCGGCCAAAATCGGCCAGCATTGCATTGGCCGCATACCTGTTTAAGAGACACAGGATAAAAAACGGTCCCAGAGCCTCGGGCAACCTGCCCAGGGATGTCATGGGCCGTAAAAACTTACTGAAAAAGGCGAAGAACTTGCCTGTTCGCAGCAGAATGCCGCAATAACAGCCTAAAAACATGGCCGGCAGTGCTATTTTCCACATCGCCCAGACGTCTCCCAAAACTACGGCTATATTCATAAAGGTGCCCTATTTCCCTGCCAGCGTAAACCGGAATATGTACGCCTGCTCATAAGTAGCCTTCAGCCTGTCGGCTATACTCAAAAAGCCTTCCTCATCATGGGAAATATCAACAAATCCCTGCGGACGACGCCGCTGGATCTCCACGCCGAAGCCTTCGGCGGCAAAGGTTCCGGCGATAAAATCGAGCGTATGGGCATTAGACTCTACCAGGCTGTTGGCATTAATCCATTTGGTAAAATGATCAAGGCTGGGATTGCCGTTTAAGTCGGTGTAGGTGGCATAATACACGCCGCCGGGCTTCAGCATCTGCCTGACCTTACAGGCGTGGGTTTTCAGGTCTTTAATCAAATATATGACTGCCTGGCTGATAGCCAGATCAAATCTGTCAGCGAATTGTTCGGGCGCAGTTGTGGCCACATAGGTCAGCGGCAGATCCCCTTTGCGGGCATTGGCAATCTGTATCGACTCCTGGGCCAGATCAATACCTAACCCTTCCTTAAAGGGCTTCGCTTGATACAGGTGCCGTAAAAACCCGCCCTGGTTGCAGCCGAAATCAAGTACAGCCATTTGGGAAAGATCCTGCTCTTTTATAAGCTGAATAACCTCCTGCCAGCCCCGCTGATGCTGTTCTTCCATTTGCTGTTCCCCTTCGGCCCGGTTTTGCCACCATACGTCATATAACTTGTCTTCCTGCATTGTGTTTCTCCTTCCATATTATATATCTTCCATTATACTTTACTGAAACTGCAGGCTGCCTGTCAATGCATGAGCCCCGTGGGAGCCATGCGGCATTTTGCAATGTTTTTTTATAAGCATCAAGTACAAAAAAGGTATCAAGCTGTTTAGTCCATGTACAGAAAGCTGCAAATAGTTTACTTGGCAGCGCAAATAGCAAACATCGGCGTTGCCGTATACAAGAGCTGCTCCAATTCATCATGGACCAGGCGGCTGATATTCTCATCAATCTCTACCTGTGTAAACCCGCACTGGCGAAAAGCCTGCTCATCCCACTGCGGCCGCCGTTCGTAAGTCAACGGCAGCTTTCTGGCGATGGCCGCATTTTCTTCCTGTTGGGCCGGTGAGGTATTGGGCTGATGCCCTTTGGCGATGGCCAACTGCAGATACCGCTCATGTTCAAGCGCCAGGGCCGGGTCACTCAAGTGCAAATGCCAGTTGGCATCAAAAACCAGTACCTTGCCTGATGGTTTCAGCAGCCGGTGCCATTCCCGGTAAGCGGCTAACGGATCAGGCAGCAGCCAGGTAACATTTCTCGACACAATCAGGTCCAGGCTCTCATCAGGCAGGGCAACCGCATGGGCATCAGCCTTCATAAAGGTAATGGATTTGCCGTCAGCCTGGGCATTCTGCCGGGCTTGCTTCAGCATCTCATCACATTTATCAATCGCGGTGACCGAATAATTGAGTCCAGCGAGCAAAACCGCAAAAAAACCCGGCCCGGTTCCCACATCCAGTACCTGCAGATTCTCTTTATTGCCGGCATACTTTTGCAATAAAGCTTCCCAGGCTTGTTTTTTTCTGCAGGCCATTTCTTTCTGCACATGGGCATTGTAACTGTCGGCACGGCCATCCCAGTAAGTTTCAATCCGTTGTTCAAGCATCTTGTTCTCTCCCCTATTTATAATTAATCTGTAATAACCATTTGCAAGACCGGGGCGTTTAGAAAAAAAGGAACCTTTGTCAGTAAAACAAAAACACGAAGGGAACAGAACGACAACAGCGTCCTGTTTACCCTTCGTGGATATGCTTCAGTGATTCAGATCGTGGAGATGACAGAAAAAAACCGGTACCGACCTTCAGATCGGTATTTGTTAAAATTATAACGTATTCTGTAGATCACTGCAATATTTTATTGTGAAAAGATTCCATAAATACTAATTAATCTGATAGTATTACCTAAGTTCCCGTGCCAGCCGCATCCCGTTCAGGGTCACCAGCAGCGCTGCCCCGGTGTCGGCCAGCACAGCCAGCCAGAGGTTGGTAAAACCGGCAAAGGTCCCAATAACAAACACCAGTTTCACTACCAGGGAAAAGGTAATATTCTGCTTGATGATCGCTACAGTTTTCCGGCTGAGCTGCATTACATAAGCCAGTTTGCCCAGATCGTCAGACATGAGCGCAATGTCGGCTGTTTCCAGAGCCGTATCTGAACCGGCAACCCCCATGGCAATGCCTACATCGGCCGTTGCCAGCGCCGGCGCATCATTCACCCCGTCACCAACCATAGCCACACTGCCGTATTGGCTGGCCAGCTGTTTCAGGGTTGTCGCTTTATCGGCCGGCAACAGTTCGCTATAGAAGGCATCAAGCCCCAGACTGCCGGCCACAGCCTGCGCTACCCGGCCGTTATCACCGGTCAGCATCGACACATGTTCAACCCCGGCCGCTTTTATGGCCGCTACAGCTGCCGGGCTGTTATCGCGGAGGGTGTCGGCGACAGCAATAATACCAAACAATTCGGCGCCATTGCCTATCAGCATGACGGTTTTTCCCTGTTGTTCAAGAGCTGACACATTGCTCTCATACGCGGCAAGTGTGCAGCCTAATTCCTCAAACAGCCTTTGATTGCCCACATAAACCATCTGACCATCAAGCTCGGCCTGCGCGCCCCGGCCAACCAGGGCCTTAAACTGAGTCACCGGCGGCAAGGTCTGGTTGCCGTAACAGGCCACAATGGCTTCGGCCAGCGGGTGTTCCGACCACTTCTCAATAGCAGCGGCCAGGGCCAGAACCTGTTGTTTATCAAGGCTGGCGGTTAAAGAGATAACATCGGTTACCATTGGTTTGCCAACTGTCAGCGTACCGGTCTTGTCAAAAGCAACGGCCCGAATTTTCCCCATTTGTTCCAGATAGGCCCCGCCTTTGATGAGCACCCCATGGCGCGAAGCATTGCCGATCGCCGAAACAATGGAAACAGGTGTGGAAATGACCAGCGCGCACGGGCACGAAATGACCAGCAGCACCAACGCCCGGTAAAACCATAAATCAAAGGATGCGTTGAACAAGAGCGGGGGAATAACGGTCAGGCCCACAGCGGCCACGATGACAGCCGGGGTATAATACTTGGCGAATACATCAACAAATTGCTGCATCGGCGCTTTTTTCGCCTGAGCTTCCTCTACCAGGTGCATGATTTTAGCCAGCGTAGAGTCTTCGGCCAGCTTAGTTACCCTAATTTCCAGAGCGCCCTGTTCATTGACCGTACCGGCATATACTGTGTCTCCGGCCTGTTTTTCCACAGGCATGGATTCACCGGTAATGGCCGCCTGGGTGACTGTGGAATTGCCATTGGTCACTATGCCGTCCATGGCCAGGCGTTCACCGGGTTTGACGAGCATAATATCACCAACAACAATCTCCTCCACCAGCAGGCGCAGTTCCTCGCCGTTGCGCCTAATCAAGGCTTCCGGCGGGGCCAGCTCCATCAGCGCCCGGATGGAGCTGCGGGTTTTATCCAGCGTATAAGCCTGCAGGGCATTGCCGAAGGAAAACAGGAACACTACGGTGGCGCCCTCGCTCCATTCACCGATTGCCGCCGCCCCGACCACAGCGATAACCATCAGGAAATTAGTGTCGAGAGTCATGCTTTTCAGGCCGTACAAGCCACTTTTGGCTACATGATAACCACCAATAATCATGGTCAGAATATATACCGGCACAAGCAATTGCTCACCGGTCCCGGCCCAGTCCAGGACAAGGGCAACTGCCAGCAGCAGACCGGACACAATCGTTGCCAGCATGCGCGGTTTTTGCCACCAGATCTGCTTTTCTGCTGCAGTATTGCCTGTTGCCTGATCCAGCTCGGCCTGATAGCCGGCCTGCTGCACAGTTGTCATAATTTCCTGCTCAGTAATCGTATGCTCCACCGTCATTTTACCGGCCCCGAAGTTCACGGCCACAGCCTGCACGCCGGTAAGCGCGGCAACCCGCTTTTCCAGCTTGGCTGCACAGTCGGCACAATCCAGACCGGTCAGACGGAAAACCGTTTTCCGGGCCCCCGGCACATCACTGACGGCTCTGGCCTCATAGCCAAATCCGGTGATCACCTGGACAATTTCTTCAGCCCCCATAACAGAGCTGTCATAGCTTACCTTTAATTTGGCGGTGGCAAAATTCATTTGCGCCGCATTGACACCGCCAATGCGGCCTACCGCTTTTTCGACCTTGGCTGCACAATCGGCACAATCGAGGCCGTCAACCTGAAAGGTAATGTGCAGCAACTGAGCCTTGTCAAGCGCCATCGCTCCGGCCGTAGCCGTTACGGCCATCTCGCCGCAACAGCCGCAGCCGCAATGTTGTTCTTCCTGCTTAGACATCGGTTCTACCTCCTAACGTTTATGTGAAATATGCTCAAGACCCTGGCACATTAATGTGATTACATGGTCATCGTCCAGAGAGTACCATGCTTCCTTGCCTTCTTTACGGTACTTTACCAGCCGGGCTCCCCGCAGGGTCCGCAGTTGATGAGAGACAGCCGACTGATTCATTCCCAGCGTTTCCGCAATATCACACACACATAATTCCTGCTGGGATAAGGCATGTAATATTCTAATCCGGGTGGGATCACCCAGTATCTTAAACATATCCGCCAGATCCAGTACCGTACTGTCGTTCAGCACCGCCTTTTTCAGCCGTTCTATGACCTGGGGATGAAAACAGTATTGCTCGCAAATGTCACGATCAGAATCTTTCATATCACACCTCTTAATATATGCTTATATGTTCATATGTAATCATATGCTATGCAACACACAATTGTCAATATAAAAATCTTCCTGTCAAGTTTCAGCATATAAAACGGTATGAATAACAACAAAAAGACTACCCGCAGGTAGTCTTAGACTTTCATATATGCATAAGAAAATAGTTGGAGGCGACACCCAGATTCGAACTAGGGGATAGAGGTTTTGCAGGCCTCTGCCTTACCACTTGGCTATATCGCCGTTGAAATGAATTGATCAGCGCCCATATATTCATACTGCCCGTATGGGACAAAAATCATTATATACTAGAATAATAAGATAGTCAAGCGCTGTCTACCCAGAATTAATTGCCATTTGTCAGCAATAAGTTCATTACCAACCGGTCTTCTCCTTCGCCATATTCGTCGCGTCTGAATTCGGTAACCGTGAACCCCAGCTTAGCCTCATACACGTTTACAGCCGCTGCATTGGCAGGCGCTACAGTCAATTCGACTTCTTCGATACCCTCTGCCGCTAAAGGAATAAACGTTTCCCTGATAAACCCAGTGCCTACTCCCTGGCCCCGCTGTTCCTTAGCAATAGACACCCCGATCATGTAGGCTTTTTTGGGATTGTGCCAGTCTAGCATATATTGCACAGCACCGATGATTTTTCGCTCCTGCCTGGTGATATATACATGACCGTGCCGGATCAACGGCACTAAATGCCACTCATTCATGCCCCCGGTTCCAAAAGCGTCTGCTTCCAGTTCAACTAAGCGGCAGATGGTTTCCTTGTCAAAGGCCGTAAGCAGTTCAACCATATTAACCTCCAGAAAACTTTTTCCCGATATATTTGGATGAACAGGCTGATAAAATACCCGAGTAGTTCAACCGGAAACAAATGGCATCACCTACCTGGATTTTGGTCGCCGAATCGGTGGCATCAACAATAAGGTGATCACTGCTCGCTCCCAGGATCTTCAGGTTTTCATCAACCGGTATAATGCCGTCAATATTTACATCCTGTTTGCCCAAAGACAAAATAGCCCGCTTCCGGATGCCTTCGTCCTCAAACTGCGGTATATTCCCAAAAGCGTCCCGGCCAATGTCACCAATAGGAACCGAGGGCTTTGCCTTAAACTCAATAACCTCGGCCTGCAGCAGGAAGGCATCGTCACAAAGCCAGGAAATTCTCCTGTTATTCGTACTGTCTGTACCCAGTAATATGCCTTCCCCGATTCGTAGCTGATTGACGCCGGCCGGAACGGTATTGGTCTCTACCAGTGCTAAGGACGAGGTTCCGCCGCCGGATATAATCTCAAGTTCGAGTCCCAGCTGCTTTTCAATGCAAGCTCCCAGCTCGACAAGCAGGCCTAAATTTTTTATACTCGGCAATACACCGCCGAAGCAGCCCATATTAGTGCCTAAACCAAGCAGCTTTACCCCTTGTAAACGGGAAATTTGCCTGGCCATCGCGAGCACATTTTCGGCCAGCACACCTTCCCGGAGGTCACCGACATCAGCCATTAATATAATTTGATGACGGTAGTTCAGCTTTTCAGACGCCTGCGCCAAGGCTTTAATAACAGCAAGTTCTGAGTTTACACTGACATTGGTATAGCGCACAACCTCTTCGACGTTACTTAATGTAGGTATTCTCAGCAGGGTAATCTCCTGGTCAAAACCGCAGTTTCTAAGCTCTATTATGTTTTCCATCCTGGCATCGGCCAGGCCATCCACGCCGCCTGCCACCATGGCTGCCACAATTTGCGGAATAGCACTAAAACCCTTTGTCACTCCCAGCACCTGAATGCCTTGCTGACTACAGCGCGCTTTTACCTGCGCCGTATTATACTTGATTTTATCTAAATTGATTTCAAGCAATGAGCTGACCATCGTCTACCTCCGTCAACCACGTCATCGCTATAGTATTTCCACAATTAAATAAAAGAAAGCCTTGTTGCCAGGCTTCCTGCAAATTCTTATTTATTCAGGGTTGACTCAGCCTCTGCCGTCCACCTTGATTTTTGCCTGCAGCAGGGCTGGAAGCGGGGTTTTATACAGACAGTAGGCTATTATACTGCCCCCGGCGCTGCTAATAAGAAAGGGAATTACAAAGAAGAACGCCCCTGCCTGGGACCCAAGAAAATAACTGGCAACAGGATAGGCCAATAAGGCGCCAATGACCCCTGTGCCGATCAGTTCACCGATTATCGCTCCCCAGATACTATTGGTCTTTTTATATAAGATTCCGGCTAAAGCCGCCCCGGCCATACTGCCGGGAAAAGCCAGTAAAGAGCCGGTTCCCAGTATATTGCGCAATAGGGATATCCCAAAAGCAGCGCTTACAGAATACCGGGTCCCCAGCAGCACTGCCAGCAATACGTTAATTACATGCTGGATCGGAAAACATTTTGCTATCCCCACAGGGATATAAACAAGATGGGCTGATAGTACCCCCACAGCTATAAAGATGCCTGTATACGCTAATTTTCTGGTTTGCATATTATTTACTCCTCATTGAGTGACTCACTGAGTTTAATCAGTGGCCGCAGTGTTTCCGGCTTCATTGCCGCTATGGCATCAAGCAGCCGTATCCGGAAAGTTCCCGGCCCCTCCCGGGCTGCAAGGCTTTGTTCCGCCAGCTCGCCGGCGATTCCCATAACGGCTAGGCCAGCCACGGCTCCGCTGAAAGGATCATTGGCCACACTGCAGAAACCGGCAATCAAGGAGCCGGTCATACAGCCGGTGCCGGTGATGCCGGCTAACAGGGGATGGCCATTATGGATATGGCAAATGCGACGGCCGGTGGCAACCACATCGGTCTTGCCGGTGATAGCGACAACGCAGGCCAGTTTTTCCGAAAGCCTCCGGGCAAATTCACTGTTATCCTCTTCGGTTGTCGGCGAATCAACGCCCTGGAGATCACACCTAAGCCCCAGCAACGCTTTAATCTCTGCCTGATTACCGCGAATGACAGTTAGCGGCAATTCGGCAACAATTCTGGCAGCGGCCTCCCGACGCATTGTGGACGCACCAACACCCACAGGATCAAAAATAATGGGAATCCCCTTTTGGGCGGCTCCCTTGCCGGCGGTCAGCATTGCTTCCAGCTTAGGCGGATTCAGCATCCCTATATTTAACACCAGCGCTGAGGCCTGAGCGACTATTTCCGCCACCTCGCCGTTGTCTTCGGCCATAACCGGTGATGCCCCAATCCCCAATGTCACATTGGCACAGTCATTGATGCTGACATAGTTTGTCAGATGGTGAATAAGGGGCCGCTTCTCCCGTACTAAACGAAGACAATCTACAATATGCTGCAATATAGCCATCAGTACATACCTCCATGGCACCTGGTCAACGAGCTGCTTTAGTCTTATTATTACTATTCGCTCTTTGACAGCCACTTCCTTCGCAGCATACAATAAAAGCTTTCTTGTTCAGGCCTGACGGCAGCACCTACACACTTGCCTTCATCATCACACAGGTACGGCCGTTTGCCGGTGGCGATAACCTGACTCGGATACACGCTGCGATGCCCTGACACCAAATAGCTTGCCAGACAGCCTATTGCCGCATAGGGAATAAGCGCACTGCCAAATAACTCGGCTGTCATAAATACAGCCGCCACCGGGGTGTTCACTGTCCCGGCCAGCAAGGCCGCCATGGCGATAACAGCATAAAAGGATATATCCACAGCCCCGGCCAGCTGAGCAACCATATTACCCGTAACCGCCCCCACCACCAGAATCGGCGTAATAATCCCGCCTGTACCACCACAAGTCAGGGTTATTGCCGTAGCCACTGTCTTCCAAAAAAAAGCGTCCAAGCTAATAGGCTGGCCGCTGAGACTTGTTTCCAGCAATTCCAGACTCAGCCCCAAATACAGCGGGCTGATACTATGGCCGATCAGTGTGAGTATCATCCCCCCGGCCAGTGCCTTTGCCGGCCGGCCTCCCGGCAAACCGGCAAACCACTGCTTTACCGCCAACATTATTTTAATAAAAAATATCGCCATAAACCCGCATACCACCCCCAGACCGACCGCCTGGATAAGGAGATAAGACCCTGGCTGGACACTGACGGGAAGATAGAAATAAGAAATCCCCGCTAGCCGGCAGACATAGTAACCTGCCAAGCCAGCGATCAAAGCAGGATATAACGTATCATACAAAATTCTGCCGACAAATACTACCTCTACAGCAAATATTGCGCCGGTAACCGGCGTACCGAATACCCCGGCAAAACCGGCACTTACACCGCAAATGACAATTGTGCGGCAATCATCAGGACTAACCCGTAAAAATCTTGCCCAGGCCGAGGCGAGAGTGGCCCCGATCTGAGCGGCCGGCCCTTCTTTGCCGGCTGACCCACCGGCGGCAATGGTTACCACCGTTGCCAGAATTTTCACCGGCACGTCAGCCAGATGCAGAAAGCCGTTTTGCTGATGAATGGCGGCAATTACCTTGTCACTGCCGCCTGATACCTGCGGGGCCAGCCGGTTTACCAGCCAGCTGTTAAACATCAGTATGACCGCAATAAAAAAGGTATAATGCGGCACTTGCGTCCAAACACCGATCAGCCAGGTCAGCAGCCGCAAAAAAACAGCCACCCCCACCCCGGCCAGCCCCCCTGTTGTCAAACCCAGCAAACTCCATTTGAGCACATATAAAATTACATAGTTATGGGGTGACTGCCGCTCTCCCGGCCAAGGCCACAGTTTTTCAGCCATGGCCCGCTACCACCAATAGCACGGATATTGCCGCTTGGCAGCCAGATTATTAATCCCTATACCAACAAGCACCAAGATACAAATGCCCACACCGACCGGCAATAGGGGAAACAGCCAGCCCTGTCCGGTAATTACGGCAATCAGGGCGGTGGCCCCCGCCGGCGGGTGAATGGTTCTTGTTCCCACCATAGCCGCCACTGCCAGCCCGACACTCAACGCCGCCGTATACCAGTGGGCCCCGGCCAGCTGATACACTATAACCCCGATTACAGCCGACAATACATGGCCGGCAATCGCATTCCGCGGCTGAGCAAACGGTGCCGTCGGCGCGCCATAAATAAGGCAGGCCGATGCCCCCAGCGAGGCGACCAAAACCGGAATACCTTGCAGAAAAGTCAGATAGGTAACAATCGCAATACCGGTAAAGGATCCGACAAACGCCCAGAAACACTCGGATGCCGGCGGTGCAGCCACACCACATTTCCCCACGGTGGTTATCTTCCGGCAATATTGTCGTCCTGACGGGACGAGGTGTTCTGACCAGGTTGTTGACGAAGGCTGAGGTTCTTGTTGCGGTAGGCCGTTAGACATTAACACTCCCCCTTCCCAGATACAGTTTTTTTCGGTCAAAATTTTATTTTACTGCCACCGAAACAGGAAATGCCGTATAAACGGCATTTCCTGAAACCCCTATTTTTTTGTAACCAACGGTACCAAACAGGCCAGCGTAAATACCAGATAGGACAGGTTAATCAAAAGGGGGTTATTTGTCACACCACCTTGGTGCGCCAAAATAAAACCCACCCAGAATGCCCAGAAAGCGGCATTCATTAGCGGAGTACGATATTTTTTTCCCCAGGGAACCGGCTTGAGAACAACATTCTGATTTTGATTCAGACCAGGTGTAGGGTTTGTCGACATCCCGCTACCTCCTTTTACTATTCCGCATTTTTCGTTGCACTAAGGCAGATCCTTAAACAACATGTAGGCAAAAATCCAGGCGTTAATGCCCACCAGCAGCGAAATGATTATACAGTAAGGTATCGTCCGGTTCAGGACCTCACTTTCACGGCCATCCAGACCAACGGTGGCCGAACCAATGAGGACCTTGGACGGAGCGATTGAGCAACCGACCGAACCGCCAACAGACTGAACGGCAGACATAATGACAGTACTAATCCCGAGCACCTTGGCCGTCTCGTACTGTAATGCACCAAACATTACATTCGAGTTTGTGTTGCTACCGGTGAGGAATGCTCCCAGCACACCGATAAACGGCGAGAAGATAGGGAACAGAATACCGGTAGAGTTCGCAATGCCCTGTGCCAGCGTGTTAGTCATACCGGTATCGTTCATGATTAACGCCATCATGACCATGGTGGTTATCCCGATACTGGTAGGTACACACTGGGAGAAGGTAGCTTTGAGGGCCTCAGAGGCGGCTCCTGTTTTCCATTTGCCGGCTATTTTAAAAATAACATAGCCGCAGATTGCTGCTGCAATGAGCAGTGGGGCCGGGTGTGAGAAGATATTAATTTTGGAATACATCTTCTCCGCTTTGACGGCAAACCCGGCTGCCGTCGTCACTGCCGGATAATTCAGGCCCCAGGTATAGGGGGCAAAAACATTGGCAATCGCTTTAATCTGGGTCATAATACAAAGCGCAATCAGGATGTAATAGGGCGAAAACGCCATATTAAAACCCATAAGCGGTGCTTCATGCTGCTTCGCTTCATCGGCCTCATGCCGGTAGATAGTCTTGGCCAAAACAGCCATTGTCCCACAGCCGAACAGCGCCGGAATCAGCGTAGCCAGCTGGGCAGCACCGATTTTGTTCATAAACCAGCACATAAAAGCCATGACCGTACCGGTGATCAGAACAGCAGGCAAACCTCTTTTGACTGCGGCAAAGCCGCCGTAAATATGACAGACGGCAATACCGGTCGCGTAAATAGGTATAGCAAACAAAAGTGCCATCCAGGGACCAATAACCTCGCCGGGGATTTTGGTAACCAATTGAATCGTATAATAGGAAGATCCCATCGAGCCAAAGCTGATCGACCAGGAGTGTCCGACCAGACAGGTGGCGGCCGCAATTGCCGGCGGGAAACCCATGACCAGCATGATTGGTGCCACAACGGCAACAGGTACGCCAAAACCGGCGATCCCCTGCATAAAGCTGGCAAAACACCAGGACATCAGCAGACATTGCAGCAATTTCTCCTCCGTTACTTTGATCATGGTGTCCCCAATTACTTTTATCGCCCCGATCTTCTCAACCAGGTTATAGAGAAAAACGGCACCCCAGATAATAAGCAATACATACAGGGACATGGCCATGCCTTTGCTATTGGCTAAAGCCAGTAACTGCGGATCGCCGCCAAAGACATACAAACCGATAATAACCGCTGTAAACCAGGATACTGCGCCAGATTTCGGCGCGCCCCAATTAAATAGTAAAATGGTAGATAGCAAAACTAAGATAGGTAGGAAAGCCAGTATCCAGTTCGTAAAGGTTAAGGCAACACCCTTATCCATACAACCGAGCCTCCTCCAATACTTTGTTCACTTTTAAACAAAGCATGTTCACATTAGTAAGCCCCTGGTTCCTTTTGTTCACAAGAAACCAGGGACTTACGGCGTAATGCCTGTATAGTTTTTTATGCAGCCTTATTGAGCAGGCGGCAGGGGAACTTCCATGCCAAGCGCTTTGGCACGGTTGTTGACGAAGTTTTGGATTTCAGCCACATGCTCAGGTTGCAGATGGCAGAAACGGGCCTGGGTCTGGAGATATTCGTCAACAGGTTTAAGTTTCTTCGGCAAAACACTGAACTTCTTATGAGCCCAGTCGCCGTTTTCAATTTCGTAAAGATTCCACATACCGGTTTCAACAGCCAGTTTGGCAATCTCAATAGTCCGCTCGGCCGGGAACGACCAGCCTTTCGGGCAGGGAGAATGGAGATGAACAAACGCCGGACCATCTTCAGCAAGACCTTTACGGATCTTGTTCATAAGGTCAATAGGATAACCGATGGAGGCAGTTGCCCCATATTTCAGATAGGGATGACCACCGGCCAGGAATATCGGCATAGGGTCTTTCAGATGATGTTTCTTCGCTTCCGGAATAGCCGGACCGGCCGGGGTAAACATTGTGGTGGCACCATACGGAGTGGACGGGGAAACCTGAATACCGGTATTAGCATAGGACTCATTATCATACATTACGCAAAGAACCTTATGTCCGCGATAGAACATAGCCGACATAGCCTGAAGACCGATATCGGAACAGCCGCCATCACCGGCCATAACAATAATATTGGGGAACTCATCCTGGATTTTACCTTTTTTAATCATCATGCGGAAAGCTTCGGCAATACCGGAAGCAACGGCGCCGCCATTGGTGATCTGGGCATGCGTCCAGGGCACAGCCCACGGACCACAGGCATAACTGGTGTTGGCAACATACATACAACCGGTTGGACCAATAAAGATTGTATTTTTACCTGCAGCTTTCGCTACCAGGCGATACGCAAGCGCCGGACCGCAACCAGCACAGGTACGGTGACCGGGTACATAAGTATCCCGCAAATCAGTCGTGTGTGCAATTGACTTAATTAATTCAGCAACTGCCATCGTTTATTCCTCCTTATTATTTACTGGGGGCAGCTTCATTTTTCGCAGCATTGATCTGAGAAGCGCCTTCATGGTAATCATTGAAGTTAACCCAGGTGCCGCTTTGAATAATCTTGCCGGCTTTCAGGGTTTGCTTCATCATTTCAGCCATAGCGAAGAACTCTTCATGGGTGATGGTCTCGCCGCCCAAACCGGAGGTAAAGCTTTGAATGATCGGCTTGCCCGCAACTTCAGACATAGCAGCCTTAACCTCAGTCGAGAGAACGCCGCCGCCGCAAGGAGCACCATAAGATGTACCGGTATCAATAACGCCGGCAACCTTAAATTTAGGCAGAATCTGGGCAAGTGCCTCATCCGGGAACGGACGGACCCAGCGCAGCCGGCACAAACCAATTTTATAGCCGGCTTCACGGAGATATTTGATGGCGCTGCGGCAGGTAACCGCATGGGCGCCCATCAAAACAAATACCATGTCAGCATCTTCGGTCATAAATTCTTCCACAAAAGGAGCATATTTGCGACCAAAAACCTGAGCAAACTCTTCCGTAACCTGAACGATCTTTTCCCGGACTTTATTCATAACAATGTGACGGTCCCACTCCAGCGGCGGTCCCATTTCCGGCTCAATCTGCGGCCCCATAATAACAGGGTTGTTCACATCAAGGCGGAATTTCGGATTAAACTTAGGCAGGAATCTGTCAACCTGATCCTGGTCAGGCATAATATAGTCCTGAGCAATATGGGTGACAAAATAACCGTCCATGGCCACAATCTGCGGCAGCATGATTTCAGGATCTTCACCGATTCTAAAGTATATCAGGCTGTTATCCAGCGATTCCTGAGCGTCCTGGGCCCAGCCATAAATCCAGCCATTGTCGCGCAGGGTCAGGCAGTCCGTATGCTCAGAACCGAAATCTCCGGGGGGATCAAGTGTCCGGTCGCCAATGAGGGCCTGAATAGGGCACCGGCTGCCGGCAATTGGTGAATAGGTTTCAAAGGCGTAGGTAACGCCTACACCGGAAGTACCGGTAGTAGCACGGGCACCGGCCATAGAAGCACCGTGAGCAATACTAAACTGTGCGTGTTCGCCTTCACCATGAACCATTTCGCACTGCATAGTACCATTAGCAATCCGTTTTGCCAATTCAGCCATAACCGCAGTGTACGGGCGAATAGGATAGGATGCTGAAACATCAATATCCGCAAGCTGCCAAGCATCTGCAACCGCAGTTAAACCTGTACCTTTTTTCTTAATTGGCATCTTATTCACTCCTTATTCATCAAAATCAAGTTCAGGCACTCGACTAATTGCCCCGACCGGGCAGACATTGCTGCAGATACCGCAACCCTTGCAATACTTGAGATTGAAACTGACGCCGTCATCCTTGCCATAATTAACACAGGCATCCGGGCAATAAATGTAACAGGTTTTACACTCAGTGCACTGCTCTTTATCAACTACAGGACGGAGGAACCGCCAGTTACCGGTAATCATACCTTCATTCTCGGTCTGGGGAGAAGGAATTATAGCAGCAAATGGCACTTGTTTATAAACCTTTGCCATATTTACACCTCCTTGAATTTTAGCAACAGATTATTTCCACTCCAGTTCTAACCGGCTGGGGTTTGTGGGGCAGCCTGCTTCACCCTGGCAAATAGGCAAAATCACAACAGTGTCCCAGCCCTTTTGCACAGCATCCTTATTTTCAGCCACTTTCAACAGGGATTCCAGCTTAACAATCCCGCTGGCTTTGGCAACTGCGGCAGCCATTGCGGCGCCTACGCCGGCACCGATCTTGGTGTCGTCAATACAGCCTTCAGTACCATCAAAGGTGTGGAATAAACCTGCGCCAAGATCATCGGCGGCAATAGCGGCAACCGCTTTTACCTTAACCACGTTTTCTTTTGGTGAAAGATACTTGATTAACTTATTTACATCGCGCTTGGTATTGATGACAACAACGCAGGCATCCTTGCAGCCTTTAAGAACATCATTGCCTTTGACGATAGTTTCTTCATCAATTACTACAACATCAGGGCGGTAATTTTCATATTCATAATAGGTCTCAATCGGCTCAGAACTAATTCGGGCATAACTCTTGACCGGCACATTGATACGGTCAGGCAGATCCACATAGTTGTCGAAGGATTGATTGAACTTTCCTTCCAGGCTCCCCGCTTTGGCGAGCAGGGTAGCAGTGTCGCGTGCTTCTTTGGCCCGGGTTACACCCCGAGTCCATACAGTAACTTCCTGCATCTTGGCATCAACAGCAACTGCCAGTGTCATTTTCTCTCCCCCTTTTTACTACTTTGAGATTTGACAACAGGTGACCTTCAGAACCCCTCTAACGTAGATTTGATACTCACCCCCGTTGGCACTTATTGCCGGCTATTTTTTTAATACTTGCCGCAGACCGGAGCTAAAATCCTCGCCCAGCACCTGATAGGCACCGGACAATGCAGCTACACTCTGCGATTGACTAACATAGCGTTTCATGGCGGCCAGGGCTGCGTGTTTGCAGATTGCCTCAATAGCAGAACCGGCCGCTCCTTCGGTGGCTTCAATCAGACCAGGGAAATCAATATCTGCAGCCAAATTCATTTTGGCGGTGTGAATTTTAAATATTTCTGAACGCTCCGCTGTGCCGGGCAGTGGCAGCTCGACGATGAAATCGAAACGTCCGGGCCGCATCAACGCCGGGTCTACCATATCCGGCCGGTTAGTGGCCGCAATGACAATCACATGGGCACTGTCCATCAAACTGTCCAGTTCCAACAGCAGCTGGCTTACCAGCCGGTCTGTGCCATTACGGTCTGTTACCGCCCGCACCGGTGCCAGGGCATCGATCTCATCAAAAAACAGAATACAGGGAGCGATCTGTTTGGCCCGTTTAAAGATCAGCCGCAGGCCTTTCTCGGCTTCGCCAAACCAGCGGGAATTAAGAGTTGCCGCATCTACCGTGATAAAGTGGGCTTCACTGGATGCGGCCAGGGCTTTGACCATCAGGGTTTTACCGGTACCCGGCCGGCCTGTCAGCATAAAGCCCTTAGGCATATTGCTCTGAGACTCGATAAATAATTCCGGGTGCTGCAGCGGCAGCTCAATCATCGTCTTCAGGTTTTCTTTGATGTCAGCCATGCCGCCGACCTGCTCCCACTTCAGGTTGGGCCGGTCAGAGAAAAACTCTCTGGTCGCCGTAGGCTCTACTTCCCTGAAGGCGGTATAAAAATCATCCATGGTTATGTTCAATTTGTCTAAATCAGCTTCACTAATACCGGCGGTAAAATCAATCTGCGGCAACAGCCGCCGGACTGCATTCATGCCGGCTTCCTTGCAAAGGATGGCGATATCGGCACCGACAAACCCGTGCGTCATTTGCGAAAGTTTCTCCAGATTGACGGAAGCGTCAACCCGCATGGAACGGGTGTGAATTTTTAATATTCTTAATCTTCCGACTCTATCGGGCGGATTGATGGACAATTCTCGGTCAAAACGGCCTGGACGCCGGAGTGCCGGGTCAACCATATCCGGCACATTGGTGGCACCGATTACAATAACCTGCCCCCGGTTTTTCAGTCCGTCCATAAGGGCCAGCAACTGGGCGACAACGCGTTTTTCCACATCACCGATTACGTCGGTTCTTCTGGGAGCAATGGCATCAATTTCATCGATAAAAATGATGGCCGGTGCCCGCCTTTGGGCGGTCTCGAAGATCTCCCTGATCCGCGCCTCACTTTCACCATAAAACTTATTAATAATCTCCGGGCCATTGATATGCATAAAGGCGGCATTGGTTTCACTGGCTACGGCCCTGGCCATCAGTGTTTTCCCTGTACCCGGCGGACCGTAGAGTAAAACACCCCTGGGAGCATCCACCCCTAACTGCCGGAAAATCTCAGGATATTTAAGCGGCAGCTCGACCATCTCGCGGACACGCTGGAGTTCTTTATCCAGACCGCCCACATCTTCATAGGAGGCTCGAAAACTCCGGTCTTCCCCGCCATCGGCTTTGGTTACTTTAAGTTTTGTACCGGCATTAACAACGACCGCCCCTTTGGGTGCCGTACCGATAACCGTGAAATACTGTCCTCTTGCCCCGGCCAGATTAACCTTGATCCGGTCGCCGGTTATAATAGGCAGTCCGTTTAGCACCCGCTCTAAATGGTTAAGATCCTGGGCATCGCTAAAATCTATGGTCACATCCAGCGGGCTTAAAATCACTGTCTGCGCTGGTTGACGGACAGCTTTTCTTACAGTTATCCGTTCGTCAATCCCAACTCCTGCATTTTCTCTGATAATTGATTCAATTTGCGCCAGGTTCTGATTTTTAAAATGACTGAAACAAGGGACTACTTTAGCCACCGTGGTTTTCCGGCCTTGAATTTCAACAACATCACCAATTATGACTTCAAGCTCATCCATTTCTGCATTATCAATCCGGATGTAACCCTGGCCAACATCTTCCGGCATAGCATCTGCTACTCTAAAGGATAGGGTTTTTTCCATTGTCCGGTATCCTCCCCTAGAAGCTGGTCTATCTTGGCAACATCTTACAGTTGTAATTATAAGATACACACCCTGGCTTGGATACTGTATGGTAAATAAGGATAATTTTGTAAATATAATTCATAAGCTTGCCCCATAAAAACACAAAAAAAGACGGTAAACAACTCGTTTTCTGAGTTATTTACCATCTTCGCCTGTATAAGGTACTGTACTATATTGAAAACGGCTCGTCTTTAATATATTTATGCAGCGGCCTGCCCACAGGGCCATAAGACAAAATTCCCTTCAGCCAGCCACAGGTGTACAGATAGTTGAGATAGCGGCGGACCGTTACCCGTGATATCCCAACCAGCCTGGATATTTCACTGGCAGTAAAGTATCCGGCCTGCATATTAATGCTTGTCAGTACCAGTTCCAGGGTTACTTTATCCAGGCCTTTGGGAATATTCTCTTTTAGATCCTCGAGACTGTTCGGGGTACTATCCTTATCGGACGTACCCTTTAGACAGTCGATATCTTTTTGACACAGCTGCTGGCTGTTTCTTATCCTGTCAATATACTGCTGATAACTCTTCAGGGCTTTTTTAAAGCGCTGAAAGGTAAATGGTTTGATAATATAATCCACAACACCGCACTGCATCCCCTGTTGAATTGTTTCTGAACGGTGTGCTGCCGTAACCAGAATAACATCTATATTAATCCCCTCGGCTCTCACCCGGCGCAGCAGTTCAATACCGCTGTCGCCCGGCATATAAACATCCAGTATCACCAATTGGGGATTAATCTTCCTGATAATGCTATAGCCGTCCGCTGCATTGGCAGCTTGTCCCACTAACCTAAATCCTTTCACCTGGCTGATGTATTGCCGGTGAAGTTCGAGCACCATTGGGTCATCCTCTATAATAACAATATCGATTCCCATATTTCGGCCCCTCCCTACTGTTTAGGCTCCAATGTTAACCCCAGTACCTTGTCCGTCCTACCGGTAAATACCGATGATCTATTTCCGCACCCCTTCATTGCCAGCAGTCGGCATACGCCCTGCAGCCCCGGCATGCTTCTGCCGTTTCCGGGCTGTCAAGGTATTACCGGTATCTTTACCCAAAATGTGGTACCTTCATTCTCCCGCGAATTAACGGTAATTTTGCCGCCGCAAATCTTTACTTCCTGTTTGACGAGCGCTAAACCAACCCCTCTGTTACCTTGTTTTGTGGAAAAACCACGTTGATATATTTTTCGCTTATAAGGCTCAGGTATCCCTTTGCCCAAATCGCTTACCTTAATATTCAGATGCTGTTTACCCTCAAAGAGATATACATCTATCACCCGCCGTTCGGTAGGCAATTGCGCGACTGCCTCCATCGCATTGCTGATTAAGTTGCCTAATACGGTCACCATCGACAGGCTGCTGAACACAGGCGGTAAATCTCCCAGCTTGCTGCGGGGGTTAAGCCGGAGTACAATCCCCTGCTCACTGGACTGGCTGATTTTGCCGATAAGCAGTCCGGCTGTGGCTTGATCCTTGATGCGCTTAACAATCGAACTCACCAAATCCTGCTGACTTTTATACATCAGTGTAATTAGTTCAACCACCTTATCATACTGTTTCATCTGGATTAATCCGGATATCGCGTGCAGCTTATTGGCAAACTCATGGGACTGGGCCCGCATGGATTCCAGCAGGCTTTTTAACCCCACCAGCTCCTCTGCCAGTATTTTAACGTCCTGCTTGTCCCGGAAGGTGGCAATGGCCCCGATGACGACCCCGTCCACCAGCAGCGGCACTCTGTTGGTAATAATGACCTTCGTGCCGATTTCCTGCTCCTGGTCATATTCGGCCTGTCTGTTTTTCAGCACAATCGGCAGCCGGGAGTTGGGAATAATATCACGGATATGCCGGCCGATAATATTATCGTCCCGGCCCAGCAGCCGCTTGGCTTCATGATTGGCCAAATCGATATAGCCGTCGGCATTGATGGCAACCACGCCTTCCCGCATACAATGCATAATTGCCCGCTTCTGCTCCAGGATGACGGTTACTTCCTGAATCCGCTGCTGTAATTTGAAATCAGCATCACCATACAGCTGCGCGTTGTGCACGGCGATAGCCGCATGATTGGCAAAGGTCTCCAGCAGTTTTTGATCAACCGGCGTCGTACGCCGGTTTGACCGGTAGCCGATAATCAGAACGCCAATTGTCAGTTCCTGCAGATAAAGCTTGATTGCCTTTACTGTCGAAAGACTCTCGTTTTTAAAGATATTATGCATATGATCTGACAATAAGTCTTCATAATTCCACTCCATAACCCCTGTTGAATAAGCAATGGTGTCGGCAATGACGGCCGACGAGCCGGCATCATGCCAGCCTGCCGTAACCGGTGCGTGGAGGCTCCCGTTTTTATCTATTAGCAAAATACTGCCGCAGTCAGCCTTAAATAGACGGATGGAACTGACGGCAATAAAGTCGAGGACTTCATTCAGATCAAGCGAAGAAGTGAGATAAGCCGTAATTTCATTAATTGTTCTTAACTGCTCAAACTGCGCATACACCGTTTCTTCATACAGCGTAAAAAAATACTCCGAGACAAAAACCCGGACCCGGTCCAGCAAAGAATCAATCTCCCGGCGGTACCTGTTCAGGCTGACCAGATCCTCTTTTAAATAAATGGACATGGCATCTTTAACAGCGGTTTCATATAAATCAAAAAAAGCCATAATATCAGACAAGCGGACGCCCTGCTCGAGGCGCAGTTTGCACATCCAGCTGATATGTACCGTAAGTGGGGTAAAGTTACTGCTCTGAACCGATTCTATGAGGGCTTCGGTCAGCTGACCAAGCTCTACAGCAAACTTGTCTCTTGGTATTTTGGCATAAGAAACCGGTTCGCCCTCCATATCCAGGCCGCAAATTGTACCTGTAATAATCTCATGTTTGATTGATACCAGTATCCGTACCAGCCACCCCATTTGCCACCACCTGACCTGACTTCATGTTTTTTTGTTTTTTTATTTGTTTTTTTTGTAGTTTATTGACTAGACTACTTACTATTACTTATTATATAACTATATTACAATATTTTCCACAGTAATTTTCTGATTTATCAAATTATAGTGACTGGAGGGAGCATAAGTGATGCCGAAGGAGCCGCAAACGGAAATTCCCCTGCCTGTTGAAACAGCCCCGGAAGTCGTTGAAGCCCTGGAAACAGTCCCCGAAGATGCAGGCACTGAGCCCTTGCCGCCAGGCTCGGTTAAACAAACGGTGAGCAAGGAATTGAAAGAGCTTGTAAAAAGTTATGTGGAATATGCGAAAAATGTAGATTTATAGACTACGGCCCTCCATATTATTTATTATGATAACAGCAATGTTTTTCCCAATATTAGCTTGTGTTTTTTGTAAATCGGTGGTAAATTACCAATGACAGTTGTATTTTTATCATGCACTATTGCTTGCATTGGGAGGGAATTAGATGAAAAAAATTCAGACAGTACTTGTTGCCAATCGCGGCGAAATTGCCATCAGGGTTATACGCGCCTGTAATGAGTTAGGAATACGCACAATTGCAATCTATTCCAAGGAAGATATTTTCTCATTGCACCGCTATAAAGCCGATGAAGCCTATTTAATCGGCGAGGATAAGAGCCCGGTTGATGCCTATCTGGATATTGAAGGCATACTGCAGATTGCCAAAAACCGCGGTGTAGATGCCATTCACCCCGGTTACGGCTTTCTGTCGGAAAACATTAATCTGGCCAAACGCTGTAAAGAAGAAGATATCATTTTTATTGGCCCGGACATAGAGCACTTAGCCATGTTTGGCGATAAAATAAATGCCCGTGCCCAGGCGGTGGCCGCAGGCCTGCCGGTAATCCCCGGCAGCAACGGCCCGGTAAACAGCGTCGATGATGTGAAAGCCTTTGCCCGGCAATATGGCTATCCGTTCATTATTAAAGCAATCTTAGGCGGCGGCGGCCGGGGAATGAGAATTGTCCGGACTGAGGCTGCGCTGGAAGAGTCTTATATGCGCGCCAAATCGGAAGCCAAAGCCTCGTTTGGCGATGACCAGATTTACCTTGAGCGCCTGCTTGAGTTCCCCAAACATATTGAGGTTCAGATTATGGGCGACCGGCACGGCAATATCATTCACCTCTATGAGCGGGATTGTTCCGTGCAGCGGCGCCATCAGAAAGTAATTGAGATTGCCCCCAGCATCTCTCTTCCCGACGAATTGCGTCATGCTATCTGCAATGCCGCCGTTAAACTGATGAAAGCGGTTAAGTATGTCAGTGCCGGCACGGTTGAGTTTTTGGTTACACCGGACAGCCAGTTTTATTTTATTGAGGTTAATCCCCGTATCCAGGTTGAGCACACGATCACCGAGATGATCACCGGGATCGACATCGTTCAGGCTCAGTTATATATTGCCGACGGTGCCCGCCTGAGCGACGAAAATATCGGCATCCCCAGCCAGGATTCCATAACCTGTAACGGCCATGCCATTCAGTGCCGGGTAACAACAGAAGATCCGGCTAATCAGTTTATGCCTGACACGGGTAAAATAACAGCCTATCGCAGCGGCGGCGGCTTTGGGGTGCGCCTTGATGCCGGCAATGCCTATGCCGGTTCGGTTATCACCCCTTACTACGATTCGTTGCTTGTCAAGGTCTCCACCTCCGGTCTCACCCATAAAAGCGCCATTGCGAAAATGAAACGCTGCCTCCATGAGTTCCGCATCCGCGGCATCAAATCCAACATCCCGTTTCTCTATAATGTTGTCAATCATCCAGACTTTCTGAGTGGTCATTATTACACCACTTTTATCGATACCACCCCTGAACTCTTTGTTTTTCCCATCCCGCAGGACCGGGGAACTAAGCTGCTTAAGTACCTGGCCGAAACAACCGTTAACGGCTTTGAGGGACTTCCCAAGCGCGCCAAACCGGGATTTCCGCCGCTTAGACTTCCCAAAACCCCCACAAGCCCGCTGCCTGCCGGAACTAAACAAATTCTTGATCAGCGCGGACCAGATGGTTTAATGGCCTGGGTTAAAGAACAAAAAGAGGTATTATTAACCGACACCACTCTGCGTGACGCCCATCAGTCCCTGCTTGCCACCCGGATGCGTACCTATGACATGCTGAACGTTATCTCACCGACGGCTCATATGCTGCCAAATCTGTTTTCGCTCGAGATGTGGGGGGGAGCAACCTTTGATGTGGCCTACAGATTCCTGAAGGAAGATCCCTGGCAGCGCCTCGAGGAGCTGAGAAAACGGACACCCAATATTCTGTTTCAAATGCTGCTGCGCGGCTCAAACGCGGTTGGGTATACCAGTTACCCTGACAATGTCATCCGTGCTTTCGTGGCTCATGCTGCCGAAGCCGGTATCGACGTGTTCCGGATTTTTGACAGCCTGAACTGGCTGGCCGGGATGACCGCCTCCATAGACGCTGTGCGGCAGTCCGGCAAGGTGGCCGAAGTAGCGATCTGCTATGCCGGCGACATCCTGGACCCGGCCCGGGCTAAATATGATTTAAAATACTATGTTAATATGGCCAAAGATATCGAAAAGGCCGGCGC